>NZ_JYNH01000100.1 GCF_000960765.1 Desulfosporosinus sp. I2 | reverse complement strand
CCAAGATTAAAGATGCTATCGGCATAGGTTTGATTTCAGCGTTGGCACATACTCTCTCTATTACACTGATAGCCCTTTCAGCTTCGTCGGCAGTTAAAGTAATAGTGCCTGATAATCTGATCCAGTGGTTTCAACTTATTTCTGGGGTTGTCGTGATTTATATTGGATTAAATATTTTGACTCAAAGGTATTTTGACTTTTGCGAGGCTAGGCAAAAAACAAATAAAGTACAGGGAACCGTCGGATGTATAAGTCATTGTAATCATCACCATTCAGAGTCCCATTCTGTTCCGACCTCACGTTCCAATCTGTTTTTAACAGGCTTTTTTACTGGGATTGTTCCATGCCCAAGCGCTTTAGCAATTTTACTAGCGGCAGTTTCAGCCAATAAAATTCCCTTAGGGTTAGGACTAGTGGGCGCTTTTTCGATCGGTGGTGCAATTACAATGGTAGGGATCGCAGTATTTGTGGTCCGGGCAAGTCATACTATAAAAAAGCTGGAACGGTGGCAAGTTGTCAATCGTTTGGCTATTGTTTCTTCATTTCTAATTATCTTTCTTGGTGGAACAGTCATCATTCAATCTCTCGGGCGAATTGGTATCAACTAATGGAACTCCCTGGTGATTGGAAATTTATATTTTTTCTTTTATGACTTAGCGCCTTTTAATTCGGGCGACAGGTAGATATCTACTTTATGACCTGATTCTCGATGACATTCCAAACAGGATTTTGACTGTTTAATAGTTTGGTAATGGTTTATCGCAGGTGTGTTTTTAAGATGAATAGTATCAGGGTATGACGCATTGTCCCCTAAATGACATCCTATACAATTTTGTTCTGAAATAATAGCTCGTGAAGGTATAGTATACTTTTTACAAAAATGTTGAAATACGTAGTTCAAACCCCGTGCTTTAGCATGAAATTTACCTAATTCACCTCTCGGCTGATGGCAGTCTAAACATCCAATTGTTTTGTGTGCTGATACTTGCCATGATGAGACATACTTTGCAACCTCATGACATTTAGCACAAAAAAACGGCCTTGAGGTAGCAATATAAGCAATTTGAAATATTACATATAGACTTACTAGTGTAATTAAAGTGCCTAAAAGTAGCTTTTTCAACACATCTAGCTCCTCCTACGGTATTCCAGAATTAGTGTGCGCCGATTGGCCAAATTTTACACTAGAATTATTTCGTTGATTAATTATAAATCACTGGGTATTTTGTTTCTAAATTGTCAAAAGATGATCCGTAATATTGCGCGAAAATTGAATTATTCTGTTATAATATAAGAAAAAGTGGATAGGGGGGATGGCTTTGAGGTCATTCATATGGTGCAGAAGCAATTTACTACCTTTGATGTTATCAGTAATGATGATCATCATCAGTTTTGTCTTTAGAAACTCAAATTTTGCGATATACCTCTTGATCTTAAGTATTTTAGCGTTACTCGCAATTATTGTATTTCAAAATTACAAAACAAAAAAGTTAATAGCAATATCAATAGAAACTTTAAAAAGAGGATCATTAGGGGATTATATAATTCTAGAAGAGGGTGTCAAGCTAGTCAAAGAACTTCTCGTTGAACTTATTAGAATCAAAAAAAGCGGAAATCCCGACAGACAGACTGTTATTGAGCTGCAAAAGACCTTATTAAGTCGAAACGAACAAATCCTCGCCTTAAGTTCATTCTGGGAACCTGATGCTTTCGATGGCAAGGATGATCATTTCCAAAATATCGACTATTATGACCATGGACAATTTACTTCCTATGTATTTCGGGAAAACGAAACGATTGAAGTAACTGCTCTCAAGAATGTCTATGATGAAACTTGGTACTCTCGTCCTAAAGAGAGTGGCAAACTAATAATTCTAGAGCCCTATACTTATGAATTTAATGGGAAATCGATTTTAATGACCAGTATCATGCTACCGATCACCCTAAAAGGGAAATTTTTAGGTGCGATAGGTGCAGATATCAAATTGAATGAAGTAAAAGAGATTCACAGTGATATCGTATTTTATGAAAATCCATATAAAGAGCTTGATGTCGAAAAGTTGTCGGAGGTTATATCAAGAAGAAATAATGAGTTCGGAATTTTAAACCAGGTTATAAAAGCAACAAATATAAATCAACGAGAAATCTTAAACCATTTATCTTTAACAGCAAAACAGGTTTCAAATACTTCTCAGGAACTTACGTCTATATCTATGCAGTCGGCCATTGCGGTTGATGAGGTGGCTAAAACGATTGAACAAATTGCAGGTAGTGCCACAGATCAGGTAAGAGATACGGAAAATGGGGTTCGGGAAATGACCGAATTAGGAGTTACAATTCAGGAAGACCAACAGAATCTAGTAGATCTGAATAATTCTATTGAGATTGTTGAGACTCTTAAAGATGAGGGAAGTATTGCTATCAAAGATTTACTGGAAAACACAGAAGAAAGAGAGCACTATACAGAACGAATCCAGGAAGGAATCCTAAAGACAAATCAAAGTGCCGAGAAAATTAATTCCGCCAGTCAGTTGATTCAAGCTGTTGCCGATCAAACTAATCTATTAGCCTTGAATGCTGCCATAGAGGCAGCTCGAGCCGGTGAGGCAGGTAGAGGATTTGCCGTTGTTTCAGAAGAAATTAGGAAGTTAGCGGAACAATCCGCACAATCGACTAGAGAAATTGACATTATTGTTAAGGAATTAAAGGCAAACTCTCAAAATGCGGTAGATGTTATAGGGTTGAGTTCAGCGATTGCGAGGAAGCAAGAAGAAAGTGTCACGATTACTATAGAGAAATTCAAGGGGATAGCGGAAGCAATCGAAGAGACAAAATCAATTATGCATACGTTAAATAACTCTGGGAAAGAAATGGCTAAGAAAAAAGACCAGATTATTGAGATTTTAAGAACTCTAGCCAGCATAGCCGAGAGCAATGCAGCTAGTACAGAGCAGGTTTCCGCTGCATCCGAAGAGCAAGCAGCGTCAATGACAGAAATTGCGAATGCTAGTCAAGGCTTATCTCAGCTTGCCAACGAGTTACAGCAATCGATTGATAAATTCAACATTCATTAACGTCCCAGAGTCATTATTCTATAGGCAAACAGAATAATGACTCTTTCATTTAAGAAGAGTACACCTACAACTGGAATAACACAAATATTATAATCTAACACCGGTCATTAATTTGGCCGGTGTTTTTATTCACCAAAATAATTGTTGACCTTATTTGTACCTTGCACTCCTCAATTACTGTTATCTTTAAAGAACGCTCAAAAAGGAAGCGGTTGTTATTCATTTCTTATTGTGGTGTTATGACTAAGCTAAGGGATTTTTTGGGTAAAATGGTCTAAAGGTAAAAAATTATCATAGTCAAATTTGTAAGGAGAGATTTAAGTGAAAAAACCTACAGTTTATCTTATGACCGTCCTGCTTAGCTTAGCGACGATCTTAAGTGGCTGCCGAAATCAGATTACACCTACGACTGATGAACATACTTTAGACCCGAACAACTCAACTGCCCAAAAAGCGATGGCTCTGGTTCCCGTCTATAAACGAGCGGAAGTAATCTCTTCACCAGACGATGCAATACAACTCTTAATGGACGGAAATGGGCGTTTTGTTGCTGGCAAGCCCTTAAGTAAAGACCTCAGTTTTACAAGACGTAGTGAATTACTTAAGAATGGACAGCATCCCTTCGCGGTTATAGTTAGCTGCTCTGATTCGAGGGTTCCGCCTGAAATTTTATTTGATCAAGCCTTGGGAGATTTATTTGTTGTTAGAGTAGCGGGGAATATTATTACCCCGGTTGAATTAGGAAGTGTTGAATATGCGGTTGAGCATTTAAAAGTTCCATTAATTGTAGTTCTTGGACATGAAGAATGTGGAGCGGTCACTGCTGCAGTAGAAGGAGGAGAAAGTAACGGTAGTATTTCAGCGCTCATCGAAAAAATTAAACCTGCTGTCATTGAGGCGAGGGCAATGGGCACGACTGGTAAAGAATTAATCGAAGCAAGTACAGATCTTAACATTCAAAATGCCCTTAGAGATCTTTTAAAGAGCCCCCTTATTAAGGAGGGTGTCAATTTAAAAGAGGTAGACGTCCTTGGGATTAAATATGATCTTGATAAAGGGGTCTTAGAAGTAACTCATTCTTAGCGACTAGTATAAAGTATTTCGGAGAAATTTATAACCCATCCTAATGCGGGGCAGTAACAAAAACTCTGATGTTTGTACTGCCCACTTTGTTTTTACCCAAAAAAGTTTTAGTAATAGTAGGAATTTAGACTGCTATTGTTGAATTAAATTATTAAATAGACAAGAACCATCCGTAAGAGAAAGGGGACTAGCAATGGAGGATTTAGCTTTAGAGGCGCGATCACGAGCGGGTAACAATTTTAAGAACGGTTTAAACTGTGCTGAGTCCATACTTCATACTTTTAACGAGATTATGAACTATCCGTTGAGTCAAGAAAGCTTAAAAATTGCTACTGGTTTTGGTGGAGGATTAGGACATGCTGGTTGTCAGTGTGGTGCATTGACTGGTTCAATCATGATTCTAGGACTATATAGAGGTCGCAATGATCCCAAACAATCAAGAGAAGAAGCCTATGAAGTTGCTCATGAATTTCACGATCGCTTCAAGGTGGAATTTGGAGGTACTTGTTGCCGTAGTTTAAATCCGCATGAATTTGATTCTCCAGAGCATTTGCGGCGATGTCTAAAACTTACAGGAGGAACCGCTAAGTTGCTCATGGAATATATTCAAGAAAAAGAATTGTAGTAAAATGAAGTATAATTATAGTTCCTAGTTATACTTCTTGTAACTTATGAGCGAAGGGTCCTTTGTTTATACCAGAGACCCTTCGATTATAAGTGGAATGAAAGAAATCAGGGCATAGTAATTCTGAAAGCCAAATTTTGATAAAGGAATTTCTCGGAACTTTGGCGAATATTATAATTCGGTCATACCAACATTAACTATAAAAGGAGCTATTATGGGATTAATAACTAGTTTTATCGATTTTATACTTCACATTGATCGACACCTCGTAGAAATCATTATGGTCTATGGCCCTTGGACTTATTTTGTATTATTTTTGATCATTTTTAGTGAAACCGGATTTGTGGTAACCCCTTTTCTGCCTGGTGACTCATTGCTTTTTGTAATAGGGGCTTTGGGAGCTTCGAAAGCCTTGAACTTTAAGTTAGCCTTAATACTGCTAATACTTGCGGCTATTGGAGGAAATATATTAAATTATTTTATCGGCAAAATAATTGGGCATAAGTTACTTGGTATGAAAAACTCACGGATTATAAAGAAAGAATACCTGTATAAAACCCAAGCTTTTTATAAGAGGCATGGGGGTAAGGCTATAATTTTATCAAGATTTTTGCCAATTATTCGAACGTTTGCACCTTTCGTTGCGGGTCTCGGTAAAATGAGCTTTACTAGGTTTTTTATATACAATTTTATTGGTGGAGTGTCTTGGGTCATGCTGTTTATGTTTACAGGGTTTTTCTTTGGAAATATCCCTGCGGTCAAACAAAATTTCACGTATGTAATCTTTGGAATCATCTTTATTTCCATGCTACCGACGGTAATTCCTTACATTCAGAGCAAAAGAAGATAGACTGAGATAGTTAAACTTAAGACCTTCGGAAAGGTTTTTTGAAAAAGATTTTTCTTAGAGAAAATTAAAATGCTGGGCTTCTTTTATTTCAATTGAAATCATGGTATTATGCAATCTAAGAGAATTAAGTGTCAACAATAATTGCGCGACAAGGCCATAGACAAAAGTGCTATGGCCTTAAACATATTTTATGGATCAAGGGTAATCGAAGATCAAATAGTTGCATCTAAAACTAACTGACGGAGGATGATATGGAAGTAAATGCTGTGAAACGAATTTATGTGGAAAAAAAACCGGGCTATGATATTGAAGCTCAAGGTCTCTATAACGATCTATTAGAAAACTTAGGGATCAAAGGATTGCATGGCTTAAGAGTCATTAATCGGTATGATATTTCAGGAATTACAGATGAGGAATACGCTAAATCCCGTCCTATTATCTTTGCTGAGCCTCCCTTGGATTTGGTGTTTGACGAAGATATAGAGATTCCCAATCAAGACCGAATTTTTGCTATGGAATATTTGCCCGGTCAGTATGATCAACGGGCAGATTCAGCAGCCCAGTGTGTACAGATCCTGACCCAAAAAGAGCGGCCCGCTATTGCTTCGGCGAAGGTGATTGTTTTAAAGGGTCAATTATCCCCAGAGGATTTCCAAAAAATTAAGGCTTACTGCATCAACCCTGTTGAATCACGGGAAGCTACTTTAGAAAAACCGGAAAGCTTGGAATTTGAACCTGTAATTCCGCCAGATGTCGAAATTATTGAACGCTTTATTGAAAAGTCACCTGAAGAATTGCGGACCTTTTTTAATGAAACAGGCTTAGCAATGAGTTACGAGGATTTAGCATTCTGCCAAAAATATTTTCGAGAGACAGAGCAACGGAATCCGACGATTACTGAAATCCGAGTGATAGACACTTACTGGTCGGATCATTGTCGGCACACCACGTTTAATACAAAGATCGAAGAAGTTTCTTTTCCAGAAGGGTATTTTGCTGCTCCTTTAAATACGGCTTACCATGAATATCTCACTTCCCGGGATTATGTCTATGGTGAAAACCCCGCTAACCGAGATGTCTGTCTGATGGACATCGGCGTTTTGGCTATGAAAGAGCTAAAGAAGAAAGGGAAATTACCAGACCTCGATGAATCGGATGAGATTAATGCGTGTAGTATTGTTGTAAATGTCGATATCAACGGTCAAGACGAAGAGTGGCTGGTGATGTTTAAAAATGAGACTCATAACCATCCGACAGAAATAGAGCCGTTCGGTGGGGCGGCTACCTGTCTAGGGGGTGCCATTCGAGATCCCTTGTCTGGGCGCACTTATGTATATCAAGCCATGCGTGTAACGGGAAGCGGTGATCCGAGGTCCAAGCTAGAGGATACTCTACCCGGAAAACTCCCTCAGAGAAAGATCACGAGAGGTGCTGCGTCTGGTTATAGTTCCTACGGAAATCAAATTGGTCTGGCTACGGGGCAAGTAACGGAAGTCTATGATGAAGGCTTTGTAGCCAAACGTATGGAAATTGGGGCTGTGATTGCCGCAGCTCCCCGGAAGAACGTCGTGCGCGAAGCCCCTGAAGCAGGGGATGTTGTCGTGCTCGTCGGCGGGAGAACAGGGCGGGATGGATGTGGTGGTGCGACAGGTTCTTCCAAAGAACATACTACAGAGTCCTTACTGACCTGTGGGGCGGAAGTACAAAAAGGAAATCCTCCGACAGAACGGAAAATTCAAAGGCTCTTCCGTAATGCAAAGGTAAGTACTCTAATCAAACGATGCAATGATTTTGGAGCGGGTGGAGTTTCGGTAGCTATTGGAGAATTAACCGATGGCTTGGAAATAAACCTTGATGCAGTTCCCAAAAAATATGAAGGTCTGGATGGAACAGAACTCGCGATTTCAGAATCTCAAGAGCGCATGGCCGTTGTAATTCGTGCTCAAGATTTTGAGATATTTACAAAATATGCTCATGAGGAAAACTTGGAAGCCACTTTAGTGGCTCAGGTTAGTTCTGATCCTAGACTCACGATGGTTTGGCGAGGACAGACCATTGTTGATCTCAGCCGAGAATTTCTCGATACCAATGGGGTTAAGCAGACGACTAAGGTTCAAGTCGCTCTTCCTATGGAAACTCAAAATTATTTTACTCGGCTACCGGAAACAGTCGAACGAAAACTAGCTGTAAAAAATATGGAAAGCGAAGGCTCCTTATTAAACGAAGCTTGGTTAGCTAATCTGACAGATTTAAATGTCTGTAGCCAAAAAGGGTTGGTAGAGAGGTTTGACAGTACTATCGGGATGTCATCTGTTCTGATGCCGTTAGGGGGAAAATATCAGGTTACTCCGGCGGAAGGGATGGTAGCTAAGATCCCTGTTCTGTCTGGGGAAACGAATACGGCGACCATTATGACCTATGGCTATAACCCACAATTGTCGAAGTGGAGTCCGTTTCACGGTGCCTTATATGCTGTCGTTGATGCGGTAACTAAAAGCGTGGCCCTTGGCGGGGATTATCGCAAGGTTCGGCTTACCCTTCAAGAGTATTTCGAACGATTAGGAAAAGAACCTGAAAAATGGGGGAAACCCTTTAGTGCATTGCTAGGGGCTTTTTATGCTCAGAAAAAACTAGGGATACCGGCGATCGGTGGAAAAGACAGTATGTCAGGAACCTTCATGGATTTGCACGTTCCTCCAACCTTAGTTGCTTTTGCAGTCAATGTGATTGAGGCGGATAAAGTTGTGTCTCAAGAGTTCAAAAAGATTGGCAGTCAGGTGGTCCTAGTCAAGGTCATTCGGGATGAACATGAGGTTCCTGACTTTAAACAACTTAGCAAAAACTATACTAAGATTAATTCTTTAATTCATACTGGAAACGTTTTAGCTACTCATACCGTCAGGATGGGAGGACTTGCTGCAGCACTGAGTAAAATGGCGTTTGGAAATCGAATCGGGATGATTATTAACAGTCCACTAGAGATCAGTCAACTGTTTTCGGCTGATTATGGTTCAATTGTCTTGGAAATTGAAGAAACGGTGGATCTAGCTGAAGTGTTCGGAGAAGTTGAGTATCAACTGCTCGGAGTTACCCAGGGAAAACCGGTGATTACGGTTAATGGTGTGGATGTTGAGCTAAATATCGCTTTACAGGCTTGGGAAAAGCCATTGGAAAAGATTTTTCCGACTCAAACGGAAAACGTTGTAAAACCGCAAATTGTGAGCTTCAACTTGCGCAATACTTATACACCGTCCACAAAAATAGCGAAACCAAGAATCTTTATTCCGGTTTTTCCAGGTACCAATTGTGAATACGACTCTGCTAAAGCCTTTGAGAAAGCCGGAGGGCTTGTTGAAACTTTAGTGATCAAAAACCTGACGGCAACCGATGTGGAACAGTCTATTCAAGAGATGGTTAAGAAGATAAAGCAGGCTCAAATCGTCATGCTTCCCGGGGGCTTTAGTGCTGGGGATGAACCAGACGGTTCGGGTAAATTTATTGCTACTATGTTCAGAAACCCCAGGATTAAAGAAGCGGTGGCTGAGCTTATGAACCAACGGGATGGTTTGATGCTCGGAATTTGTAATGGTTTTCAAGCGTTGATTAAACTGGGCCTTGTTCCCTATGGAGAAATTATCGATTTAAGGGAGGATTCTCCTACCCTCACGTATAATAAAATCGGACGTCACGTTTCCTGTATGGTCGAAACCAAAGTAGTTTCCGTCTTATCCCCATGGTTTAGCGGGGTGAAACTGGGAGATATTCATACCGTGCCCATCTCCCACGGAGAAGGACGGTTTGTTGCCAATCAGGAAGTGATCCAGATGTTAATTGATAAGGGACAGGTTGCTACCCAATATGTTGATCTTGACGGTAACCCAAGCAATGATGTTATCTATACGCCCAATGGCTCTTTTGAGGCGATTGAAGGAATCACCAGCCCAGATGGACGTATTCTGGGTAAAATGGCTCATTCCGAAAGAACAGGTCTGGAAATTGCGAAAAATGTTCCAGGGAATAAGTATCAACCGATTTTTGCCGGTGGCGTGAATTATTTCAGAGGATAGGATCTGAATGCTTACCAAGTGAGTATCTTTCTTTTGCAGGGTTTTTAAAGTACCTGTCGAATTCTAAAACTAGATGAATTTTATGACAAAATAGGAGCTGATTTTTTTGAACACTCAATTTGAAAGTGCCGTTGTAACAGAGCAAGGTAAATCCATTGCCGTTGTTTCTGTCCAACCGACTGTATTTCAGAATTCGTTTAATGCATCTATGGTTATCAAAGGATTGCTACCTGTCTTTAAAGGGATGCCTGTTGTTCTCATGACCTTAGATCCTCAAGGAGTTCCTGCATATTTCGGAAGATCCGACCTTATTCTTCTCTTAGAAAATGTCAATATTAAAGAAGCTTCCTGGAAAGAAATAACTGCGGATATTGATTTATCTAATTCTTGTCCAATGAAAGAAGCGGAAGAATAAGCAACCAAAACTTTTAGTTGAGGGAAAGATGGACATTTGGGCGAACTATCGCAAAATATTACATGTGGATATGGATGCTTTCTTCGCCTCCGTTGAACAGCGCGACGATCCTTCCTTAATGGGTAAACCCGTAGTGGTTGGAGGCAGACCCAATAGTCGAGGTGTGGTTTCTGCTGCTTCGTATGAAGCGCGTAAATATGGAATACACTCTGCGATGCCTATTGCAGAGGCTTCCCGTCGCTGTCCGTTCGCAACTTTCTTGCCAGTAAACGCACAAAAATATCGAGAAGTATCCTTGCAAATTCGTCAGATATTTTTGGCTTATACTCCTATGGTTGAGCCTCTATCACTTGATGAAGCCTTTTTAGATGTAACAGGTTCTACAAGTTTATTTGGTCCTGTGGATACAATTGCCTTGTCGATAAAACAACGCATCCAGCAGGAACTAAGCTTAACAGCTTCAGTCGGCATAGCCTGCAATAAGTTTTTGGCAAAGCTCGCCTCAGACATAAAAAAACCAAATGGTTTTGTGGTTGTTCAACCTGATAAGATTCAGGAGTTTCTAGACCCATTGCCGGTGGAAAGGATCTGGGGAGTCGGCGAAAAAACAGCGGTGCAATTGCACAATTACAATATCAAAACAGTTAGGGACTTACGTCACCTGGAATTAAATTTCTTGACCCAATTATTTGGAACTTTGGGAAGTCAACTTTATCAGTTGGCTCAAGGGATTGATGATCGACCTGTGGAAAGCGACCGAGTGGTTAAATCAATCGGTCGTGAGATGACGTTTGCAAAGGATATTGCAGATCATGACGCGTTGGAGACGACTTTGCTGAAGCTTGCTGTTGATGTAGGCCGAAGTTTGCGTAAGGAGATGCTCAGAGGCAAAACGGTTACTTTAAAAGTCCGGTACGATGATTTTCGTACGCTATCTCGTTCGCGTACATTGCTACGGGCTACTGATCTTGAGGATGTGATTTATCATGAGGCCTGTAGTCTCCTAGGTGAGGTATCGCTTAAACAACCGATTCGGTTAATTGGTGTTACACTACATAATCTGACCGATCAGCTTGAAAATCAATTGTCTTTATTTGAAGAGCCCCAACTGGAACGTGAAAATCTAACGAAGGTTCTTGATTTAGTAAAAGAGAAATATGGAGAGAAAAGTATTACGAGAGCTAGACTTTTATGATTATTTTATAGGCCATCTGTATTTATTTACGCAGATGGCCTATTTCCTTCTAGTTATGAACAATATTCAAGGTAAGTATTAATTTACTGAAATTTAATGAGTGCGCGAATTATGTATAATAATGTCGATAATTTTATTGTCAGAAACATTGTTCGAATGCGTCTATAAATAGTATGAAATAGATTGAAATCATGGCAATCGTGCTAGGTGCCAAAAGACAAGTATCAAGTTGTAAAAGGAGGTACAAGAAAACATTCGAGTTCGAACATCGAACCGTGAGTAGGAAGTTCCTATTAAGAATAAGAGAGAAGAGAGGAAGGTAGATGAGAGAATGAAAAATATATTGAGTTCGATCTTGGCTGTGATCGTTGTTGCTTTTTTACTAGTTCCGACGATTTCTGCTCCTTTAGCTTTTGCAGGAGAAAGTAGTTTATCACCAGCTGTTGGATCTTTAGCTATGCCAGAAGTGACCCTCGAAAAGGCTATTGAAATCGTTAAAACCAACTTCGACGTTCCAAGTGAATATACGGACTTTAGCTCTACTTACAACACTTACGATGATCGCAAAGTATGGGCTTTACGTTGGAATGGTTCAGCAGAACGCCCAGGGGAGTTCGGAGCAGAGGTTAGTGCAATAAACGGGGATATTCTAAGTATGAACTATTGGAAGAATGAGGAGCAACCGGGTAATAGTCAGTCAGTCGCGACTATTACTAAATCGAGTGCTCAAGAAATTAGCGATAATTTACTGACTCGTTTATTGGGCAAGCGTAGTGAGGAATTAAGCCTAATTCCTAGTGAACAAGAGATTATGCCATTAACTAATGGTCCTTTCAATTATTCTTTACAATATCAACGACTCATAAATGGGATACCCTTTCTCAGCAATGGAGTCAATGTCCAAGTGTCAGGTAATGATGGGCATATTACGTCCTATAACCTCAACTGGAATGAAGTAAAGGCACCTGAGGTTAAGGGCGTGATCAATATCGATCAGGCACAGCAGGCTTTCGCTACGGCACCCTTTTTTAAACTTGAATACTGGATTCCTTCATCATATAGACCACTCATTGTAGGACAAAAGCAGGAAGCAAAGCTTGTATATGAGTTGAAAGGAGAAAATGGAGGGGCAATTGATGCATTTACGGGTGCGCCACTTCAACTAAAACAAGGAGAATGGCTGGCTACTGATTCGTTTGGAAATGGGGGAATGGGTAGCGCGAAGTTGGAAAGAGGCTCAATCTCTAATGGAAGCCAAGTCCTAACCCCACAGGAACAACAAGAAGTGGAACGTAATGCCAAGCTCCTTAAACGGGATGAGGCAATTGCAGCAGTTAAGAGCTGGATCGAGATTCCTGATAATCTGACATTACGCAGTGCAAATCTGTCTAAGGACTGGCGTAGTGCGGACAAACGTATCTGGAGCTTTGACTGGAACAATATAGTGCCCGGCAAAGAGGAAGGAGCTCCTCAATACTTAAGTGCTAGAGTTAGCGCCACAACCGGCGAGTTGCTAGGTTTTGATATCTCTTATCAACAAACCGGGAAAACTGAGGTTAAACTAGATCGGGCAGCAGCTCAAAGTTTAGCCGAGGAATTTCTGAAAAAGGTTCAGGGGGATCGGTTTAGCCAAGTCGTGTTAGATCCCGATAATAATTCAATGGGTAAAATGAGTCCGGAACAGGGGAGTATACAGAGCTTTTCTTATCATAGAGTGGCCAATGGGGTAGATTTCCCAGATAATGGTATGTTTGTTAACGTTGATTCTGTCACTGGCAAAATCACGAGTTATCAGCTTAACTGGTTTGAACTAGATTTGCCGAGTGTTACTGGAATTCTCAGCAAAGATAAAGCTGTAGAGTCATTTCTGAAGGTACGTCCTTTAACGCTTACCTATGTTCGGATCTATTCTAATGGAGTACCGGGAGATTTACGCTTGGTTTATCTGCCAACTGCCCAAGACCGCAGTATTCCAAGCTCTAACACTTTGGACGCCAAAAGCGGAGAATTGCTTGATTACCAGGGTCAGGCAATAGAAAAAGGACCAAAACCCTATAGTTTTACGGATCTAGCTGAAGTGAATGGCGCACCTGAGATCACTGTACTTGGGCAAGCCGGGTTATTTGGTGATTATGGAAATAGCTTTAAACCTCTAGAAAAGATGAGTGTTGGCTCCTTGTTACGTGCGATGTATCTTAGCCGATTTGGGTTATGGGGAAATACTGGCCTTACTGATCTAGAGGTTATCTCTAAAGCAAAAGAGCTAGGATGGTTGAAAGAAGATCTTAAGCCTGGAGATCTAGTGAATCGTGAACTCCTAGCTAAAGTTTTATTACGCTATATTCAGCTGAATAAGCTAGCAGAACTTAAGGATATTTATCAAGTCGGTTTTCAAGATTCGGATCAAATCAGCTCAGATGCTCTAGGTTATGTCGCCATAGCCAGTAGTACTGGGATTATCAAGGTAGAGGGGCAAGTGTTGGCCCCACGTGAAACAGTAAATCGTGCTGAAGCTGCCACTGCGCTCTTTAGGGCTTTAGGTTGGCGTAATTAGTGATCGCCAACAATAAGTAATTTACTTTTTATACCTGAGTCCGATAAACAATGTATCAAATATCAATATTATGTTAAGCATAAGTTCCCTCGTCCAATTTGGAACGAGGGGATTTGTGAGTTCTATTTATTAGAATATTTCAAATATATCTGAAATAAAGAATTCATACAAAACGCCTATTATGGAAAAGGCTCTGGGTTTCCTGGTTAATTAGCGAGCTCCATAATCGGTATTAGAATCTGAATATGCAATTTAGGATACATAATAAGGTAAATTAATCTAATGTTTACAGAATGAGAAGGATTTACAAAAATTTTGTGGAATTTGTCCTATATAACCCAGCGCTACTTGAGAAAGGAGCGAGCTAGTTGCCCATATTTGTCCAAAATATAAGCAAAACAGAACTCAGGATCAGTTTCATTAGCCCCTTTTCACTAGACGAAGTGAGTAAGATTAAGACGATTAAGGGGAGACGTTGGTATCCTATTGACAGGTATTGGTCAGTATCATTTTCGGAAGAAACGCTCAAATATTTAACACGCGTTTTTGCTAAGGAAGTTTTTTTTGAATCATTTATCCAATCCAAAGATAGTAACTCCACATTTGAGACTGATCAATTTAGCAATAGTAAAGTAGGTTGCCCTGATTTTTTGAATCTACATGAGGATAGATTGAATAAATCAACAAATATTACTAATGACAAAAGCTGTAAGGAAACGGATAAGCACTTAGAGTTTTACGGTAAAAATGACTTGTCAAAGGGCACGAAAGAAACAAGAGGTCTTTGCCCTCTATGCCTGACCGAACGAGGGAAATACTTCTTGCGGTTCAGAAGGAACTCGATCTACGTGGATATAGTGATAAAACTATTAAAGCTTATATGGGACAATTAGCAGGTATCAAGGTTTTCTGAAAAAGGATTTAGCTGATTCAACGAATGAGGACGTTCGGGATTTCTTGCTTTATTTATTAAGAGAGAAAGGTAAATCCCATGCGTATGTCAACCAATCCCTCAGTGC
The DNA here is from genome assembly GCF_000960765.1 of Desulfosporosinus sp. I2. Lineage (GTDB taxonomy): Bacteria > Bacillota > Desulfitobacteriia > Desulfitobacteriales > Desulfitobacteriaceae > Desulfosporosinus. The sequence continues at coordinate 2,721 of NZ_JYNH01000100.1, read as the reverse complement.
GCTGAAATTTCTACTTACAAAGGTTTTATGTCGTAAAGAGGCTACTGATCGATTGCCACGGCCTAAGAAAGAACATAAGTTGCCAGATGTTCTTAGTCAGAAGGAAGTACTCCAAATCTTAAACAATGTTAATAATTCAAAGCACAGGGCAATCCTGATTTTGATCTATTCGGCAGGTTTGAGGGTGAGTGAGGTCGTAAATCTAAAAATCGGAGATATTGATCATCATAGAATGCTAATACATGTAAGGCAAGGTAAGGGTAAGAAAGATCGATATACTGTCTTGTCTGAAAGGGCTATCGAGGCATTGCGAAAGTACATAACAAGCTACCATGTTGTTGATTGGGTGTTCCCAGGGGAGGATCCGATCAACCACATAACAGAACGAACTGTTCAAAGAATCTTTGAAAATGCACGTAATAAGGCTGAAATCAGAAAAAATGTGTCTGTACATTCGTTAAGACATTATGTCGACATATCGTGCAAAGGGCGCGCCATCCTTGGCGCGGACGAAAAGAATTCATAGTATTCCTTCGCAGTAGTAAGACAAGGCGAAATACAAAATATGTAAAAGAGGTGTAGAATATGGCTAACGAAATATGCCCTAAGTGCGGAACGATTAAAGAACTTGATGTGATTGTAAATGAAGCTGAGGAAACTGACTCTGATGGAAATATACTAAAGATTAAGACTAATAACTTCTATTGCTCTTCTTGTCATGTATTTGTAAAAAGTGAAAATATAAAATCGAATATCAATAAGATATTTGTATTTATTTATGATGGAATGGCTGACTTTGAAATGACTCTTATTGCTCATATTTTAGGGACGGACTTAGGTAAAGAAATAGTTACTATTGCATATGAAAATCATATTATAAGAAGTGTGTCTGGACTGGAATATAAACCTAAGAGGTTAGTTAAAGATAGTGTTAAAGATAATGTTGATGGATTAATAATTCCTGGTGGTTGGAATGGTGAACTAAGACTCGAATTGATTGAACTGATTAAAAATGTTAATTCACAAGGAAAACTCTTAGGTGCTATTTGTGGTGGACCATATTTTTTAGCAAAATCTAATATTCTACAAAACAGAAAATACACTACATCGATGATTGAATGGACAGAAATGCACAAACAACAATATGAAGAAATTGACCCTTTTCCAAGAGAAAATTTTGTTAATAAAAGAGTTGTAGTAGATGAAAATTTAATAACGTCACAAGGAGTTGCTTTTATTGATTTTGCATGCGAAATATGTGATTGGTTTAAATTATTTAAAAACGGGGATGAAAAAAATCAGTTTTTAAAGACATTAAAAGGGTAAGTGTGCAAAGAAATAGAAATTAATTTACAATATTCGTATTTAGCGCATTAGAGGTATTTTGGGTGAAATTCAAGGCAGCGCCGTCCATGGCGCTGTCTGAGTCTGGGGGCACGATACGTCGTAGAACAGCGTATTCCCAAAATCTGAGAGAATATGAAAGTAGTAACCAGACTTCGGGAATACGCGAGACGTTATGCGCCATTTGGGTCTTAATAAAAAATAGGGGGAAAAAGAGTGAGTAAGCGTGAGATTGCGAGCCTAGCTTGCAAAATTCTTGGTATCTACTTGATTATTCTAGGTATAAATGTATTTTCCAATGTATTTTCTTTTTCTGTGGTAATGCAGAACAACATGGCCTATGGGAATATACTTAATATAATTTATCCATTGATGTATATTCTCTTTGGAGTTTTACTATGGCTTCTATCTGATAAGTTGTCTGTAATTATGGTAAAAGGGGAGAGTCATTCTAATGAGGGTTTTGATACAAAGGCCAGTGATATACAAAGAATATCGTTTTCGGTTCTCGGTCTTTTTTTCCTAGGAAGTTCATTGCCAAACTTAGCATCCACAATTGCGAAAATACATTCCACGAGTGAACTGCCTAATTATACAACAAGATTATTACTTGGTGCTGGAGGACCGATAACTCAATTTATTGTAGGTCTAGGGATTTTTCTTGGTTCACAGGGTTTGGTCAATTTCTTGGATACCATTAGAACAGCAGGACTAAAGAGGGAAGATGATTACGAAGAGAAGGAATGATCGGGTATTCCTTTGCCAACGGCGCATAACAGAGGGTTTGCGACATCGGAGAAAACATTTTGGGTAGTAACCCGACGTCGCAAACCCTCGGGACGTTAGCTGAAATGCGGTAAGAGACAATTCTGGGTTTAAATAATAGGAAAAATGGAGGGATAGGGATGGTAAAAAGATTCAAGAGACCTGAAGGAAGACGATTGTTATATGATTCTTATGACAAGTTGCTTGAATTATGGGGAGTTGACAAAGAAGAATTGGATATTGAAACTCAGTATGGGAAAACCCATGTCATTGTTTCTGGTAATATAGCGAATCCCCCTCTGTTACTTTTTCATGATTCAGGTAGTAATTCAGTAATGTGTTGGTTTCCAAACATACAGGAATTTGTAAAGCATTATTATGTAGTGGCAGTCGATTATTTCGGGGGAGCTGGAAAAAGTGAACCTAATGAGAGCTATCCAAAAGAATTTGACGTGGTTTTGTGGGTTAATAAAATATTAGATACTTTGGATATTAAAATTACAAACATAGCAGGAGTATCATATGGTGGTTACCTAACATTAGCCTATACAGCAAAAAATCCGAGCAGGGTGAACAAGGTTGTCTGTATGGCAAACTATCCCTATGTAAGGG
>NZ_JYNH01000099.1 GCF_000960765.1 Desulfosporosinus sp. I2 | reverse complement strand
CCCCCTTGGTCACCACCACCAGGAGGGTCAGGGCACCAATCAAAAACGTCGACAGGAACTGGTACAGGGCCGCTAAATACATTTGCTGTTTAGCCTGAAAATAGTTATAGACGGTGGCATCTAAGGCGTTCAACCCACTCGCCAAACCAAGGACGATAATCATGCTCCGAATCGACTGGTTATAATCGGCGGGAAACATCAGAACTAGCATAAGTGCATAGATTGCCAGCGACGATAACGCCTTAAATAAGAGGGTATTTCCTAGATAAAGTGGTAAGACACCTTCATCTCGAGAGCCCTCTTGAACCATATAATTACTCAAGCCAAAATCAGCGAAGAGGATAAATGTACTGACAAAGGCGAGAGCGGAGTTGTATTCTCCAAAGATTTCAGGTCCTAAGTAACGAGCGACCGCGATTCCGACAATAGCGGCAATCACTTTGGATAGCACACTGGCCACACTTAAAGCGGCGGCATTCTTAAGGACTAGACGAAGTTCCACTGGACTCTCCCTTCTATCGAGTCATGATCTCCTCATAGACCTTCAACGTTTTCTGGGCATTGTATTGCCAGGTAAATTGGCGACTGACCAACTCTTGGCCACGAGCTCCCATGGCATTAGCTTGACTTGGATTTCTCAGCAATTCTCGGATTGCACCTCTAAGTGCTATGACGTCCCTTGGTGGAACGGCCTCGCCAACGGCTTCTTTAGCCAGGATCTCTGAGATCCCTTCTCCAGTTGTGCCAATAATAGGCTTGCTGTGAGCCATTGCTTCTAAGTATACAACCCCAAAGGCCTCATTCCAACTCGGTAAAACAAAGACTTCACACTGAGCCATTTCCTGCATGGCTTCATGATGGGGCAAGCTCCCCAAAAACACAACATTGCTCTGTAAATTCAATTCCTTGGTCAGGGCCACCAGTTTATCCCGCTCTGACCCATCTCCCACGATTCGGTATTCTAAATCTGGAAACTCACCAATCAGTTCAGGAAGTGCCTTAAGTACCACAGCATGCCCTTTATCTGGTCGCAAGAAGCCGACCGTAAGAAGTCTTCGTCGGGATGCCCTCTGTCTGAACTCTGCATGAGTTCCTTGGAGTTCTAAGCTCGGCGGCTCTAAACTTTGCTGAACTGGTCCCTGTAATTCTGAGGGTTGAACCACGTCTTGAAGATCCACTCCATTGTAAATAATCCTATATTTCTCAAGTTGATCCGCCCAAGTTTCCAGTCCATAATGACTTTTGAGCTTTTCACTGACTAGGATTACTGCCGAGGCTCCCTTCAACGTTGCCCGAACACTTTTGGCACAGGTTCGACTGCGGTTCAGGGTATACGCAAAATCTTGGCCATGAATTGTGACTACCACTGGAATATTGTACTTTTGACCAAAGTTCAGAGCCGCAGCTCCATCTGGGTGTGCAACATGGGCATGAATAACATCTACGCCTTGTGTGATCTGTTCCGTAAATACTTTTTGCACCCCATAAGCATAGGTCTGAGGATAGTATTCAAAGAAAAGAGAGCGTGGAAATTCTAGAACCCGAGGATGAAATACTGGGAACCCATCTGGCCGCTCCTCTAGAGGAACCCGAGGGTAACCTCCCCACTTTCCACGTCCAGCCATAAGTTTTGGAACCCATGGTACTGGAGCTACGACGTTGACATCGACGCCTAGATTTTTCAAAGCCCTGGCCTGTTGGCGAACAAAAATTCCGCCCAATGGGCTAACTATATTCGGGTACATGTGGGAAAGCATTAAAACCCGCATCTTACTGTTCCCTCTTTTTAAGGATTCGTTCGTAGAGTTCTAAGAGTTTGCGTTGCTCTTTTTCCCAAGTATATTCTCGGTGAAAAGCGTCCCAACCCTTTTGTCCGTAGTCTAAGGCTTTTTCGGGATCCTCTAACAGGGTACAAATAGCTTGGGACAGGCTTTCTGGATCTCCAGGCTTGGCCAGAAGGCCGCACTGATTTTTAGCGATAATCTCCTCGATATACCCAAATTGAGAACCGATAACCGGAAGGCCGGCAGCCATATATTCGAGAAGTTTTACAGGAATCGCCTTTAGATAATTAAGCGTGGGAAGCAACGGAACAAGGGCGATCGAACTTTGGGCTAATATCTCCGGTACCTGCTCATAGGGAACCTTACCCCTTAAACGGACGTTCCCTCGTTCCAACCAAGGACTAAGATCCGAAAATTCCGGGCCCATATCCATAGTATCGACCGGACCGACCAGTTCACAAACTGCTTCAGGATATTTTTTTCTAACCTGGGTCATCGCACGTAAGATGACTTCCAGACCTCGTTCTCGGTTAATTCCCCCTAGATATAAAAGAACCGGCGGTTTTAGCTTTTCCGGACGTGAAAAGTTAAACTGACGCAGGAGCGGATAGTTATGTAGGATTTCCCCTTCTGGATTAACCCGGTGAAAGAGTTCAGCCATGTGGCTATTCACCGTAATAATCCCAGCAAAGGACCGGGCCGACCATTTTTCGAACCGATCGACTGTTCGCGCCACAATCTTACGGAGTGGTCTTGGCACCCAATAACGAGTTAGCAGACTATCCCCATAATATTCATGGACATCATAAACCACAGGCTTGCGCTGCTTACGACTGAGCCATAAAGCTACCGGGATTAAATCAGGATCATGAAAGTGATAGATATCGGCGCTTTCATGAAGGGCGAGTTTATAGAGAGATTTCAGACGCCAGATTCGATCCATTCGAGAGGAAAGAGGGGGTACCGCCTGAATGCGAATCCCTTCCTTTTGTTCGGATTTTTCATAAGGAGCAATAATGACGACTTCGTAGCCAGCCTCGGCTAGGCTTTTAGCTTCCTTATGAAAAATTCGCTCATCAAAGGGAGAATGTGCTGTGGTTAAGATACAGACTTTCAATCTCTTTCCCCTTCTGTTCTGTAGATTATGCCCATAAACAGAGCAACTAGCGTCATTAATTGAAGATTATAGAAAGCTCCTGCGGTAATATTGTACACGAATATGGCAAGCGTTGAGGCTACAAAGGCAATGGCCAGTAAGGTTTTATCCTCCCTTATCCCCGGTTCGAAGCCATAAAAGTTAAAGGACCTTATCCTTCGCAATGCTGCTTTGACAGGGCGGATGAATAACCACAGATACATGGCTAAACCAATAACACCATACCGCCGAGTTACTAAAACATATTCATTATCGACCAGCGTGGTCATCGTATCTTTGGCTGTACCCCAACCTAAGATAGGAGATTGCGCAATAAATCCAAATGCATCACCTGCTCTCATCAGATGTCCTTGGGCAGAGGTGCTTTTTTCAAGATCGGTTGCCTCATTCATTCGAGACACAAAGTCCCTTGGTGAGGTGAAAAATAAGGTTAACGTTAAGAGTAAGAGCACGAGAATTTTGAGGAGTATCCCCTTTTTCCAGTTAAATTTTAACGTCGCCCAAATACTTAGAAAGACGAGTACCGTAGCCGTCGCTAAAAGGGCTGTTCGGGAAATGGTCATAAACGTAAGTTTTAAAGTTAAGGCAACCGCTAAAAATAGAATTACTGACTGGATACGATCATTTTTTCGGAAATAAAACCAGGTTACAAATAGCGACATCATCAGAACGGACGTAATTCCCATAACATTCGGGTTATCGAACGTCCCTAAAACGCGAGGTGGGTTAGCATTAACAAGATTATCTAAGTGGGATTGGGCAAAGAAGGGCGTTAACCATTCATTAACATTGGCTAGGTTCAAAAATTGACCCCAGGAAAGTAACAGTATAACACCTAATCCTACCAGAAAGGTGAAGCGCAGGACATCCCACTCGGCTCCTTGTACATCCAAAGAAAATGCTAGCGTGATGATCAAGTAATATTTAAGGAGTGTAACCCCTTCCATAAAATCTCGTATACCGAAGGATCCGCCTAAGAAAACAACGGCATAGAGGTTGGAAATTACGATAGAGGCTAAGAAAAGCAAAAATACTTGGTTTACTGCTCTTAAACTTCTTTTCTCACCCTCATGATTAGAATCATAATCGAACGAGTAATTACGAAAACGGCGTGCTATTCGTAGGAGTAGATTAACAGCAAATGCCCCAAAAATTAGAGCATCATCCAAACGAACACGTGGTAAACTCGGACGGATTTCAAGCGAGGGTAAAAGCAGAGCGGATAACATAATTCCACAAAAGAGCAGCAATTTATTCGTATTTGTACGAGTAACCCCTGTATTCCAGAACATCTTTAGCCTCCTTATCCGTCTAACCTTTAATGATGTTTGCAATCTGATGTTGTTGTTCTAGGCTCAGCTCCGGATAACAAGGTATCGCCAAAGCCTGTTCACATGCTTTTTCCGTGACTGGAAAATCGCCCATTTTATATCCTAGTGCCTGAAAAGCTTTTTGCAAGTGGAGAGGGACGGGATAATAGATAGCATTAGCTACTCCACCAGACTTTAGTCGTTCCATAAGGGCACTACGTTCTTCCGTGCGGAGGACATATAAATGGTAGATGGGTAAAGCCTGAGGATCTCGGCCGGGTATCTGAATCCCTGTGTTTGAAAGAAGTTCATCATAAAGCTTAGCCTTTTCTCGACGCCCTTGATTCCAACCGTCCAAATAACGTAATTTAACTCTTAAGATAGCCGCTTGAATCTCATCGAGCCGACTATTATATCCAATCTCTTCATGATAATACTTGGTCTTGCAGCCATGAAAACGGAGCATCCGCAGTTGGGAGGCTAGGTCCTTATCGTTCGTAACGATCATCCCTGCATCTCCGTAAGCCCCTAAATTCTTGGTAGGAAAAAAACTAAAGGTTGCGGCATGTCCAATTGAGCCGGCCTTTTTACCCCGATACTCTGCTCCAATCGCTTGAGCGGCATCTTCAATAACTTTTAGATCGTGACGCGCAGCAATTTCCATAACCCTCTCGACATCCAACATCTGACCAAAAATATGTACCGGAATAATCGCTTTGGTCTTTGAGGTTATTTTATCCTCAAGCTGAGTTAAATCCATATTCAGGGTGATGGGATCAATATCCACAAAGACAGGGGTTGCCCCAACCTGAGCAATTGTTTCCGCCGACGCAAAGAACGTAAAGGGAGTGGTGATCACTTCATCTCCTGGCCCGATACCAAACGCTTTGAGGGTCAGCACTAAAGCATCCGTACCGTTAGCCACCGCCACCGCTTCTTGCGTACCACAGTAGGCTGCAATTTCCTTTTCCAAAGCTTTCATCTGTGGACCGAGAATATAGACTGATGAATCCAACACATCAAGAATAGCCTGATCGATTTCTTCTTTTATAGTTAGGTATTGAGCCTTAAGGTCTAGTAGTGGAATACTCATATTAATCTTCCCTTTCTCTACAAATGCAAGTTGGGGACGGTTCTCGACTTGCATTCCATCTTGTTGCCTTCACTCATTATGCAATTCCTCTTTCTGTGCACTTTAATCGAAGTAATTTTCTCTGGTTTGCATCTTTGGGAAGCGAGGAGGGGACTGCATGCAAGTCAGGAACCGTCCCTGACTTGCACCTTGCTTTGCTACATTGCTTATGGAAGGAGTTCTTCTTCCGGTACTTCTCGGAGGTCTTTGGCTGGAAAGCCTTTTATGACACGTTTTTCTGTGGTGTCTTTGGTGACTAGTGCACCTGCGGCAACAAAGGTTTCTGGAGCAACTTTCACACCCGGCAAAAGGATAGCCCCTCCACCGATACGAGCTCCGCGTTGAATGGTTGCACCCTTGATTGATTTAAAGCGTTTTTCCGTGCGACCCATGTAGTTATCATTCGTTGTCGTAACCATCGGTGCAATAAAGACGCGTTCTTCAATCTCCATATAGGCTGTAATATACGAACCCGTCTGAATCTTTGTGAACGAACCAATTTTAGTATCATTTTCTACCGCAACTCCACTGCCGATGACAACGTTCTGCCCAATCGAGCATCTCTCCCGCACTACTGCTCCATCTCCGATGAAAGCCGCCTCAGCATAGCTTGTCCCTGCATAGAGGACAGCAGAGCACCCGATTGTAAACCCATTTCCCATCCGAAGAGGCGGTAAATCTCCTTGTGTTTTAACCGTACTCGTAGCTGCAGCCTTCGGCAAACGCCCGATCGAAGAGTTGCTCCCAATAAAGCCGTCCTCTCCAAGCTTAACGTGCGAGTAAATCGTCGTGTGATCCCCTATACGAGTTCTACCACCAATTTCCGTCCCTGCCCCAATACTAACATAGTTCCCCAGTTCACTTCCAGCCCCAATCCTTGTGCCATCGCCAAGGACACACCCCACGCCCAAGACCACATTTTCCCCGAGCACGACATTTTCTCCTAGTACGCAAAATGGCCCGATCGTCACGCTCGCTGGTACAGTTGCACTGGAAGGGATTTGATGATGCGTCATTATCTTTGCTCCTTTCGAGAGAGTTGCGTTACAGCCGCTCCGCCGTTAAGCTCGGCAGACAGACCAAACTAAGACTGCCCTAACCTGCTAGGGACGAATATACGGTTCCGCCAGAATTACTGTTCATGTTATAATATATTTAATAAAAGAGAAAGATTTTTAGCTTAGTAATATACGAATCAGCAAAACAAAATAAATGGGGGGTTTTAATAAAATGGGTAACAGATTCAAAATTGTTTTGGATTTTAATGAGGAGGACGGTGGTTTCACCGTGACAGTCCCGGCCTTACCTGGCTGTGTAACTGAAGGAGACACCATTGAAGAAGCGCTAACTAATGCAAAAGAGGTTATCAAGGGATATCTAAAAGCATTAGAAATTCAGGGCCGCCCAATACCTCAGGGAGAGTTTTTACCGTTTGAAAAACAAGAACTGGTGATCAGTGTATGACGCCTCGACAACCACGAATATCAGGCAAAGACATGGTGGCTGCTTTAAAACGAGCCGGGTTTATTTTAATATACATTGAAGGCAGCCACCACTACCTTGAACCATCTGAAGGTGGTTCCTTAGTGACAGTGCCAGTTCACACAAATAAAATTCTTAAGCCTAAAACATTAAAAAGTATCCTGAACCAAGCCGGTTTAAACATCGATGATTTTAAAGAGCTATTATAAAAGTCATAACTCTTTGGTTTAAAATTTCGATTTCTATGAAGGAATACATGCTGTTTTCTCGTTCTTGTAATCAGTACGTGGATTTTGATTTACAATAAGGATGGATCCCGCGCCAACTGAGACAAGGTCGCCTCCCACCGTCCATGGTTCCGGCGACACTCGGCCGTCCATGGCCAGCGGATGTCGAATTTGGCGGGACCCCGCTCACTTGCATTAGCAGTTTTTCCTTTAGTTTGGTCTGCCGAGCGTAACGGCGGAGCGGCTGTAACTTAACTCTCCACCAGCGGAAACACAACCGGCTCCTTCGTCTCCTGGCACTTGTAAATCGCCAAAATAATCTCCAAGGCCTTCCGTCCTTCTTCCCCCGGAATTGCAGGTTCTCTATCTTCTCGAACTGCTTGAATTAAATCCAAAATTAGCTCTCTATGTCCAAAACCATAGACATTCGGCGGATCCCCTTCTTGGCTTTCGAAGATCTCTTTTTTCTCTTCTACGCTGTCTGGAAATTCCCAGACTTCGACTCGATTGACGGCAATTCCGCCGACGATAACCGAACCCGTTTCGCCGAAGACATTGAGGGTCTCTTCAATGTTCGTGGGATAAATAGTTGACGCGGCCTCGATAAGTCCGATGGCACCGCTTTTAAACTTGATAACGGCTGCACCCATGTCTTCCATTTCAATTTTGCGCATAAAGGTCGCGGTATACCCAAAAACGGATTCAACCGGTCCAAAGGTCCATTGCAAAAGGTCGATGTTATGGATCGACTGATTCATTAAAACTCCGCCGTCTTGGAGCTTGGTTCCCCGCCAAGGTGCTTGGGTATAATAGTTGTCATTGCGATTCCAACGGACGGTCGCCTGTCCATGGGTTAATTTGCCGAAACGGCCATCCTCCAAGGCCTTGCGTAGAAGTTTAATCGAGTCATTAAAGCGGTTCTGATGAATAACGCCAAGTTTAACTCCCGCTTTGCGACAGGCTGCAATCATGGCGTCAGCTGTTTTTAAAGTCATGGCCATGGGCTTTTCGACTAAAACATGCTTGCCTGCTTCTGCTGCTGCAATCCCAATTTCGGCATGGAGCCCACTTGAAGTGGCGATCGTGACGACATCAATATCCGCTCTTTTTAACATTTCCTTATAATCGGTATAGGGCTCTGCCCCGTATTTATCGGCAAAGTTCTGAGCTAATTCCGGGACTATATCGCAAACCGCAACTAGTTCTGCTTCTGGAAGTGCCACAATGGACTCCGCATGTTTCGGGGCAATCCGCCCACACCCGATGATTGCAAACCGCATTTTTGTTTCTCCGCTCATCAATTCAACCACTCTTTTCTTTAATTTATAGTTATTACTGAATTCTCGATGTCAGCTTTAGCTGGACGAGTTCACTTAATGTTTACGTCCCTCCAAATCTGCTCTACCAGTATAGGTTTAAGGGGAATCTGCCGATTCCCCTTAAACTATAACCTTTACCTTTAATCTTGAGTCTTATCTTGCGTCTTTATAAGCAACAATGGCCATTAATCTATTTTGTTTTAGATTTTAACGATCTTCTCACGATTTTCCAGAACGCCTTTTGTGGCATTCCTAGTATCCACGACAAGTCTAGCCTTATCAACAATGTGCTCATAATCCACGGTGCTATGGTCGGTTAAGATTAAGACACAATCTGCATTAACTAGAACATCATCCGTCAACGGTACGCTCTCCATCTGAAGGGTACTCCCCCCATGTGGCTCGATGACTGGAATATATGGGTCATGATAAGTAATCTTAGCCCCTTGTTTGCGAAGGAGTTCGATAATTTTCAAAGCGGGTGATTCTCTCATATCGTCAATATCCTTTTTATAGGCTACGCCAAGGACAAAGATTTCTGCATCCTTCAAACTCTTGTTAACATCGTTCAAAGCTCTAACCACTTTATTAATCACATAGTAAGAAACTTCCACATTGACTTCTCCTGCAAGTTCAATAAAGCGGGTATGGAAATCGTATTCCCGTGCTTTCCAGGTAAGATAGAACGGATCAATGGGAATACAGTGACCACCTACCCCAGGCCCTGGATAGAACGTCTGAATTCCGAATGGTTTTGTGCCAGCGGCTTCTACGACTTCCCAAATATCGATTCCCATGCGGTCGCAAAGCATCATTAATTCGTTGACCATGGCTATGTTCACAGCCCGATACGTATTCTCAAAGACTTTCGTTAACTCTGCAGCGGCAGGTGAAGAGACAGGGACCACGTTGGAGATCGTTTGAATGTAAAGTGCATAGGCAATTTCCAAGCAGATCGGGGTCATCCCGCCCACTACTTTAGAGGTATTTTTCGTGCTAAAGCGTTTGTTGCCCGGATCGACGCGTTCTGGTGAGAAGGCGAGGAAAAAATCTTTACCAACTTTAAGTCCCTTCTTTTCCAGGGAGGGAAGAATGACTTCTTCCGTAGTTCCGGGATAGGTTGTACTTTCTAACGTAATCAACTGACCCGGACGTAAGTATTCAGCAATTACTTCTGTGGATGACTGAATATACGATATATCCGGATCACGAGTAATCGTCAAAGGCGTGGGAACACATATGATGACAACGTCGCATTCTGCAAGACGTGAGAAATCCGTAGTAGCTACTAAGATTCCACTCTCAATAAGGTCCTTAAGGTCTTCATCTTTAACATCTCCGATATAGTTGTCCGCCACATTCACGCGGTCGACCCGTGCAGAGTTAATATCAAAACCAATAACCGGAAACCCTACTTTTCCTTTTTCTACAGCCAGTGGAAGCCCTACATACCCTAAACCAATAACCCCAATCTTTGCTTCGTGCTTTTCAATTTTTTCTTTGAGAGTCTTGGCAACGACATCTTCGTTGGTTATTACGTTCTGCACGGTCATCATTTTCTAAATTTCCCCCTTATCCAATTCTAAGACTCTCACTTCAATAAGTGGGAGTTTCATGTCCAGTTTTAGCTGGACGAGTTCACTGATTGACGACTCCCTTGGCCACCTTTTTACGAAAGGTTGGAATGACTGTCTGTAACAATTCAATGACTTCTTCTCGGGTTAAATAACTGCCACGCTCTCGGACTTTATGCGTGAGCTCTTCTAAGAGTTTAATGTTAATAACGTTAGGCTTAGCTACGAAGATTCGGCTATGCTTTGTTGAAGTAACTCCTTCTTCTGCTGTCAATAACTCTTCAAAAAGTTTTTCCCCCGGCCGAATTCCTGTGAACTGTATCTTTATATCCACATCGGGTTCAAAGCCCGATAGTCGAATCAAGTCTTTTGCTAAATCCACAATTTTAACAGGTTTACCCATATCCAAAATAAAAATCTCTCCGCCCCGGGCCATGGCCCCCGCCTGAATGACTAACTGGGCAGCTTCAGGAATTGTCATAAAATATCGCACCATATCAGGGTGAGTGACGGTAACCGGACCGCCCTGAGCAATTTGCCGCTTAAACGTAGGGATCACGCTCCCTCGACTTCCTAAGACATTTCCGAATCGAACTGCAACAAACTTCGTATTTGAACGAAGATCCAAGCTTTGAATGATCATTTCTGCTGTTCGTTTGGTGGCACCCATAACACTCGTGGGGTTGACCGCTTTGTCAGTGGAAATCGAAACAAACGTCTTTACATTAACTTTATCTGCTTCCTCTGCCAGGTTTTGTGTACCGATTACATTATTCTTCATAGCTTCCTCAGGATTTCTTTCCATCAAGGGAACATGCTTATGTGCTGCAGCGTGAAATACGACACCTGGCTTATATCTATTAAAGATTATGGAAACCTTCAACCGATCTTTGATATCGATTATTTCTGTTATATAGTCGACTCCTGGATGTTCAACACGCAACTCCTGTTCAATATCAAAAATACTGTTTTCTCCATGTCCTATTAAGACAAGTTTTTCCGGATTAAACCGAGCAATTTGACGACAAATTTCCGAGCCAATCGAACCACCGGCTCCTGTGATGAATACGGTCTCTCCTGAAACATAGCCTCCTACTTCCTCTAAGTCAACAGAAACGGGGTCACGACCCAGTAAATCTTCCACTTGCACCTGTCGGATCGGATTGACATTCATATCCCCACTAATAATATCATAGACGCCGGGCATGATTTTAAGCTCGACCGCTGATTTTTCACAGATTTCTACAATTTCACGGACAGATTCCCCGGAAGCTGACGGCATGGCAATGATAACTTCATCGACGCTATGCCCTTTTACGACACGGGCGATATCCTTGCGCGTTCCCATAACCGGAATTCCAAGTAACTGTAACTTCTGTTTTGAATGATTATCATCAATAAACCCAATCGGTCGTCCATCCCGATAATTGCGATTTTTCAGTTCTCGAGCAGCTAATACGCCAGCATCCCCAGCACCAACAATCAGTACTTGTTTTTGCGAGCCTGGGATATGGCGATCAAAGGTACTTTCCTGTAAGATCCGCCATATAAACCGCGAACCTCCAATCAAAAAGACCATTAATAGCCAAAGCAGCATCGCGGCTGAATGTGGCATCCTAATATAAGGCAGAGTAGCAGCATTATATAAGCCATAAAAATAAACCACTGCCACAGTTCCGCCCGTTCCAACGGTGACCGCATAAACAATCGAGAGTAACTCCCCTGTACTTGCATACTGCCAAAGACGATTATATAGCCCAAAGACGTAGAAAATCGCAAGATATAAAACAGTTGCCCCGATGGCCGTATGATAGTACATTTGATAGTAATCTAAGGGTATCCCTTCTTCGAAGCGCAAATAAAAACTACCGAAAGCTGCCAAGTTGATCAACATAGCATCAATCAGCATTAAGATCATGGTTCGTTTGCGAAATGACAACTAGCTCAGCCCTTTCTTGATAAAGCCAGTCGGTAACTTTATCGCTCTAAAGTTTACTACAACTACCCTAGTTTTACAACTATCAACAATCTGCTCAGCTTGTGCGCAACCTTTAAATTAGGTTTAACGTAACGATTTCTTCTTGGTTTGGTAACCAATTATAAAATAGCTATAGGGTAAAAAACTAATTAATCTTACACTTAAATAGCTCAATATTACGGTCATTACATACACGATCGGATAAAATGCCCCATCATCAAATTGAATGTTATAGTTCTTCAGTAATTTAATCAAGGATTGATTAAAAAAATGTGGATTAAGTATATTCCAAAAGAGTATACCCCTATATTATGTACCAGTTTTGCAAGAACACTCCTTTTCGTAACAAGACTTCTTGCGAGATTATATAGAAGTAAAAAGGTGAGGACTCTAAAAATAGGATAGATCAATTCTGGGCCTATAAAGAAATAAGGAGGTATAGTGTTATACCGATAACCCGTTGTCAAGCCTATAATGATACTAAAACTAGATCCAAGGGTTAAGGCCAAAGCTGCTATCAGCCAAACGGAAGTTTGACGACTGAAGCGCTTTTGTAAAGATTCATAATGATCGGATGTGTAAATTCCGATTCCAAAATAGAAAATAAAGCCGATCAAGTTAAGCTTAATACCCGATAAATAATGGGTATGTAGCCCCACCATCCACAATGTCTGAAGGATCATTAAT
Organism: Desulfosporosinus sp. I2; assembly: GCF_000960765.1. GTDB lineage: Bacteria > Bacillota > Desulfitobacteriia > Desulfitobacteriales > Desulfitobacteriaceae > Desulfosporosinus. The sequence goes on along the minus strand of NZ_JYNH01000099.1, from coordinate 5,063 downwards.
AAGGTGATTAATAGTTCGGACCTGTTTCTTTGTCTAAAAAAATCATAGACCTTAATAAGGAGCGGATAGAGAATGTAAATTTGAATAATAATTGCAAAAAACCACAAATGGTAAGAGGCATCCGCTTTTAAGATACTTGTGAAGAAAAGCTTTAAATTTGAACTCCATGAGTGACTTAGTATAACAGACTTGTTGTTGAATATCGTATATAATACGGAAAAAAGTATGTATTGTGGAATAATTGATCGAATCCTCTTTTTATAGAACTCTATCCATGAAAAGTCACCACGATATTTCTTCGCTAAGACAAACCCTGAGATCAAGATAAATAAGGGCACTGCAAACTGAGAGAAGATATCCGTCCATAGATTTAATAATACTAACGTATTAAACTGAGGTACCTCGGTAAAATAGCCTGTTGTATGGATAGCGATGACGGCCAGAACACCAAATCCCCTTAGATAATTAATTTCCTCAATGGTGTGCGGTGTCGTTTGACTCATTCTAGCATTTTTCATGGTTAATACTATTCCCTTCATCGCATATTAAACGACTATCAGCCAATTGCTTACAGGCTACACCAGTCCCAAAACAATGTTAGTAAAACTTACTGTCAAAATCCTTTTTAACGGATATTTCTGGAACCAGTGTTCCAAAACCTGCTTCTGTCTCGCCGAGGGCCAAGAACTTTCCGTATGGAACCCGTTTTGCGATGAAGTAGAAAAGCAAAGGGATAAGAATTCCCACTGCGAAAAAACGAAGGGGTGTGATTGCCATAAAATGACCAACTAAATAAACTGATGCTAGATGTAAATACATAATTACCATAGCCGCTCTCCCTAGGGAAACTAAACCGTATTCGAGCAAAGGGAATTTACTAAGAATCATACTTAGTTTAATCAATAGCAAGGTAAAGACTAGGGGCAAGATCAGATTGGTCCCCTCATAATAATACTGTCGATGTTTCATATCTAACCCATAATCAAGGATTTGATGTGAATAAAGATAAATAAAACCTAAGGAAATTACCAGAGATAGTGCAAAAATTATAGTACGGTGGGTAGGCCTTTCCATTAGCTGGCGTTGCTTCATTAAATAACCCAGTGCATAGAAAGCAAGCGCATATAAGCCAACATCCACATTCCAGGGTACAAAGCTACCCTCCCAATACCGAGATTCCCAGTAGGCTAATAAAAAACAAACGACTACAAACATTCCTTTTAAAAACTTGGAAGGGACCTTTCGACATAAATAATCGAAGCATATTTGCACACTGAACAAACAGGTTGTGAACCAAAATGTAGCGTAAACTCCTTCCAAGAGGCTCCCACCTAATAAAAGGGCTTTCCAATTTTCAAGCAAAAAATAATTTGCGGGTTGCCCCTTCCAGAGGCTTATCCCGACCATCATAAGTGTTAAACTTGTTAAGTAGAAAAGATAAGGAACCAATAAATGTTTCGCTTTTTTCTTCAGATAAGCGATCGCCGTTAGTTGCGGTTTGAATTGATATAAATATCCACTAACCAAGAAAAACAGTGGCATATGAAACCAAAACATATAAAAGGCGTTTTTACCGCCTGAATGCCCCCAAACTACTGACAGAATGCCAAGTCCTTTTAAGATATCAACCCAATCAATCCGTTTCAATTCTGAGTCATTGCCGGCTCCCACGATCCTAGCCCCCTCTTTCTCACACTCCCCATAGTTTATCATACACCATGGTTTTTTGCATAAAAACGGACTATCTTGTCGTTACGACGATAGTCCGTTAGACATACCCTATTGTTTAGAACTTAGAGCTTTGAGCCTAGAGCCTACTTCCTCCTTGACCTCTATCTTACTGAATTGTGCTCTCACCAGTAATCAGCCAACGGGAATTTTGTTTGACTAGATTTACACGTACCTGAACAATTTGTTCATGCTCTTCCCCTACTGCTGCGCCATCGGCTAAATTATAGTCCTTAGCCTTATAGCGATAATCCACTCGAAGGGTGGCTGTATTTTCCCCAAGGCTTTCCACATCGATTTGATCAAAGGTTATTTCGCTAACATCTAGACCAATCCCCTGGACTAAATACTCCTCTGCCCGCCGGGCATGTTTTTCAAACAATTCTCCCGTATAAGCTTTGGCTAACTTTTGTCTAAAGGTAGCCATATCTGTGGATTTCCATGCCCCGAAGAAAATTCCTATATTCTGTTTATAATCTGCAATCACCTGTTGGGTTATAAGAGAGCCTCCATTGACCTTTGAAGTATTTGCCAGATCATTTTCAGATAGCCCCGCTGGTATAGTACTCTGACCTGAGGGAGTTTGAACTGGAGTGTTTACCAATCCAGAAACTGGTTGTATCTTATCTTCGCCACGTAGTTTGGAAATAAACGATGTTGGAGAACTCGAATTCGTGAGTAAAGACACCCCCAGGGTTCCGACTAATACCCCCAGACTCAATGCTAGCGCTCCTATTAGATAATTCATTTTACGCATAAAGACCAAAATCTCCTTTAAATGGATTTTTATTACTATTCTTGCCTTACTGAAGAGATTTTAGACATGAAAAAACCACAAGACCTGTCTGATTTAGGCAGGCCTTGTGGGTATTTAGTTTTTGAACTCTTAAATTCAGCGTTCAACCTAGTACTACAAGGTCACAGTCTACTGAATTTAGTCGCCTATTCAATTTTAACGGTCAAAGAAATTTCTTATAAATTCTCTATGATAAATTTAGAATTAAGCCGTAAGAAAGGCTAACAATTCGGCTTGTCCCAGCCACTTTCTTATAGACAACCCTCCTAAATGTTTCCGTTCCACTCGTCAACATTATTATTGATGCTCTTAATTCCTATTTACTTTACTGGCCTATATATTAAAGCTGATTCTTTGAGTGAGTTCTATGTCATACCCTCGTCTTCTAAGCAGCCATCTACACCTTGAAAATAATTCAGCATGATTGTTATCGCCTATATTACTACAACTAAACTTTATATCATTCCTGCTCATATTACATTGGAGGTCTGAATTAATTGCGTTTGGTTGCAAATGGCGTTGCTCCGTAGATCTTAGAGTTTGCATCGTTACGCATAAGATGGGAATCAAGATCATGAATTCCCTGGTGGAATTGTTCAATCCGCGTTTTATCTTTTGAATCGAATGCGTCAATGCCGCTGTTAAGGAGGACATCAAAGTAACTGGTGAAGCTTAAAGCCTTGGAAGCGTTCGCTTCATTTTTATAATGCTTATCCAATAATGTTTTGTGGAATACGATGTACTTTTTAATGTCTTGCTCATTCATCTGTGGACCTGCCGCTGGTCCATAAAGATAACCATCTACATATTGGTGGATGTTCCATGCAGATCCGAAGACTAACGTTTTAGCATCATCGCTTAAGGCAGTCTCACCGAAGAACATTGTAACCGAAGGTGCCAAATTGATCAGTTTGGTATCCGGTTCCCTGTATTTGTTCTTGGATCCAACATCACCTTGGGGAGGCGCGTTGATGGTAATGGGTGCTGTAGGTACTGTGAGTTCTGTCGGTGCAGTCGTTGTTTGTGCCGCACCCGGTTTTACGGGCGGGGCAGTACCCTCTGGCAAAACTGTGCCATTACTGCCGTTTACTGCTGGAGTTTGAATGACTACCTGGTCCGTGATAGCGCTTTGTTGCCTAAAAACCTTCCAAACACTGGGACCATAAACTCCAGCAGCAACAACAGCACCCGCTAGAACCAACGTTCCCGCTAAGGTTACTATCCTCTTTTTGTCGATTGGTATCATTAGTCTCTTCCCTCCTTCATTCTTTATTACGGTACGTCAATATATTACCAATTTTTGGGAGAAAAGGCTGTCGTTTTTGCTGTAGAGCTTGGCCCATTTTCCGTTCTCTATTTTCCTAAAAACTAATAGATAGCTCTTCATCTTTAAAATTCGCGAGAATCATCCAGTATTATCCAGATTAATTTGCACTTTTTTTGTTCTCATGAACTATTTAAATAAAAAAAATGCCCTCCCATATTCATTACATGGGAGGGCATTATGTTTTATACAATGTCAAATTTGTGAACCAAGGTTCGTAAGTAGCTGGTAAGTCCTTCTGAAAGATCTTCTCGGCGCAGGGCATAATCAATCGTCGCTTCCACAAAACCCAACTTGTCCCCCACGTCATACCGTCGGCCTTCAAATTCATAAGCAAGAATCTCCTGATATCGCCCCAGTTCCTTAATACCGTCGGTGAGTTGTATTTCCCCGCCTTTGCCTGCTGGAAGAACGCCTAAAATTCCAAAAATCTCAGGATTCAAAATATAACGTCCCATAATTGCTAAATGTGTATTGGGAGCATCTTCCGAACGTGGTTTCTCCACCATATTCTTGGCACGATAAAGTCGGTCCGCAAATTTTTCTCCGTCTACAATCCCATATTTAGAGGTATCTTCAAGCGGAACTTCTTGAACCCCTACCATACTTGCTCCGTAGCGTTCGTAATGATTCATCATTTGACGCAATGCAGGCACTTCGGAGTAGATAACGTCATCCCCTAAGAGAACTGCAAACGGTTCATTTCCGATGAACTTCCGAGCGCTATAGATTGCATGTCCCAAACCTAGCGCCTCTTTTTGCCTAACGTAATATATATCCGCCATCCGAGCAACATCTTGTACCAAATCCAAGAGTTCATCTTTGGCTTGTTTTTCTAAAAACGCTTCTAATTCCATCGAGCGATCGAAGTGGTCTTCAATGGCCCGTTTGTTCCGACCTGTAACAATCACGATATCTTCAATTCCCGATTGAATAGCCTCTTCAACAATGTATTGAATGGTTGGTTTATCTACAATGGGCAGCATTTCTTTTGGCTGAGCCTTTGTTGCTGGCAAAAAACGGGTTCCCAGTCCAGCTGCCGGAATAACTGCTTTTCGAATTTTACGCATCTATGACTCTCCTTTGAAATCAATTTTCTACCCTTAAATTATATTGAACAGTAACCCAATAAATTCTCAATGCTTCAAAGAATTATAATAATCAATTCGACGTACTAATATAATAACCTCCTATAATAAATCTTAATGTAAAATT
>NZ_JYNH01000098.1 GCF_000960765.1 Desulfosporosinus sp. I2 | reverse complement strand
GTGTCGTTAGGGTTGTTCCGATATTACTTCCTAAGATCAAAGCAAAGGCATTGCTAAAGGGGAGGAGTCCGGCATCGACGAACGATACGGCCATCACGGTCAAGGCGGTACTTGATTGAAGAAGAGCTGTAGATATTGAGCCACTCCAGAACCCTCTCCAAGGAGTCGCGGTCATCTGAAGAAGTACTTGGTGGAGGTGATGCCCTGCAAACGATTGTAGACCATGGCGCAGGAGTTTCATCCCCCAAAGTAGAAGGCAGAGGCCCAGTACTAGGGTGGCGATATACAATAGTCTCACCTCTTTCGTGGGGGGAGTGGGAGAGGAAGTTTCTTAGCATCCTACGGCGAAAAGTGTTAGTCGTGGGTCAGCGCCTTCGGCGAAAGTCTCCACTGGAGACTTTCGTGTTCGCACATCCTTCGCCGGTAGGTATACTTTGGGGATAGCGGCTTCGGCGATACTCATCCTCAGCGCGATAGTAATCGTTAAGGGCTGTGCGCATTCGGCGATACTCTCCACCGGAGACTATCGTCACCGGAGACTATCGTGTTCCATTGCTATTCGCTTGTCGCTAAGGCTAAAACTCAAAACCTCTGGGCTTTCTGCAAGTGAACCGTTGAGTTTCTTCTAATCTCAAACATTGCGTTTGAATCTCGGTGTACTGCGTACCGCACTATTAATTGTATTGAATTAGAAGATTTCAAGAACTACAGATAGAAATTATCAAGTTAAATTAGTCAAAGTAAAAAGGCCCTATTTTAGTGCCTCAAAATAAAAATATGAATAGCTGAAAACGTGACAGGAGATGATTGCATAAGTTACCTAGGGGGTGATTATATGCAAGTTCGTGAGGGGACTGTTCGTGATTGGCCTTTTATGTATGCCCTTGGAAAGATAGGTATGCTGGACAGTATTTCGCCATGGCGGAAACAGCCTATCGAAGATACGCTTAAATACAGAGAAGGGTTTCTTACCGGGTTTTGGACGTGGATACAGAACACTGGATCGGTTGTCTTTATTGTGGAGGTCTCGGAGAAAAATGGAAAGTCCAGCGCGGAAGAGGGGAAAGCCCAAAAAATTGGGTATTTAGTTCTACACTCGACGTCACGCGAAGAGTTAACAGGTCTTTCTCAGGGGTGGATCATGGATATAGGTGTGATTCCAGAGTGGAGGGGCAGAGGTGCAGGGCAAGTATTACTCAAAGCCGCGGAGGAGCATTGTCGTGCTCAAGGGATTCATTACCTAGGTCTTGCGGTTAGTAGTCATAATGTGAGAGCCCTTAAGCTTTATGAAAAGTTCGGTTTTGCCGAAGAACGAAAACTATTAGTCAAATGTATAGACTAAAAAAAACTTGCGACGTATCAACGGTCGCAAGTGAAGTAAAAGAGAGGAGTGGGATAAAAAATTGAAAACGTGAGACTATTTAAATCATGTCCTGAGGCCTCATTATTTATACGGGCTTCGGGATATGATTTATTCTGATGGTTATCCGGTATTAAGACTCTCACCTTCTTAAGGGGGAGATGAGTTTCCTTTCTTCTCATCGTGGTATAATACCTTTATTAAAGTTTATCGATCAAGGAGGGCAATTGTGGAGCAATTAGAAATAAGGACATTGGTTCAGTCAGTGTTGGCAGAAACCAAGGAGTTAGAAGGTTATTTCATTGTACGTGCTCAATCTCGTCGGGAATGGAGCATGCGCTTAAGTAACGGGAGATTTGACCGGGTTTCCACCGGAGGAGATAGTGGCTTTGGGGTTCAGGCCTTTACTAAGGAGGGGGCATCAGGTTTTGCCACCTCTGATGTTTTATCCCCGGAGCTCGGCCGGAAATTAGTTGAAAAGGCTATTGGTTTAGCCCGTAGAAATGAGGAGATCGGATCAAAACGAAATCGTCAGATCTGGGAGGCTCCTCTGATTCAGGAACAAATAGAGAACCCTAGCCAAAAGATATTTGGAGAAATCTCTTTGGTCGAACTTCAGGAGAAGGTGATGGTCTTGCATTCCCGTTTACGGGATGGTTTTCCAGAAGGCTCTTGGCAAACAAGTTATCGTCAAATCGAAGAAGTTTGGTGTATGGGCCGATCCGATGGAACGTTGGTATCGTTTGTCATTCCTAGAGCGGCCTTGATGCATCAAGGGACAGTTCGGGATCAGGGTAAGGCACAGAGTACGTTGGTTCATCGCAGTGGCATGGATGCGACGGTGCTCTTTGAGGAAATAACAGATCATACACTCGAAACTAAAGCAATGGACAGGGCAGCATTTGCGAAAGCGGTATGTAGTGCTCCTCTGTTGCCGAGCGGTCATTATCCTTTGGTTATTGACTATGGATTAGCAAAGGGGTTGGCACATGAAGCCTTCGGACACGCAGTTGAGTCGGACCACATGAATGAGTCTGTCTTAGGAGAAGCTGGAAAACTACGCAAAGGGCTTCGGGTGGCCAGACCTGGAGTCAATATCATCGATGGTCCGCTTATTGGAGATTGGGCATATCAACCATTTTCGGCCAATGGCCTTCTAAGGCAAACCGTCACGATTGTGGAAGATGGAGTGTTGGTAGCCGGTCTAGGGGACATTTTCTCCGCAGAAGATGCGGGAATGCCAGTGACCGGAGCGGGGCGAGCAGAGAGCTATGGACAGATTCCTTTGCCCAGAATGAGTAATATTCGTTTGCTGGTTGACAGGATGCTTCCGTTAACTGTAGCGGAGCACTTGATGGATGAGGTGAAGGGGGTTCGTGAAACTCTTTTATGTCATGGAGAGTTACTTGAGGGAACGAAAAATCTACTTCTTTTGGGATATCGCGGGGGACAAGTTAATCCTAAAACGGGGGATTTTGTCTTTCAGTGTGATGGAATTATTGATGTGGCTGATCCGACTCTTCCAATTTACCAACCATCGATATTCAGTGGGAAAATTCTTTCCGCACTAGAGGCAATTCGCGGAGGGTTGGGAGAAGGGGCCTTCGATGCGATTGGAACGTGCGGTAAAGGTGGGCAATCTGTCGCTTCAAGTGGTGGAAGTCATCGTTATTTGCTCATGGATGTTGATCAGCAAGTCAGTTTGGGAGGGGAACAGGCATGAAACTCGTTGCGCAATTAGAGGATCTTCTCTATCAGTCTCAGCAGGCCCCTAAGAAAGAGGAATTACGCTTATCAGCATGGCGGATTTTGGTTCATGAATCAGAAGCAGTCTCTTTAGGAATTAAGGATAATTCACCCGGGAGTGTCTATACACCTCCTAGTTATCGCCAGGGTGAAAGTGGCGAGGTTTTTTTGGTTTGGGCCGATGGGACATGCAGTCAGGCCCTTGTTCAACTTCCATTTCAAAATGAACGAGAGTTTTGGTCTAATGAATTGGAGCAATGGAGGCAGGCTTCCTATGAAGACCCTGATGCGGCACATATCCCTACACCGGAAGCTCTTCCGCTGGTAGCTGTCGAGGACCGCGCTATCCAACAAATAATTGCCGGTCAGGACGAGGTTTTATTTGATCAAGTCAAACATTGGCTTACGGAGAAACCTTCTAATTCGAAGATGCAAGGTAGTATCCAAGCTGCATGGGGGTATCGACATGTTCGTACCTCGACAGGGCTTGCGGTTACATATCAACAGTCTCAATTTGTAACCTGGTTTTCCTTTGATAGTTTAGTAGGGGGCGGATTTGCTAAGCGCCGTCTGATTCGACCTGAAGAAAGGGAGGATTTATGGACCCAAACGGTGAATCACTATGAAGAAATGAAAAAAGAAGCTCCCTCTGTTGGACCACAGACTCAAGTGATCCTTTCTCCGTCAATGACGGAGGAAATGTTAGGACAGTTTATACTGCCAAACTTTTCGGGAGATCGTGTGCTCGAAGGGCAGGGCGCTTTTTCTAAGGAAAGTTTTCTAGAGCAAAAATTAGTGTTTCATCCCCACGTTTCCCTAATCATTGATCCGCTTCAACCCCTTGAATTAGGGTCCTATCTGGTGACGCCTGAGGGAGTCCCTGCACAGCGTACTATGTTAGTGCGAGAGGGACTTTTGCAGACTCCTTATCTGCGAGTTAAAGAGGCTATACGCTGGGGTGCGAAGCCGACGGCCTTACCGCAAGGAATGGGCGGACTATATCTTAAGCACCAATACGAGGTTCGTTGGGAAGAAGCGTTACAAGAGGTAGAGGATGGGGTACTTGTGTTATCCGTGCTCGGTTTACATACTCAAGAGGCAGTCTCGGGATCGTATTCACTCAGTGCGCCTCACAGTTTGCGTATTTTAAAGGGTAAGATTGTCGGGAGAACGGATGTAAAATTGACGGGTAATTTCTTGGCGGATTTGGCTGCATCAACGACAAGGATGGCCCACTCAAATTTAAATGATCATCCTTATCTAATATTAAAAACCGGAGTACAAACTCTTTAAAACAGGACCCCTTTCCGCATCGAAGTGGGCCAGGGAAAAAAATAAAAGTGAAGGAGTCTGAATGCGGTAATGTTAGATTTACATGTTCATCTTATCGGGCATAACGATCGAGAGGCAAACCGAGAAAACATTCGAGCGTTTTTAGAGGTTGCGTCCCGCAGGGGATTAAAGGAAATTGGATTTGCCGATCATGATTATTATTTTGAGCAAATGAATTTTTCACTAATCCGGGAAGTGGCGAACGAATATCCCGATTTAGCAGTTCGAGTCGGCTTGGAAGCAGAATATCGGCCCGAAGATGAAGGGCGAATCAAACAATTGGTGGCTCAATATCCGTTTGATTTTGTGATTGGATCGGTCCATGAAATGAATGGTTGGATCTTTGATATTGCGGAAGAGGAGCAGATGCATTATAAGAAAGATGCAGATGAGCTTTACCGTGAATACTTTGAAGTTGTAACTCGGGCAGCTGGTTGTGGACTATTTACGACGATAGGTCACCTTGACCTCATTAAACTATTTGGAATTCGACCGAGAACAGATATCTTAAAGTTGGCGGATGAGGTGTTAACAGTCGTGGCGGAACGGGGGTTAACCTTGGAAGTTAACACTAATGGTCGGTATAAACCTGTTCAGGAATTTTACCCTGAAAGACGTTTAATGGAAGAAATTCAGCGGCGGGGGATTGATTTTACGTTGGGGTCGGATGCTCATTGTTCCGAAGCTGTAGGCCGAGATCTAGAGGAAGCAAGTAAGGTTTTGCAACAGATTGGGGTTCAATCGGTGGTTGGGTTTAGTAATTTTGACAAAGTACGTCATGCCTTCGATTAGTCGCTTGATATTTTCGGTAAGTGTCAAAAATTTGTAGATTATTGCTTAATCGTAACAGTTAGTGAGAAGGGTGTTGGTGTTTGCATAACTTTACACGGTGGTGAAACACTAGATTATATGTGTTTTGACGGAGTGTAAAGGAGGCGAGCAAATGCCTTGGATTGAAATTGAACTTTCCCCAAGATCAGATTGGAATGAGGATGGCCTTGAAGATTGGGCGCAAGCCCTAGGGGCTTTTTTGACGGATAAGGGTACGGGATTAAATCCACAGATCCATGTGTTACCAGGATTAAATGTGCTTCAGTTGGGGGAGGGGGGAATTGGAGAACTCACCTTAAGCAGTGCCGAACGGTTAGTTATTTTAGATGGATTGTCTTTGAAAGGAACTACTGAATGTGACTTTGCCCGTTTTGTGGTGCGTTTTGCTCGTCAAATGGGGGCAGTCGGAGTATGGGCTTCCATCAGTAGTTCGGATGACAAGAATTTTTGGCGAAAACTAGGTGGGATTATCCAACCAGATTCCGTACCGTTGGTAGGTCCTATTTTGCGAGATAAAGTGGCTATAAGGCAGCTCTCGAAATTTTCATTACTTGTGACCTATGAGGACAAGCCGACCCTTTGTCTTGAACCGATAACGTGTAATGCACATGCTCCTGGGTTAATGAGTCTTTCTCAACGTCGATTGGAAAAGATGTATGGCGGCTGCCCGTTGGGATTTGCCAGTCGTGTGGCAGTGCATTGTCCGTGGAAACTTGACCAAGGACAGTGGGATGACTTGCTCTCCTATAGCCGTTTGCAGGCTTTTGATCTCTTAGAGGAACTTGTTGGTATAAGTCAGTAAACCTGAGTGTAAGATGTAATTTGTCTCTGCCTTTAAAATTATATATAATAAGACAATTATAGAGATAGAGGGATAGAGGAGAGGAAAAGGATAATGGCTGCAAACGATTTAGCTTATGAATTGGCGCGGACTCTCAAAGAATCGGATCAATTTAAGCAATTTCTTAAATCAAAAGAGAAAGTAATGAGTGATGCTAGTAATCACAAGATGGTACGCGAGTTTCAATTGAAACAATGGGAGATTCGCGAGGCACAAATGTTAGAACAGGAAATCAGCGAAGAGAAACAGCAAGAGCTGGAACGCTTATATAGCTTAGTAAGTATAAACCCTGCGGCGAGGGAGTATTTAGAAGCGGAATTTGAAGTTTCATGTATTGTCAACGATATTCAAAAAATCATTGGAGAGGCAATTCAAGACGCTATGCCGATAGGTTTTGAAGAGATGGCCCCCTGAACGCTTGCCTTTGTAGTCAATGACTTACGGGGATATGCTGGATTAAAGAAGGTTTGAATTGATGAAAATTGGAATGGTTTGTTACCCGAGTTATGGGGGTAGTGGGGTTGTCGCAACAGAGCTAGGGTATGCATTGGGGGAGCGAGGGCATGAAGTTCATTTTATTTCCTCTGCTCGCCCCTTTCGCTTGCATCGATTTCATGAGAATCTTTTTTTTCACGAGGTAACTGATGTAAACTACCCTTTGTTTAAATTTCCACCCTATACGTTGTTGCTCGCTAATAAGATCGTTGAAGTCGCCAATTATGTAGGGTTAGATGTGATCCATGCTCATTATGCAATACCACACAGTATTAGTGCCTTTTTAGCCAAACAGATGATGTCCAGACCACTTCCACTGGTGACAACACTGCATGGTACAGATGTTACTTTGGTTGGGGCTTTTGAAGAATTTTATAACTTGACGCGCTTAGGACTTAAAGCTAGCGACAGAATAACGGCTGTTTCTCGTTCATTAGCACGGGAAACAGAAGAGACTTTTGGAGCAATAGATCAAGATATCAAGGTCATACCGAATTTTATCGATCCCAACGTCTATATGCCAATGGAAGGGTTAATGGATCGTTATAGGGGCCATTTTGCTCCCCAGGGTGAGAAGATTCTGGCCCACATCTCGAACTTTAGAGAAGTGAAACGGGTTGTAGATGTGGTGAGGATATTCTGTCAAGTTGAAAAGGCCATTCCATGTCGGCTTCTACTGGTCGGTGATGGACCAGAAATGAGCCGGGTTGAACGAGAGGTCGTAAAACTTGGACTTGAGAGAAAAGTCTGTTTTTTGGGGAAACAGGAAAGTGTTAAAGAAATTTTGCAGATGGTAGATGTCTTTATTCTCCCTTCGGAACAAGAAAGTTTCGGCCTTGTCGCCCTTGAAGCGATGGCCTGTGGGGTTCCGGTCGTTGCCAGTCGGGTTGGCGGGTTACCCGAGGTTGTTCAAGATGGAAAGACAGGATATCTTGCAGACGTCCGAGATGTCCAAGGAATGAGCGAGGCAGTTCTTAGGCTATTAACCGATAATTTACGGTATAAATCCTTTTCTGAACAAGCTGTAACTTGGGCGCGAGAGAGGTTCCCGGTGGACAGGGCTGTCCAAGAATATGAGTCGGTATACGAGAGCGTAGTCCAAAGTCGTAGTTCGTAGATCGAAAATCGTGGTTTGAATTTGGAAGTCCGCGAAGGTCATATCGTAGTTCGTGGTTGGTGGTTCGTGGTTTGATATCTTAGGATAGTAGTTCGTAAAGTTAGCAAGTTAGCAAGTTAGTAAGTTAGTAAGTTAGTAAGTTAGCAAGTTAGCAAGTTAGTAAGTTAGTAAGTTAGAAGTTAGTAAGTTAGTAAGTTAGTAAGTTAGTGGTTTATAGTCTTGAATACAGATATCATAGATATTCGTGGTTCGTGTTAAGATTTGAATGATGAACATTAAATATCGAATATCGTAGTTGTGTTTGAGTTAAGCGTTCGAACCACGAACCACGAATACCGAACATCGATTAGGGGGTGTTTAGATGCCAGATCGGATGACGCTAGATCAGTTTGAAAATGAGTTGGAATCAATTGGTTATATTACTGAACGGAATGATCGAATTGCGCTTACTGCGTTTTTAGCGACCGAACTAGGTAAACCACTTTTAGTTTCAGGCCCAGCAGGGGTAGGAAAGACGGAAATTGCAAAGGTGCTAAGCCAGGTCTTTGGGGCTCCATTAATCCGCTTGCAGTGTTATGAGGGGCTTGATGAAACTAAGGCGCTTTACGAATGGAATTATCAGCGTCAACTTTTAAAGATTCAAATGGGACGAGAGCATCTCTCAGAAGCAGATCTTTTTTCAACGGATTATTTATTACCTCGTCCCTTACTTCAAGCTCTTTTGAGTGAAAAAAGAACGGTGTTGCTCATCGATGAAATTGATAAGACGGATTCGGAATTTGAAGCATTTCTTTTTGAACTATTAGGGGAGTTTCAAGTGACAATTCCTGAGATGGGGACCATTGTGGCCAAAGAACGTCCGATTGTCGTTTTGACGTCTAATGGAGAACGGGAACTTTCGGACGGGTTAAAACGACGCTGCATTTTTTTACACGTGGAACCGCCTTCCGTTAATAAAGAAGTCCGAATTCTGCGAGCAAAAATTCCTAATTTACCAGAACGATTAGCTTTAGATGTGGCAAGGGCTGTTAATATTCTTAGAGAACGCCTCGTTCTAAATAAGATTCCTTCGGTATCCGAAACAATGGACTGGGCTAAGGCCTTGCTCGTGATGGGTAAGACTGGCCTTGATCCTGCTTGGGTTGATGCGACTCTGACATTACTACTTAAGAGCCAAGATGATGTTGAACTTTTCTATCGGGAGATGGGTGCGGAACGCCTCCTATTTGAGTCTAGTAAGTTGGCACAAGGAGAAAGACGTGTTCATGGACAGTCATGATAGAGTCAGCGAATTGGATCGTCATTTAGTGGAGTTTGCTCAATTATTAAGGTCAGTAGGGCTTAAAATCAGCCCTTCGGAAATTTCTGATGCCGCAGATGGATTATCTTTGCTTGGCTTAGTCGATCGAGACAGGGTAGAGGCCGTGCTCCAGGCGACGCTCGTAAAAGATGTTCAATATATTTCAGCGTTTAAAGAGGCCTTTCGGGCATACTTTGCGTCATTAGAACAGAAACAGGCCTGGCAGAAGGATGCAGAAGACAAGACAAGTCAATGGAACGAGCAGATCGAGAGTACCCGAAAGGACTTGCGTTTTCAGGAAAACGAGTTGGATCTTTCGGAAGAACAACGAGCTATCTATGCTAGTCTTCCGGAGAAAGATAAACAACGTCTGCGCGATTTCTTAGAAAAATCATCGAATGGCACGCGAAGCGGAGTACCTGTGGACCATTCTTATCAACCTATGGTTGAACGTGTTCTCAGGGGGTCCTTGGAGTATTGGAGAAAGAAGTTAAACGAAGAAGAGCCCATTTTCTCTCCAGGGTCCACCGATGGTGTGCTTTCTGAAGTGGAACGTGCACTTCGCGATCGCGAAGCGGAGGTTTTAAGTCGGGATTTAAAGAAGATATCTGCCGAAGAGTGGCCAGAGGTGATCCGCTTGATTCGTCGCCTTAGTCAACGTCTTGCTAGTCAAGTAACTCGTCGTTACCGAGCAGCTCGAAGGCGGGGTGGACTGGACATGCGCTCGACTTTACGTAGAAATCTTCGCTATGGTGGGGTACTTGTGGAACGAAGCTATCGCAGCCGTCGGAGGGGACGCCCTAAAATTGTCTTGCTCTGCGATATTTCTGGTTCGATGCTCAAATACACGGAATTTATTTGGCAATTTATCTATGGACTATCTTCAGTGGTGAGTGGGATAAAAACATTCGCCTTTGGGGAAGTTCTGATTCCTTTAACTGAAAAGTTTAAGAAAGGTCAAAGATTTGAAGTTATGGTTAAGGAAGCACTAGCGGTGTCTGGAAAAGAATGGGGAGGAGGGACTAATTTAGCGAATGCTTTAGAAACTTTGCGGAGTAAGTTTCCGGATACACTTTCTAAGCAAACCTTACTTTTGATAGTCAGTGATGCACAGACGCTTGAGGGGGAGAAGGCGGCGGCCTTACTTGGGGGGATACATGGTCAGGTCCGTCAGGTGCTATGGCTCAATACACTCCCTGAACGTCGCTGGGTTGAAACTCCCTATGTCAAAGCGTTTCTTCCTTCCTGTGTAATGTATGAATGTTTCACCCTAGGTCACTTAACCAAAATTTTAAACAAGCAATTCTAAAAAGATTGCTTGTTTATTTTATGGGCTAAAAGAGCATACTATAGTTAGATTACTTGTACAGAAACACACAAAGTGTGGGAGGTATACTTATGTTAGAAAAATGTCGTGCTTGCGGGTTTGAACATGAAGATCTGGGTCACATCTTATTCAGAAGGAATCACGTGAGCAATCGTGTTTTACCCTATTGCTCACATTGTCTGCGTCGACTTTATCAAGTACCCTATCGACCGGAAAGAGATTTGTAAATCGTTGCATAATCTGAATTGGCAATGGGAAATACTAAAAGTTTACTTATACTTGCCTTTTCTTCGAAGCTTTGGTATATTTGGTTTTGAAGTTGGGAGAAAAGGGGATGTTGTAACATGGCATACGTTATCAGTTCAGAATGCATTAGTTGCGGTGCTTGCGAAGGAGAATGTACAGTTTCAGCAATTAGTGAAGGTGATGGTTTATACGTCATCAATGCAGATCTTTGCATCGATTGTGGGTCATGTGCCACGGTCTGTCCAGTTGAGGCACCAAATCCAGCGTAATTACTTTATCAACGTATAAACGCAAAAGGGAGAGTAAAAATTACTCTCCTTTTTTGCGTTCATTAACAATTTTACTAAAGAAATCATTCGATCTGACCAGTGCATCAGGATAATTAGTTTAGTGGATTTTTATTGACAAATTTATTATCTTAATTTAAAATTTAAATAACAATAATTTTAAATTACAATAAAAGGGGACGTAGGTATGGATGCCATCGAAATTCTTAAACAGTTAAAAAATAAAGGTGTCCGTTTTACACCGCAGAGGCAGGCTATTCTAGAATTCCTACTTGAAACTAAATCTCATCCCACGGCAGATGAAATTTATCATCATGTTAAGGCGAAGTTTCCAGGAGTAAGTTTAGGCACAATTTATAATACACTAAACATGCTGAAAGAACATGGGCACCTTTTAGAGTTGTCTTATGGCGATATGTCAAGTCGTTTTGATGGGAATCCCATAAACCATTATCATATCGTTTGTTCAACATGTGGTAAGGTGGCAGACCTTCATCGCACTCTGATTGACTTAGATCAAGAAGTTATGGAGGAATCAGGTTTTCAAATATTAGGGCATCGCATGGAATTTTACGGGATATGTCCTGACTGCACCAAAAGTATGCACTGAATAAAACGAGAGAGTTACTCCACATAACTCATGGGTAAAATATGCTTCAATGTAAGCAACTACCCATGGGTTTATTTTTCTTATGTTTTAGGTCAACACCAAAGTTTCCTATATTATCAGCAAGGGTTTTGAAGATTTTTCACGAATAAGTCAACTAATCTTAATTTGCTATTCTTTAGCACGATAGTATTTGTTAGGGGTGTGCGTTTTCGGCGTTAGTCATCTATGGGCGACAGCGTTCTTTTGGTGTTAACCCTGTGAGAGGCTTTTGTCACCGAAGCGAGCACGGAACTCCCATTAAATAGTGGGGGTGTTGGAAGTGGGTAAAGAGGGGATTTTATGTTCAATCGGCGCTTAATGATCTTTATTGCTTTATGG
Source organism: Desulfosporosinus sp. I2 (assembly GCF_000960765.1). Taxonomy (GTDB): domain Bacteria; phylum Bacillota; class Desulfitobacteriia; order Desulfitobacteriales; family Desulfitobacteriaceae; genus Desulfosporosinus. The sequence goes on along the minus strand of NZ_JYNH01000098.1, from coordinate 5,971 downwards.
GCTTTAACTATGGGTACATTATGGTGGTATTGGCGAAATGTTCAAGGGGAGTCTCTTCAAGCGGGGCAAAGTGGTATAAGTGCGACACGTTTTATGCAAAATTTAAATGGGAGTTGGGATCAGTTCTCTTCATTACGTCAAGCTTGGACAACGGAATCCGAACGTATTAAAGGAATTAACAATCAATCCTTTTTAACGGGAGGGAAACTCATAACACTACCGTCAAGTGAGAGATTTAGAGTCGTGGCTAAGCGAGTACGAATCCCAGGGGAATGGAGTTCCCGTACTATGTTGCTCACGATGAATAGCGTTCAGGGGCATGCCAGCGTATACTTAAATGGGATCTCAAGTAGTCAGAAAATCGGCGAATTTGAAGGAAGCGGCGGGGCAGACGAAATAGAAATTCCAGCTAAGGCGTTTCGCTATGGCGAAGATAATATTCTGATAATTGAGCTCGCAGGAAGTGCAGGGCAACGAGCTACGTTTTTGGGCTCCGCTTGGCCAAGATCGGGGCGCATCACAGGCGATTTCCGTTTAAATGCAGTAGTTGAAACGACGATTATGCCTCCGCAGGTGCGCGTAGCGTGGACGGGAACTACCGCACAAATTACGGTAGAATCAAGTTTACAGCTGCGAGGGTTTTCTCAAGACGGTCCTTGGACCGTTAACGGAGTGCTATCGGATGGCTCAGCGGGGGTAGCAGAGCAGACTATAACACTGGAACCTCAAGAAAAGGTAGATAATCGTCCGGTAACATTGACTTTTTCTGTACCTGATGCGAGGCGTTGGACTTTGGAGGATCCTTATCTCTATCAGTTGCATTTGACGGTTACGAACAGCAAGGCTGATATGGATGATTTGGCGTTGCCCATAGGTCTGCGTACAATCGCCTTTTCGGCTGGAAAATGGGTATTAAATGACCAGGTTATTCCCATCATGGGGAAGGCCTTAATGCCGCAAGATGAGTATAAGCTTAGACATACCGAACAGGTGGAAGCTTGGCTAAGATCCGAACGTCAAAAAGGAGTTAACTTAATCTATTTTATAGGTCAATCCCCTGATGAGCTATGGTTACAGGCGGCTGACCGGGTCGGTATGGGGTTATGGGCAGAATTGCCCGTAGAACTAATTCCATCTCATCGGCTCCCACAACCGATCGTCTTTCGAAAAAACATTAAAGAAAAAATGCTCCATCCATCTCTATGGGCATGGACAGTTGGAAAGGGTTTAGATTCCGATAATTTGGCAAAAACTTATCTTCAACAGGCTGTGAAAGAAGTTCAACCTAATCTAGCCTTTGCCCTCGAAACCACTCATCACAGTATTTCAGACTTTTCTGAGGAGCAGTTACTAGTTATTCAAGGAAATAACCTTCAAGGAGACTGGGGGCAGGTAACGGTCGAAACCCCTTCGCTCCCACGTGTTCTTTGGGTTAATGAAGCCATTGCTGCAGGGGTATGGGCTCTCTTAATGTTTTATTTGGCTTGGATGAATCTCCGGTCAACTATATGGCGTTACAAGGAAATAGGAGAAAAGAAGCCCAAGCGTCGCTTGCGCCGTGCTTGGCTTTGGGATGGGTTATTCGTATTTGCGCGTGAAGGTATGCTAGCGGGGCTTGTCACTTCTGGAATATTCCGTATTCCAATCCATATAAGTCCCTGGTTCTCACATTTGTGGCCTAGAATTGAATTAGTTCAGGCGCAATCCCCATGGTTGGTCTGGGAAATGTTGACTGTATTATTCATGCTTATCCGGTTGCTTCAAGTTGGAGTAGTGTCTCCCCATATGCCGGACGCCCCACATGCTGTAGGGCTTGTGTATTGGCTGGAACGTCGTTATCGGTGGGCAGTCTTTATTGCAATAGGCTGGGCATCGTTTCCCTGGGGAGTTCCTTTCTACTTCCCGATTCTAGGCTATACTGCGCTTGTTATTCTGTTTCTGCCTATTCGTGTTCGTGATATTCATCGAGTTGGGGGGCATTACTTGCCCTTCTTGTGGGTGCCTGGAATCATGGCAGGTTCAGTCTTAGTTTGGGCTTCATTTTACGTTGGAGATTGGATTTATCTTTGGCATATGCTATCTGAGTCAATATTTTATTGGATGGGAAGGGGTTAATATAGATGAACAATAACAGTTTCAAACCACATTTTCTCACTACGGGTGTAGGAAGTGTACCTCTAAAGACGAGCGAAGATGCGTTGGGATTGATTTGGAAAAGCGTACCGTTTGCGCCGCATTGGCCTCAACTTCCTAGCCTTGGAGCAGAAAGCTCTTTTGTGGGTCAGTATCTCAATGCTCTGATTGAAACGGGAGTCATTGCCAATGTTCAAGAACCAAAGTTTCAAGTTGAGGCTACGGATTGGGTTGACCGAATGACGGTATTCTACGAGCTATATTTAGAGGCTGTTGACGGAAACGAACAAGCTCTGGAGAAGTTTGGCTTTAGTGCACAAGGCGGCGAGGGTTTTGAAGCTTTCTGCCGAGATCTTGAGCGTTTCGGAACACGGGATGCTGTGCTTTTAAAAGGCCAAGTTAGTGGTTCATTAACCCTGGGAATGCAAATTACCGATAAAAATAGACGATCAAGTTATTATGATGATACTCTTCGGGATATGCTGGTTAAAACTCTTGCCATGCATGCTGAGTGGCAAACCAAACGACTTCGGAAGTTCGGGTTACCCGTCTTGATGACGATAGACGATCCAGGACTTTATGGATTTGGTGCCTCAACACATGTCACGTTAAGTAGAGAGCAACTTATTGAAGAATTGAACGTAATTATTGAAGGAATTCTTCGGCAAGGTGGAATTCCTGGTGTGCATGTCTGTGCAGGGATGGATTGGACTCTTCTTTTTGACTCCAAGGTTGAGGTTGTAAATTTTGATGCCTATGATTATATGCAAAGTATGATGGTTTTAGCTGAGCCGATAAATCGATATTTAGCACGTGGCGGAATTCTTTCTTGGGGGATTGTTCCTACAAATCCTGTAGCTTGGGAAGAAACGACTCAGAAACTTATAGTCCGATTGGAACAGAACATCGAAGAGCTTGTGAAACGAGGGGTCGACGAATCACTTCTTCGTCAACAAAGTATGTTAACTCCAAGTTGTGGGACAGGAACACTTCCGAAAGATTTGGCAGAACATGTCTACAAACTTTTAATGGAAATCGGGGGACTTGTGAGAGGACTTGTGTGACACAGCGCTTGGTGCTTACGACGCAGAGCAAACTAACCGTTCAAGCTCCTGCTATGGGGTGCGGGGTCCATCCTTCGGCGATAGTATTATTTCAAAGAATGCGCCTACGGCGATAATCTCCAATGGAGACTATCGTGCCAAAAGCGCCATCCGCCGTCCATGACTCAAACAGGACGTTTGAGGTTAGAGCACCGCCATGGATGGCAAGGTGCCGTGATGGACAAGTGTCCCTGTAGCCCGAAGACACTGTCTTTGCACGTATTAACCTTCTTGCAGGACGGCGAGAAGGGACCTTGGCGCATTGGCGGCAGTGTACATCCGCTGGCCAAGGATGGCCGAGTGTCCCTGAAGCCCGAAGACACTGTCTTCGCACGTATTAACCTTCTTGCAGGATGGCGAGAAGGGACCTTGTACACTGCCCCGTATCTGGGGTCGGTCGCTTGAGCGGAAGTTTGCAATTCTGCTTTCGTAAAGACCTTGCGCTCGTGTCACACTGCGTCCTGGGCTTGGGTCCGAGGAACGGAAGGTTTGGGGGATGGCACATTACATGTGCACCGTCTGCGTGCAAGTTAGGGACGCTTTTGACTTAGATTTGCAACTCTCGTATCTGGGGTCGGTCGCTTGAATGGAAGTCTGCTTACGTAAAGACGTCGCTGATGTATCACACTGCGTCCCGGGGCTTGGAACGGGGGAAATGTTTGCACGGAGTAAGTGATCAACGGCAACTGAACCTCGGATTTCGAACTTCGAACTTCGAACTTCGAGCATCGATAAGGTTGCATATCCGACAAATATGCTTTATAATAAAACCGAGTCTTTTACTAAGGAATCCAAGGAGGAATAGTTACATGTTAACGAAAGAGATGACTGTAGGTCAAGTGTTACGATCATATCCCCAAACAGTTCAGATTTTTCTAGAGCTTGGGATGCATTGCTTAGGATGTCCATCATCCACAATGGAGAGCATAGAAGGTGCAGCGCTAACCCATGGACAGAATGCTGATGAACTTGTAGCAAAATTGAATAAGGCAATTGCAGATGCCTAATCCTAGCTAATTGATAAGACAAACGGAGCTAGCTCATACTTGAGCTAGCTCCGTTTGTGCTTAAATCACAATATTGTCCGATATAGGGACATAAGGTCATTTTGTTAACTTCTAAAGAATGGATTATTACGCTTATTGTACAAGTTAGGGTTATAGGCAAGTAGTTTCTTAACAGACCGGAAAAAAGAATCACTTTTACTTGAGCTAATGTAAACTTTCCATTAAAAAATCCAAATTATTAAAAAGTACATACACACCTTTCCGGTGTTTCCATATATTGTTATTAGTTAAAGGCAAGAGAATAGATCACATTTAAAGATTCGACTTGCAATAGTTAAAGGAGGAATTTATATGGAATTACGTTCCGTTGCTTATAATCCAATTGCAGCACCTGGTATGGGTGGAATGCAAGGTATGCCAGGGATGTCAGGAATGCAAGGTATGCCAGGGATGTCAGGAATGCAAGGTATGCCAGGGATGTCAGGAATGCAAGGGATGCCAGGGATGCCAGGGATGCCAGGAATGCAAGGAATGCAAGGAATGCAGATGGCCGGTGGTGCTGGGATGTATCCCCAAGGCGGTTTTGTAAATTTGGACGTAGATATGGATCCTGGTTTTGTTTCGATTGATGTCGACAACCCAATGGCTTGTGCACCCTGTGGACCACACATGATGCATTACCAGCATCATTGCCCAATGCCAACCCCCGTGCCTACCCCTGAACCGGAAGTCTATGTCGTGAAAAAAGGGGATACAATTTACAAAATTGCAAAACGCTATGGTACTACAATGCAGGCTATAATTCTCGCGAATAACTTGCGTAACCCGGATTTGATTTACCCAGGACAGATCTTATTTATTCCTGGAGTGTCGGAGTTCAGGGGATCAAATTTAAAAGGGTAGACTAGGTATATTCTTAAAATGTCATATAAATGCAGGCTTACTTCAGGTGGAGTTTTTACTCCATCTGAAGTTTTATACGTTTGAACGCTCTTCCATTAAGGCACGCAAGAGTAGGACTTTATTCCTATCTTTAAATTTTTCTTTAAAAAGGCCAATAAGTGAGCAGGATTATGGTCATGTATGGAGAATAGTGGGAAGAAGTGGGGTAAAGTGGAGAGGATATCCACTGACAGTGGGGTGAGCACTATGTTTATGGGGGAATACATTCATACAATTGATGGGAAAGGTCGGTTGATAATCCCAGCGAAATTCCGAGAAGCCTTGGGGGAACAATTTATTGTGACTAAAGGCTTAGATCATTGTTTGTTTGTTTACCCTCGCTCCGAATGGAATGATTTAGAGCAGAAGCTCCGTGCGCTACCGTTTACCCAACCTGATGTTCGTGCTTTTGTCCGTTTCTTTTTTTCCGGGGCGACTGAATGTGAACTGGATAAGCAGGGAAGAATTCTATTGCCGGCAAATTTGCGTGATTATGCGCAATTGGAAAAGGACCTGGTTCTGGTGGGAGTGTCAAGTCGAGTCGAGATTTGGAGTCAGACACTTTGGACAGACTACAGTCGGCAAGCTGAAAGTGCTTATGCCAGCGCTGCTGAATCCTTAGTTCAGCTCGGCATATAGAAAGGGACGGATTTAGTTGGAGTTTCATCATGTTACAGTATTGTTGAAAGAGACGATAGACGCTGTCGTTATAAATTCCTCAGGTAAGTATGTCGATTGCACACTGGGTGGAGCCGGACATAGCCAAAGGATTCTATCAAAGCTAGG
>NZ_JYNH01000097.1 GCF_000960765.1 Desulfosporosinus sp. I2 | reverse complement strand
TTTAACAAAGCACTTGCCACTTGTAATCTTCAAGCCGATCCCCGGGCAAGAAGTTGAAAATGCACAGTTTGTGCAACGCGTTGGCGCAGGGCAGGTTGCAGGGAGTGAAGAGGAATTGGAACAACTTCTAAAGCGCTGCTTAAGCTATCCCGAGAATATTGAAAGAATGCAGGAAAAAGCAGCGGTCGCTTTACCAGGCCCCTCCACAGAACAGGTTGTGGAGGCTTTGCTGCAATTAGTGTCGGATTTGAGAATGAAGCAGAAAACTGGATAATCAGCGACATAATACAATTCATTTAAAGCGTCCGATTCATATTCATTTTCTAAAATGAATGGTTATTTGGTAAAAAGGAGGCTGGATAATGACCCCACAATATAAATATTACGTATTGAATACCAAAGAGGCTACGTACTATCTTGAAGTATCAAGTTTTAAATTTAAAAAACTAATTAAGGAAGGGCAATTAACTCCGCAGACTTGGATTATTCGTAGCGGAAAAGAGGTGCATTTTTTTGACCCTGTGGAGCTGACTAAAGTTAAGAAGATGCTGATTAAAGAAGGGTATCACTATCAATACGCTTAGGAATTTAAAATTAATATTGTTGGGGGCATGTTAATGTCAAATGAAATGGAAATAGTGGATAAAGATGATCGAAAAAGGATATGACTTCCAATCTAAAACAATATTTTATACAGATCAGGCGTTGGTATTGGCGAGCTGTTATCCAGAAAAATGAGGATGTCTTGATTGATCAATCATAATATATAACAATAAATTTACATTCCGTTCATACAGACTTTACATACAACAATTATGATATAGGTAGTTGTTCATTTTGAATTAAAATCGTAAGGGAGGGCCTTTATTGGGGGGAGTTATGGTGTGACCAAAATTTTACTCGTAGAGAACGAGGTCCAAATTCAAGAACTAGTCCGGGTTAACTTAGAAAGAGATGGGTATAATGTAATAACCGCCTTAAACGGTGAGCAAGGGTTAGAACTCACTAGGAGAGATAAACCAGACATTATTATTATTAATCAAACTCTACCACTTATTAATGGATTTGAAGTTATTAAAACACTGCGTGCTCAGAAGGATACCCATGATGTTCCAATTATAATTCTAAGTCACAGCGATGATGTCATGGACAAAATAATCGGACTTGAACTCGGCGCCGATGACTACTTATCTAAGCCTTTTAGTCCGAGAGAATTGTCTGCAAGGATAAAGGCTAGACTTAGAGAGATTCAACGTAAAATTGATATTGAAGATAGTCCACTTAGATGGGCGGGATTGGAAATTGAGAAAGAAAGCTATACTGTTACCCTAGCTAAACAGCCTTTAAATTTAACCGCGAAGGAATTCGAATTGCTTGTTCTCTTTGTTACCAATCCTTACCAAGTATTCAGTCGAGAATATCTAATTCAAAAAGTCTGGGGTGACCTTTCCAGCTCAGGTACTAGAGCACTTGATGTCCATATCAGTCATTTGCGCAATAAATTGAAATCTATAGGACCCGTTCTCGACTCGGTACGTGGAGTTGGGTACACGTTTACACACCGAGAAAAATACTGAAATTTAACTTAAACTTTACATTGAGTTCATTGAGACTTTACAATCTTCCAGTATAATCATTTTGTGTTAAGGAATTTGAACATAGGAAATTTAAGGAGGAAACGAAATTGTTTAAATCAAAATCGAAAATTGCTCTTTTAAGTACTACCCTGATTTCTTTGCTAGTTCTGGTAGGATGCGGTCAAACAGCAGCACCGACAAATTCTTCAGCTACATCAAGTGCTGACAAGAAAACGATTTCTGCTGCAGGTTCAACAGCACTTCAACCCCTGGTTAAATTAGCTGCCGATGAGTTTATGAGCAAAAATGCAGGTGTTCAGGTGAACTTAAGCGGTGGAGGTTCGTTTACCGGGTTAAACAATGTCGCTAGTGGTTCTGTGGATGTTGGAAACTCAGATGTGGTTGTTACGGATGAACTGAAAGACAAAGGCTTGGTGGATCACCAAGTTGCAGTAGCGCCCTTCCTCATCATTACTAATAAAGATGTCACAGTTGACAATTTGACCAAAGCTCAACTTTCGGATATCTTTACAGGGAAAATAACAAACTGGAAAGATGTTGGTGGTAAGGACGCCACGATATCCATTATCGGCCGTGCAAAATCATCCGGATCCCGTGCCACGATCAGCAAAATTATAATGGATGGTAAAGACTTTACAGATAAAGCTGCCGCTCAAGATTCTACAGGAAACTTAATCACAGGTGTGGCTCAAACTCCAGGCGCTATTGGTTATATCGATGCTGCATACCTAAAAGACACTGTTAAGGCTTTAAAGTACAATAGCGTTGCATACAGTGTGGATGCAGTTACTAGCGGTCAGTATCCTATTTATGCCTATGAACACATGTACACTAAAGGAGAACCTACTGGAACGGTAAAACTCTTCTTAGACTATGTCTTAAGTAAGGAATTCCAAGATAAGAATGTTGAAAAGACAGGATTTATAGCCATTAGTAAGATGAAGAAATAAGATAAAACTAAGAGAACCATCATTTTCAAATCGCTGATTCCTAGTCTGACTCGACTGATATATCGATCTACAGAATTAGGAGCAAGATATCTCTTGCTCCTAATTCTGTATGCTCAACCTGAAATGGTAAAACTAAAACTAGACCTAGAATGATTATTCATAATATGGGTGTGTCTTTTGTAATATTAACCTAAACTTTACATTCCCTTAATCGATAATTTACATAAATGAGTTAGACTTATCACAAGCAAAGCAAAATGATTTAGAGTATTAATGATCGTTATAATCTAAAATTTAGAACGATTTGGAGGTGTAACAGGTTGCCTCACCGTAAGTCCTGGGTATATTTCAATGACCGTTTGTCGCGTTATCTATTTATTAGTAGCGCTGTGTTGGTCTCATTGATCATCGTTTGTATAATTTGGTTTGTAGGAATGCAGGGTTTATCCACATTTCGAGAAGTCAGCATCTTTGAATTCTTTACAAGTAGCAAATGGAGTCCGGACTCTGGCCAGTTTGGAGCACTGTCATTTATAGCTGGTTCGATTGGTACGACACTAATAGCAATATTACTTGGAGGACCAATTGGACTGGCAGGGGCAGTGTTTTTAGCGGAGATGGCACCCCCATGGGTACGGGCAATTATGCGTCCAGCTACGGATCTTTTTGCAGGGATTCCATCTGTAGTCTACGGATACGTAGGGATTACGGTTGTTGTTGGTTTGACACGCAAACTCACGAACTCACCAACTGGCTATGGTATGTTAGCTGCAGGGATCGTATTAGCCATTATGATTTTGCCAACCGTGATAAGTCTTTCGGAAGATGCTTTACGCGCTTTGCCAGGGACCTATAAAGAAGCTTCGCTAGCCTTAGGGGCAACACGCTGGCAAACCATACGCAGGGTCCTTGTACCAGCGGCATCCCCCGGAATTTTAACAGCGATCATTTTAGCGATGGCTAGGGCAATCGGTGAAACTATGGCAGTGCAAATGGTTATCGGCAATTCACCCCGTTTTCCAAGTTCCCTAGTGAGTCCAACCTCAACGTTAACGAGTAACATCGTTATGGAAATGGGGAACACACCGTTTGGATCAACGTGGAACAATGCCTTGTTTTTAATGGCTTTCATACTGTTGATCATTGCCCTTGTTATGATTATTCTAGTCCGTACAGCCTCAAGAAAGGGGGCGAGCCATTGAAAGCTCGTCAAGCCGATCGTTTTGCCACTATGATGCTCTGGGGTGTGGCCGTACTTATTTTATCCTTATTAGTGGCATTTTTGATTCAGATTTTAGGACGGGGCCTACCCTTTCTTACTAGTGACTTCTTTAATGGACCTGATGGTGTAAGAGGTCAATTGTTTAACTCTTTCTATATTCTATTTCTTTCGCTAGTCTTTTCAATGCCTGTTGGATTAGGCGCAGGGATATACATGTCAGAATACGCCCCTAAAACCAAATTAACTGACATAATTCGTTTAAGTACGGAAAGCCTTGCCACTGTACCTTCAATCGTCTTCGGACTCTTTGGAATGATCGTTTTTGTGAACATGCTTGGTTTAGGATTCACCATTTTAGGGGGCGCAGCCACTCTGGCGTTACTGAATCTACCTATCTTAGTACGCGTGACAGAAGAGTCCCTACAAGCGGTTCCAAGAAGTTATCGGGAGGCAAGCTTAGCCTTAGGGGCTACGATGTGGCAAACAATCCGTAAGGTTATTTTGCCAACGGCTCTGCCAGGGTTAATTACGGGTATAACACTGGTTGCTGGTAGGGCATTAGGCGAGACGGCTATCTTGATTTTCACGGCTGGAATGAATGTCTCTCGTAAATTATTTGATATTAATCCTTTTGCTGCTGGTGAGACATTAGCCGTTCATCTATTTGCAGCTAAGTCAAATCCTTTGCCAGGGACAAACGCTGATCAAATTGCTGACGGAACCGCTGCCTTACTCATCATTATGGTTATAGTCTTTAACCTTTTTCTAACAATACCTAGTCGTTGGTTGCAAAAACGACTCTTGGGAAAAAATAAGGTGTAGTACCCAATAAGTGTGTTTAAGGAGAAATGGAAATGGATAAGATCGTGGTCAGTAACCTCGACCTTTATTACAGTGAGCAACAGGCCTTAAAAAATATTAACTTGGCAATGAAGGAAAGAAGCGTAACTGCCCTCATTGGTCCCTCTGGATGTGGTAAGTCTACCTTTCTGCGTTCTCTTAACCGAATGCAAGATTTAATACCGAATGTGAAGATTTCAGGAAAAATCAGGATTGATGGAGAGGATATTTACGCGGCAGATACTGATGTTGTGCTACTTCGTAAACGCGTAGGAATGGTTTTCCAAAATCCAAATCCGTTTCCAAAATCTGTTTTTGAGAACGTAGCTTATGGTCCTAATATTCACGGAGAAACGGATAAGAAACGATTAAATGAAATTGTCGAGACAAGTCTTAAAGATGCAGCATTATGGAATGAGGTAAAAGATCGATTACACAAATCTGCTTTGGGACTTTCTGGAGGTCAGCAACAGCGGCTCTGTATTGCTCGTCTTTTGGCAGTAGAACCAGAAATATTATTAATGGATGAACCGACATCAGCGCTTGATCCCATTTCTACAATGAAAATTGAAGAACTAATTGCAGAATTAAAAAATAAGTACACTATCATTATCGTAACGCATAATATGCATCAAGCATCTCGAGTCTCAGACAGAACGGCATTCTTTTTAAGTGGAGATCTAATTGAAGAAGATGTAACGAGTATTCTCTTTACCCGTCCCAGTATGAAAAAGACTGAAGATTATATTTCCGGACGATTCGGTTAAAGAGCATGTTGACTATTTTTTCTGATATAATACTAATTAGTTTAATTTATTTTATGTTTGAGTATTAAGACCTCTAGAAATGAGAGGGGGGCTAAGATTGCCAACTCGCCAAAAATTTGATAGTGATTTAGAGGAACTGCGCTTAAATATATTAGACCTCGGTAATATGGTAGACCAACAAATTAATCTGGCTGTTGGTTCCTTATTAAACCAGGATATAGAATTAGCTAATTCTATTGTCGTTAAAGACCTTGTCGTCAACGATTTGCAGGCAGTTATTGAGGAAAAATGCATCCTTCTTATTGCGACACAGCAGCCTTTTGCTCGTGATTTAAGAAAGCTTGTGGCTGGTTTTAAAATTTCTATGTACCTAGAAAGAATGGGCGATTTATCGGTTGACCTTGCAAAATTAACGATTAGAATAGGCCAAGAAGCCTTCATTAAACCGCTCATAGACATCCCCCGAATGAGCGCTTTAGTACATGATATGCTCAGTCTTGGACTTAAAGCATACGTTCAAGATGATTGTCAAACAGCAGCCCAGATGTCGTTGATCGATGATGAAATCGATCAAATATATTCTCAAGTATTTGGAGAATTACGAACAATTATGATGGAGAATCCCAATAAGGTGACTCAAGCCAATTACCTGCTTTTTGCGAGTCGATTTTTAGAGCGTTTGGGGGATTATTGTACAAATATTGCGGAAGAAATAGTCTACATTTGTACAGGGAAGAGAGTGAATCTCAACGAATAACTCCATTATCGGAAGAATTTAAAAAAGCAAATCACTAGCAGGGCATCCTAGTGATTTGCTTTTTTTATATATTTGTACCATTGTTTGACAATGTGATTAAAACCACAGTTTATGACAATAATTTCTGTTAAACTACCTCCAAATGGTACGTGTAAAAGGATTATTAATCGTGGGGGAATCATAGATGCAACAGCAAGGATTTCAACTAGGACATTGCCGTCCGAATTGCCCTAAATTAGCTCGTGACTGGAACTCGCTTTATTGGGTGCTAAGCAAGAAGCTTAATGAACTGAACTTATTTGAGAGCCTTGAAGATAAGTTCCGCCCGGTTCTTCATCACCATCTTCCGAAGGTAAGTTTAGCTGGTTGCCCCAATGGATGTTCTCATCCGAATATCAAAGACTTTGGAATTTCAGGATATTTGACCCCTAAAGTTACCAATATTCCTTGTTCAGGGTGTAAAACTTGTATTACTTCCTGCTTAGAAAAGGCTATTTCTTGGCAATCAAACGGGATAACGATCGATCACACTCTCTGCCTCTCCTGTGGGAATTGTCAAACCGTGTGTCCTACAGGTACGTTAACCTCTGGAGAAAGTGGTTGGACCTTGCGTCTTGGAGGGAGAATTGGCCGCCACCCACAATTTGCGAGGTTAGCGGGGCAAGTCACGACAGATCAAGAAGTAGTTGATTGGGTCACTGAAACGATGTTGAAATATATAAAAGAGGGTGGACCTCAAGAACGATTAACTCATTTCCTTGAACGGCAAGAACCTTAATTAACCCTTAGTCTAAAGAAGAACGTGTACGGCTGGCCCGTTCATGAATCCAATCGCGTAAACTTTCAAGATCGAGAACGGTAATATTTTTTTTCTCAATTTTAATAATAGCCTCATCCTTTAACTCGCCCAATATACGACTAACTGACTCACGGGCAAGGCTACACATTCCTGCGAGCTCCGTAGCGGACAGGGAAACGGCAATTAAGGTTCCATTTGAAGATGATTTTCCATGGACATGAGCTAAAGCATATAGCTTAGCTCCTAAACGTAAACGCGCATCGCCAAGAGACAGATTTCGAATTTGTCGATATGAACGGCGTAAATCTAAAGCAAGTTCCCGGTAGAATACCCACAGTACGGAAGGATTGCTTTCAATAAAACGAGTTAAAGTTTTCCGATCTATGGCCAATACGTCTGTCTCCTCGATACAAAGAGCTGCGTGAGGATAAGGTTTTCCATCCAGAACAACTTCAGGGAAAAAAGCTGGAGGGCTAAGAATACGAATAATTTTCTCTGAAAACTCACTCATTAAGTACAACCGAATTCGACCTGTAACTAAAAAAAATACCGTATTGCCTTCATCGCCGGAAAAATAAAGATACTGTTTAGGGGCATAATGACGAATCCGACCATGAGCTAGGCAAAAATTAATAAATTCAGTGGGCATGTTACCGGAAAAAAGTTTAGCTTCAATAATTTCGCGAACTTGCTGTTCTTTTAACATGTAAACCCTCCGTTCAAGCATACTAGTGTTTTTAGATTTGATTTAAAACGCTTAGCTTGTTGAGTGCGAATCTGTGACAAGAATATTATAACATGCTCCGTGTAAAATATAGTCTACCATATTTAAGTTACGAATCTTGTCAGCATTAAGCATATCAAATGATCGATGAGGAAATATTAATTCTAGTTCGATTATGATCTTGACTCGAAAGGTGGATGAAAAATTTGGGGGCCCATAAGAAAGTTTCACGAGCTAAATCATCGGTTACAGTAAGAGATCCTCATTTCCAAGAATTTGATACTCATAAAGAACGAAATATTCAAAAACCAATTTCTCACAAAAATCCTTAAAATGGGTATTTTAAAACAAACTCTTTTTTGGTACAAGTCTAAAAGTAACTCTTTCCGAAATAGAAATTTGACATCTTACAATCCGTAATTATTATGACTGAATTAATAGTTTGATTACAAGGTAAAGTTTCAAAATTTCTAGCACCTCCACTTCTTGTAGTGCGGGTGCTATGTTAATTTCTGGTGGTCAAGCCAGTCATAGGCTAGCACGTGTTTCGAGTTCAATGTGACTGTGTAACCTTGCGAATGATTCTTTGATTCGTTGTACCAGCACAATAGAAGCATTATATGATATATTAATTATTGTCATATTGACTTATTGCAACCTCAGTGCTAGTCTTAATAAGTGAGAAGAATAAGCTTGTAATAGTTTGTGCAAATAGTTACGTTTGCAAATGCGGGTTATGTATTTGTGTTATAATTGGATACGTATTACTTGTACATGTGAAACAAATCTTATTTCTTTTCTAGTTGACCAGTGATTCTGCTGGAGAATTTTACTTTTATGTGTCTAGCCAGAGTCTATAAAAAAGTACTGGAAAATAATTCCTTCTCACTCTTTAATGGGGGTGTTATGAAAAAAGTAGCAAGATGTATAGTTTATGTAGTCAACTCGTCGGTCTAAATGCATAGGTAAAATTGAAGGCTTTTATTTTTAAATTACAATTAAGAGTAATATTGTTGCAGTAAGGGGGAAACAGTGTGAATATTGTCGTCTTCATCAAACAAACATTTGATACTGAGGCTAAAATCGTACTAGATGCTAACGGTCAAATCGATGCCAATGGGGTTAATTTGATTATTAACCCGTACGATGAATATGCCATCGAAGAAGGAATCAGACTGAAAGAAAAGTTTGGTGGCGAAGTAACCGTAGTAACTATGGGCGGCGCACGTGCCCAAGAAGCAATCCGCACCGCTTTAGCGATGGGGATAGATAAAGGCGTATTGATTAGTGATCCTGCCTTAGAAAATACGGATGAATGTGCTAAAGCAGAAATTCTCGCTAAAGCGATTTCCCAAATCCCTTATGATGTCATCTTAGTAGGAAGAATTGCTATCGACGATGGTGCAAGTCAAATTGCTGTTCGTTTAGCAGAAGCATTGAAGATACCTTCCGTCAGCAGTGTCCTTAAACTTGAAGTTGCTGGAACTCAAGCGACTGCTACCCGTGAAATTGATGGTGGAACAGAGTTAATTGAAGTTAGCTTTCCAGCTGTAATTACGGCTCAAAAAGGTCTGAATGACCCTCGTTATCCGTCTGTTGCAGGAATTATGAAAGCCAAGAAAAAACCTTTACAAACTTTGACCCTTGCAGATCTTGGGTTAAACGCTGGAGATTTGTCGTTAAAAATGAACGTAGATAAATACACTTTACCTAACGCTCGCCAAGGTGGGCGAAAAATTGCCGGGGATGCTGCACAAGCTGCCAATGAATTAGCACGACTCTTGCGTGAAGAAGCTAAGGTTCTGTAAAGGGAGGAATTAACATGGCTAAAGGAATTTGGATTATCGTCGAACAACGCAACTTGCAAATTCGTAAAGTTTCATTAGAACTACTCAGCCAAGGACGAAAAATTGCGGATCAAACTGGCGAACCCTTAGTAGCCGTAGTTCTTGGACAAGGTATTGATGGACTTGCTCAGACTCTTGCCGAAGGCGGAGCAGACAAAGTTATCTTAGTTGATGATGCAAAGTTAGCGGATTACACAACAGGTGCTTACACCTCTGTTCTTAATAAGCTCATTTCTAAGGATGAACCAACAGCAGTCTTAATGGGTAATACTGCTGTTGGTAAGGATCTTGCTCCTCGTCTTGCTCAACGTTTAGGTGTCGGTTTAGCATCTGATTGCACGGGTATGGAAATTGATGCAACTAACTTCTTAAGTTTTAAACGTCCAATTTATGCAGGTAAAGCTTTCGCACATCTCTCCTCAAATGTTCGACCCATTCTGGCGACAATTCGTCCTAATACCTTTGCTGTAGAAGCACCTGTAGCTGGACGGCAGGCTGAAGTCAGCAAAGAAGCAGCAGAAATTGATGCTTCTGACTTAGTTGCTATTCTCAAGGAAGTTGCCATCGCAGCTTCTAAACGTCCTGAGCTTACAGAGGCTAATGTCATTGTATCTGGTGGGCGTGGAATGAAGGGTCCTGAAAATTATAACATCCTCGAAGATCTCGCTGATGTTATCGGAGCAGCGGTTGGAGCATCACGCGCTGCTGTAGATTCTGGCTGGAAAGAACACAAGTTCCAAGTTGGACAAACTGGAAAAACTGTCGCGCCTACGCTTTATATTGCTTGCGGAATTTCTGGTGCAATTCAACACCTTGCTGGTATGGGCTCTTCAAAATTCATTGTAGCTATTAACAAAGATCCAGAAGCTAACATTTTTAATGTTGCTGATTACGGTATTGTTGGAGACCTTTTTGAAGTAGTTCCCTTGTTAACAGAAGAGTTTAAGAAACTGGTTAATGAATAAAAAATTATTAGTGAAGCGCCTTTTAAAGGCGCTTCACTAATAAAGGTAAGGAGAGGGAAGAATGGCAACACGTCAAGTGTATTGGAACATTGAAGGAGAGCATTGGCTTTACTTGTTCTTTATCGTTGCACTTATAATCTTTGGCTACGGTGTGTATAAACGAGTTCAGCTCTGGAAATTAGGGCAACCCGAAAATCGTTGGAAAGATATCGGAGCAGGGATAAAGGACGTTTTAGTTTATACCTTTGCCCACAAACGAATATTAAAAGACGCGTATCCAGGATTAATGCATGCAACTATTTTCTTTGGATTTATATTTTTAGCCTTTGCAACCGCCATCATAACCCTTCAAGCAGATTTTTCACTACAGATCTTTCACGGTTGGCTTTATCTTTTCATTAAAGTTACTGCTAACTTGTTTGGGCTTTTAGCTCTAATTGGAATTCTTATCGCCGCTTACCGTCGCTATATCCAAAGACCTGATCGCTTAGACAATAAAGCGGACGATGCAATTACCCTTGCGTTACTGTTCACTATTTTATTGACGGGTTTTGTCATCCAAGGAGCACGTATTGCTGTTATACCCGATCCTTGGGCAGGCTATGCCTTTGTTGGACAGTGGATGTCTATTCCTCTTAAAGCAATGTTCAATGAAGCACAACTCTTGTCATTACACGTATTCCTCTGGTGGTTCCATCTTGCTCTCGCGATGACTTTTATAGCCTATTTCCCATACTCCAAACTTTTCCACATCTTGCTTGGGCCACTTAACCAATTCTTCCGCAAACGTGGACCAATCGGCATACCAGAACCAATTGATTTTGAAGATGAGAGTCTTGAGACCTTCGGAAAAACGTCAGTTGCGAGAATTTTCTTGGAAAACATTATTCAACACGGATGCCTGCTTACGTTGTGGTCGGTGCCAGGATAACTGTCCTGCCTACTTGAGTGGAAAGCACTTAACCCCAAAAGGGATCATTCAGGATATGCGTGTTCTTATGGAAGAAACCGGTGAGGCTCTTAAAGCTGAGAAAAAACTCTCGGCAGGGGTTGCTGGTCAGGAAGCTGCCGCAGCTAGTGAGTCAGATGAGTCCGAAGGATGGACTGGCAGAGCCCTGATTGGAGAAGTGATTTCTGAAGAAGACATATGGGCATGCACAACATGTCGCTCGTGTGAACAACAATGTCCAGTTTTTGTGGAACATGTCGACAAAACCATCGATATGCGTCGTAACCTCGTTCTAATGGAAACTCGCTTCCCTGGAGAAGCTCAACTAGCCTTCAAGAACATGGAAAACAACGGTAATCCTTGGGGCATTGGCTGGAGTACTCGTGCCGATTTCCTCACAGGTCTCGGAGTTAAGACCTACGAAGAGGACCCAGAAGTGGAATATTTATATTGGCCTGGTTGTTCTGGTGCCTTTGATGCTCGCAATCAAAAAGTATCCGCAGCCTTGGTCAAATTACTTCAAGCTGCTGGCGTTCGCTTTGCAATTTTAGGTAATGAAGAAAAATGTTGCGGTGACTCTGCTCGTAAGCTTGGAAACGAATATTTATTCTATTCCTTAGCCACTGAAAATATTGAAGTGATGAAGGGATATGGAGTAAAGAAAATCATTACTCAATGCCCTCACTGCTACAATTTCTTAAAAAATGAGTATCCTCAATTGGGCGGAGATTTTGAAGTAATACACCATACCGTGTTCCTGTTAGATCTAGTTAAATCTGGTAAGTTGAAACTCTCTCGTGGAGACAATAAGTCAGTCACCTACCATGATTCTTGTTATTTAGGCCGCTATAATGAAATTTACGATCAACCTCGTGAATTGCTTAAAGCTGTTGGCTTAGAAATTAAAGAAATGAAGCACACGGGCGAAAAGAGTTTTTGTTGCGGTGCAGGTGGCGGAAGAATGTGGCTTGAAGAAAATGAAGGGCAACGCATTAATGAGATGCGAACAGATGAGGCAATCGCTGTGAAAACAGATTATGTCAGTACTGCCTGTCCGTTCTGTCTTACAATGATCGTCGATGGAATTGCGGCTCGTGAAGCTGGAGAACAGCTTAAGGCATTAGATATTGCCGAGATTTTGGAAAAGTCACTGTAATTTATAAGACTCTAAGACCAACTGATGATCAAATCAGTTGGTCTTTTCGGTGTACGCCCAGCATGGCGATTATAATCAGCCCCAAGTTTCCTAGTTTAACATCGTTTAAGATTCAGGTGGGGTAAAAATCTCACTTGTGAAAGATAGTGTTTATACTTCTAGAAAGATTAATTTCTAGAACTTTTTGGTAATTGAAGAAAAATTTAAATCCGTGCTTGAAAGGATCTTTGCCTACGAGGAAAAACCAGCTATTGCAGTTGAGCTTAAGTGTTCAACGCCCAAACTTATAACCTAAAAGAGAATAGCTTTTTTCAAAACTTGCAGAGCGTTGCTTTGCAAGTTTTATTATAATTTAGGGAATCATAATCTATATTAAACAATATTTTTGTGTATCTAAACATTTTCTAAGCAGGATTTTGTTTATTTGCACAGAATAGTGTTTATAGTAAGCATTTAATGCATAACCGGATAATATAAGCCGGATTATATGAGGAGGTCATAATAATGAGTTTAAAAGTAGCTATTAATGGTTTCGGTAGAATTGGTCGACTTACACTACGGGCAGCACTAAAGCAATCTCTTCCTTTTGAAGTGGTAGCCATTAATGATTTAGGAAGTCCAGATTTACTAGCCCATTTGTTCAAGTACGATTCAGTTCATGGAATTCTTCCGAATTCAGTAGAAATCGATGGACGGACTATGATCATCGATGGTAAGCGCATCGAAATTTTAGCAGAAAGAAATCCCCAAGATTTACCTTGGAGTAAACTTGGCGTCGATATCGTAATCGAATCAACCGGACGTTTTACAAAACGTGAGGCTGCTGCTCAACATCTTACAGCCGGAGCCAAAAAGGTTATTATATCTGCTCCTGCAAAAAATGAAGATATTACGATTGTCCTTGGAGTCAATGAAAGCAAATATGATCCCAAAATGCACCATATCATTTCGAATGCCTCCTGTACTACAAACTGCCTTGCACCCGTTGCCAAAGTCTTACTTGATTCTTTTGGAATTGAACAAGGGATGATGACGACCACTCACTCAGTCACCAATGACCAACGTATTTTAGACCTTGAACATTCAGATTGGCGCCGGTCCAGAGCTGCATACCAATCCATGATACCAACGACCACAGGTGCAGCTAAAGCAGTTACCCTTGTTCTGCCTGAATTAGAAGGTAAAATGAATGGATTGGCCGTTCGGGTTCCAACCCCTAATGTTTCCTTAGTTGACTTTGTAGCAAACTTGTCTAAGCCAACAACCAAAGAAGAAGTCAATGCAGCTTTACGTCAAGCTGCTGCGGGACCTTTAAAAGGAATCCTAGAATTTTGTGAATTACCGCTAGTTTCGATTGATTTTAATGGTAATCCTGCCAGTTCAATCGTTGATGGATTATCAACGATGATGATGGGTGACCGAATGGTTAAGGTGTTAGCTTGGTATGATAATGAAACGGGCTACTCAAATCGCATTGTCGATTTAGTGAAGCTTATTGTAAATAAAGGCTTGTAGGCTTGGAGGTAATGCACCATGAGGAGAACTAAAATTGTCTGTACTATTGGTCCGGCAAGTGAGTCTAACGAAAAGGTTCATGCTCTTTTAGACGCTGGAATGGATGTTGCACGTCTGAACTTTTCACACGGAACCCATGAAGAACATGGACGTAGAATCGCGATTTTGAAACAGGAAGCTGCTAAATTCGGAAAGCATCTCGGCATTCTTCTCGACACCAAAGGGCCGGAAGTACGCACGGGCAAAGTTCCTGAGGGTGGTATTACGCTTGAAAACGGAACAGAATTTTCTCTAGATACAGACCTCAGTCTAGGGGATCAGCATCGTGTTGGAATTACTTATACCGATTTGTGGAGGAAAATTAGCCAAGGAACTCATATCCTCATAGATGATGGACAAATCGATTTGGAAGTCACATCGATTGAACAGGGAATTATTCGAACCATTGTTCGAAATGGCGGAATTTTGAAATCCCAAAAAGGTGTAAATGCTCCAGGTGCACTGATTGATTTACCTGCAGTTACAGAAAGAGATATTGAAGATATCCGCTTTGGAATCTCCCAAGGGATTGATTTTATAGCGGCCTCCTTTACACGGAAGGCAGTTAATATTTTAGATGTCCGCAGGATCGTTGAGGAAATGGACGCCAATGTGCACATCATTGCTAAGATTGAAAGTCAAGAAGGGATCAATAATCTAGATGCAATCCTTGAAGTTGCTGATGGACTCATGGTTGCACGAGGAGATCTCGGGGTTGAAATACCGGTTGAAGAAGTTCCTATTCGACAGAAAGAAATGATCCGTAAGTGTAATTTACTTGGCAAACCAGTTATTGTGGCAACACAGATGTTAGACTCGATGATCCGTCAACCGAGGCCGACGAGGGCTGAGGCTAGCGATGTTGCTAATGCGATTTTAGATGGTACTGATGCCATTATGTTGTCTGGCGAAACAGCAGCAGGACTTTTTCCAGTTGAAGCAGTTCATATGATGGATAAAATAGCCAAGAGGACTGAACAGATCGGTTCAAATCGTCAAGCTTCAAGACAAGCTCAAAAAAACGTTGCCGAAGCCATCAGTTTTGCAAGCTATACTATCGCAAATGACCTCCTTGCCGCAGCCATTCTTACCCCCACTCACTCAGGGCTAACAGCACGAATGATCTCGAAGTACCGCCCGCGCGCATTAATCGTTGCAGCGACTCCCTTTGACACAACAGCACGACAATTAGCATTGCAATGGGGTGTACAACCCCTGATTGTCCCACAAAGTGCTGGTACAGATGAAATGTTGTCTGTTGCTGTGAATACGTCTTTAAATAAAAACTTAATTAATGCCGGTGATGTTGTCGTTATCACGGCGGGTGTTCCAATCGGTAAAGTAGGTTCGACCAATATGATTAAAGTTCAAATTATGGGCAATATTTTGGCCAAAGGAACAGGTATTGGTCGTAAGTCTTATTCCGGGATCGCACGTAAAGTTTCAAACCCTGAGAAGGACGATTTCGCAGAGGGCGATATTCTAATTGCAGAGACCACTGATGCCAGATTTGTTCCGTTAATTGCTCGAGCTGGGGCTTTAGTCGTTGTTGAGGGCGGTTTGACATCCCATGCAGCTATTGCGGCCTTGCAATATGGGATTCCGGCAATTGTTGGCGCTAGAGACGCTTTTTCCAAGATAAGCAATGGTCAGATTTTAACGGTCGATGCTTTAACTGGAATGATGTATGAAGGCTCAATTAGTATTCTCTAAGAATAGTGAGAGGAGGGAATTCGTGAGTTCTGAAAGGCAGGATGAGATTCATTTCTTACTCCAGGAACATGGGAATTTGACCGTTATAGAATTAGCCCAGCGGTTTAAAGTATCTGAAATGACTATTCGTCGAGATCTCAAGAACCTTGCTGCGTTGGGTTTAATTCAACGTGAACATGGACGAGCGATTTATCCTCCAATTACCCCAATGGATACTTTGTTAATGATGAGTATGGGAGAAGCCGAACGAGAAAAGGCTAAAATAGGTCAATTAGCAGCAACCTTAGTTAATAAAGAGGATTCCATTATTTTAGATGCAGGTACAACGACTTTAGCTGTTGCCCACGCTTTACACACCAAATGCACTGTGATTACCAACTCTATACCCATTGCTAGTGTACTTGGTAATCGCGAACAGATTACAGTTCATATGACAGGCGGAGAAGTTAGAACAAATACCTTTGCCTTGGTTGGCCCCATGGCCAGGTCCTTTTTGAAGGGCTTGAACGCCGATAAATTATTTTTGGGAGCAACAGGGGTAAACATCGAGCGAGGATTATCGACTTCCAATATGTTGGAATCTGAAGTCAAACAAGCGATGCTTAACGTAGCTAAAGAAGTTATTCTTGTTGCGCATAGTGCCAAGATAGGACAAGTATGTTTTCACACCTTTGCTCTTTGGGATAGTGTTCATACACTTGTCACAGACTCTGGACTATCAAACGCAAATATGGAAGCGCTTAATAGCCAAGGGGTTAAAGTTTTACTTGCCTAGCGTTGAGCTTTAAAGACCCCTACTTTTTATTAGTGGGGGTCTTTAAATGCCGTATCAATATTATTTGGGGAGATTTAGTGTATCGTTAATAGGTCTCTTCAGGCTTTGGAGGGGATGATCATAATTACCGGTATTCGTCATTTGATTGTCAATTGTATCTTTATCGATGGTACTATGTTCTCGATCATTAAAAACGTCAATCAATCCTGCACCTTCTAATTCGCTTGCAATTTCGAAGAGTGATTCTCGTTTGTTACGAGGCAATTGATTGACAAACCGATTAATTTTTACCGGGGGAACAAGATTCCGGAATTTTATCCCTCCATACTTCATTATACGTTCAGGCAAAAGGATCTCCTCCTTTAATAATAATAAGACTACTAATCTGAAGACTATTATTTGCCTAATGGTCTAAACAAATACATTTTCTTTAACGGGATTAAATTTATTGTACTGGCGAATCCTCCGCTACTTTCACATTACTCAAGGTATCTTTGACTTGTTCTCGAATAAATGATAAGTATTCCTGACGTAATGCTTCCTGTTCAGCGCGCTCCCACTCTTCTAAACGAGTGGAGCGTTTCTTTTTTGATAGCTCGTTGATACGCTCAATAATTATATTAATGGGTGAAGAACTCAAGTTAAAAATCCCCTTTCATCTAACTTAATTAATGAAATTCTATTATTTTGACATTATAACATACAGCTAAAATAATTAACAAATTAATTCCTATCTCACAATAAGAATGCTATAATATTCAAGTCTACGAGTAAGTGTGTTTAATAAACTTACATTATATTTATACTTCTGGATAACATTTGCTAAGATTCAGATGGGGTAAAATTCTACCTGAATCAAGACTATTGTTGATATATTGTTATTTAATAAATTATTTCAAACGAAAAACGCAGGAGGATTTTTTTGATGGGATTGTTTTCAACAACAAATTTAAGAGTTCGTTATGCAGAAACAGATCAAATGGGAATTGTTTATCATTCAAATTACCTTATTTGGTTTGAGGTTGGAAGATCTGAACTGTTTAGAGAATTAGATCTTCCCTATACTAAATTTGAAGAACAGGGTTTAGGATTAGCTGTTGTTGAGGCCAGTTGTCGATACCGTAAACCCACACACTATGACGATAATTTAACTATATTTACTGAGATAGAAGAGATGACTTCTAGAAAGGTTACGTTTTCATATCGGGTTTTCCGTGAAGAAATACTCTTAGCAGAAGGTAAGACTATCCATGTCTTTATAAATAAAGAAGGCCGCTCTACAGATGTCCGTAATTATTCCATATGGCAACAATTACAACCGGTTTTGGAAAAACAACAAGCAGAAATTTGAGCAAAAGATATTGTATTCCTC
>NZ_JYNH01000096.1 GCF_000960765.1 Desulfosporosinus sp. I2 | reverse complement strand
GGGGGATATTTTAAGGCTCTACAAGGTGTATTTGGACGTTATGTTTATAATAGGAGTCGTTTTTATCTACTTGTGAGCTTTATATCTGCGTTTGTCGGTATATTAGTGAATTTAGCGGTGGTCCCGCTTGTTCTTCAAATTAGTCGAGCCAGTGCTATAAGTTCAAATAAAAAGCTGTTAAGTTCTGCCATCGTGCGTGGTTTTGCTACTTGTACCATCTGGGCACCTACCACGGCGGCAATCGCTTTAATTGTGCAATTAAGTGGAGCAAGTTGGCCCTTGTTTTTCCCATATGGGATTTTATGTGGTATCATCGCTGGTTTGGTCGGATACTTTATAACAATGCATGAAGAAAAGAAACTCGGTAATAATGCTTATATTTCAGTTATCACGGAACCGGTTGAGGATTTTAATGTTCGTAAAATAGTTGAATTGAGTGGTTTCAGTATCATCTTAATTTTATGTATTGTGGTCGTATCCTTTATAACTGGAATACATACCGTCATTGTCGTTTCTTTAGTGTCCTTAATCTATCCTGTTATTTGGCTAGCATTGATTGGACGTCTACAGATTCTGGTCAGAAAATTTAAAAACGATTATTTTAAAGAAAATCTGCCGAAATTAAAAAACGAAATTATTCTATTTGTTGGGGCAGGTTTCTTTGCAACAAGTATCAATTATTCTCACATGGGAACGAATGTATCGAAAATTTTATCCCTTTTGGTACAACAAAATGCCGTATTGCTTGCTATCGTAATTATAATCTGTATTCTAACCCTGTCCGTTTTAGGTGTTCACCCCATTATTTCAGTCACGATTATCGGAGGAACGGTAAAAGCCGCTAATTACGGTGTAACGCCGACTTATTTGGCTCTTATACTAGCGATTGGTTGGGCGATGGGTATTTCCGTTTCCCCTTCATCAGCCACGGTTATTGCAGTATCCGGGTTGACAGGTCAGTCTGCTCTCCAGGTAGGTCCTCGTTGGAATGGTCTTTATGTCGTAATTGCATCGACCATTATGCTTATTACCTTGACTCTTTTTAGAGTGATTGGATTATTATAGTTAATGATAAACTATAGGAAAGATTTAATCTTGGTCGTTAACATCAAATTATAGTCATAGAAAGGATGAGTAAATTAGTGATACGTATCGGGGTTATCGGGCAATCGGGGGACATACCAAAGGAACTTCAACAATTAGCTCATGATTTAGGAGAAGAAATTGCTCTAAGAGGAGCGGTTCTTTTAACTGGTGGAACGAATGGTGTGATGGAGTGTGCTTCAAGGGGGGCCAAGGAGGCTAATGGGTTAGTTGTAGGAATTTTGCCGGGAGATTCGTTGGATAGAGCCAATCAATATATTGATATACCTATCTCGACAGGACTAAGCTTTGACTACAGGAGCTTGATTCTCGTTCATTCTTCGGATGTCCTGATCATGGTTGCAGGTGGGAATGGTACCTTGGGCGAATTATCTGCTGCCTATCTGAATCTTAAGCCTGTTGTGATCATAGAACCTTCGGGTGGATGGGCTAAGAAGGTCCGAAGTATTGCATATGAAGACGCTTATCTAGATGAAAGAAAAAGCTCAAAGCTTGATTATGCTCAGACAGTTAAAGAGGCATTAGATATCGCTTTTAATAGAGTCAATTGCTAATTTGAAGTGGAATTGTAGTGAAAAAACGAACCCTCTGTACTGTTGCAGGAGTTCGTTTTTTATAGTTAAGGACTTTTTACGAAGGCAGGGGAAGGATGCAACATGAAATTAATTGCAATAAGGGATTCAATCACTGAAGGTTATCCCTATAGTTTAAAAGAGGACGATGGATATGGAGGACAAGCTGAAAAGTTTATGGAGGAGATCAGAGAGGATATCAGAAAAGATTCTGGGGTGGAATATTCAATCCGGAGAGCGATGTATTAGAATTTAATCGATGAGGATTTGCTTAGAGTTCGCTTGGTTACTTGTTTCTTTTAAAGCCTGTTCTAATATAGGCAAATCCTTTGTAGTGAGAAATGGCTCGGTTTCATCTTTGATCTTTTGAATTGTTTCAGTAATGGGAACAACTCGGTATAGGAGTTTGCCGTTACTATAATACGAATGCGAATAGGTTGCTACGTATGAAACGTTTGTCAGTTTCGTAATCTTGGAGTCAAAGTCTTTGGAAAATTTGAGATTAAGGACAAGTCCGCTGTTTCTTTCTAGGCCGTTTTGCGCACTAATAAAGTTGCCCATTGAGTAAATAACAAATTTATTTTGGCCATTAATTTTCTTGACTTCCATTGGCTCGATGACATGAGGATGGCTTCCCAAAATCACATCAGCACCAGCTTCAAGGAATTTTTGGGCAAGTTCTTTTTGTTGTTCGGTAGGATGTTGACGATACTCCTCGCCCCAGTGTAAAACCAAGACTAAAACATCCACCATAGGTCTCAGAGTATCGATATCTGCAATGATTTTGTCATGATCCATGATATTTACCAAGTAGGGGGCATTATTCGGAATTGGGATGCCGTTGACTCCGTAAGTATAGGCAATATATCCTACGTTAATACCGCGGATCGTTTTGATAAGCGGTGTGCTTTGCGCTTCAAGGCTCGAAAAGCAACCCTGAGTATCTAAGGAAGCGTTTTGCAGTACCTTTAAGGTACGAATCGCTCCTTCATAGCCCCTATCCAGAATATGGTTGTTTGCAGTTACTATTAGGTCAAAGCCGGACTTTTTAAAGGTTTCAGCGATAGCATCTGGACTGTTGAACAAAGGGTAACCAGTATATCCAGAGTCGGGCCCCGCCATGGGTGCTTCAAAATTAGTTGAGGCGTAGTCACCAGCCTTTATCAAATGTGCCACTGGCGAAAAGAAGGAATCAAAATTGTACGACCCGTCTAGCTGCTCACCTCCCCAAATCTGAGTGTTATGCATTAGGATGTCCCCAGTAGCGACAAGTGTAAGTTCTTCAGTATGGTGAGGTTGGGATTCTGGAGTTGTTAAGGGTTCCTGAGGGGCTATTGTTACCTTCGAGGGGGATAAGGGGGAGGAAGATAGGGTAGGGACCGTAGAGCATCCGGATATCGTTAATAAAAAGAGGATTATTAAATTTTTTACGTTAATCTTCATAAGTACGCTTCTCCTTTCGCACTAATCGGATAAATATTAGCTCTATGGTTAAGTGTGCTATATTTGGACATTGTCACTTTTATTATGACTGAAGTAGAAATGTTGAGCAATACATTTTGTGGAAATTAAGGCTAGTATATTAATGATATGCAAACACTTGCTGTTAGGTTTTTAAGGATTATCTTTTCAAATTCCTTGATTTGTAGATATAATGGACATATTTAAAGAAAGTAACCCATAATTCTTGGGAGGTTTGCCATGAAAGTGTTAAAAGCCATGCAAATGAATCGATGTATAGGCTGTTTATCTTGTATGATTACTTGTGCCAGCGTAAATCAGCAGGATCATTCCATCTTAAAAAGTGCTATTCGAATTAAAACAAGTGGAGGATTATCGGGCAAATTTATAGCGATTGTTTGCCAGGCCTGCCAAGGGGACGTTCCCTGTGCTGAAGTTTGTCCGACCGGAGCCCTCGCTAAGCGCCAAGGTGGAGGGGTGACGTTAGACAAAGATAACTGTGACGGATGCCAGCGCTGTGTAACGGCTTGTACCGTCGATGCCATTTATTTTGATCCCGAGACAAAAAAACCGATTGTCTGTAAACATTGCGGTGTCTGTGCACGATTTTGTCCGCATGGATGTTTACAGTTAACTGAGGGGGTATAGTGATGCTATATGAAAACGTAATAAACGTTTTATACATAGATTTGGCGACTAGTAGGATTGAAATTAAGCGAAGAAGTGATTTGTTCGAGTTTCTCGGTGGAGTCGGTGTAGCGACTAAGTTACTCGAAGAAACAATGCGACCAGAACTTCCACCCTTAGCTCCTGAACAACCTATAGTTTTGGCGATTGGTTCAATATCTGGAATTTACCCGCTTGTTACAAAGACAGTGGCCATGTTTATTTCTCCATTAACAGGGGAGTTAGGGGAAAGCTACGCAGGAGGAAGACTAGCACTAACGTTATCGATGGTAGGATATGATGCAGTTGTAATTCAGGGCCATGCTCCTCGACCTTCCTATATCACAATCAATGGAGAAAACATTGAAATCAAAGATGCCCGAGCAATATGGGGAATGGATTCGGATACGGTTGGCCAATTTATTCGGGATCATGAAAGTGGAAGCGGTAAGCGCAGTATTATAAGAATAGGGCCTGCTGGAGAGAAAAAAGTCCACTTTGCTAGCGTTTGCGTGGATACTTATCGGCATTTTGGTCGGTTAGGCTTGGGTGCAGTCATGGGGAGCAAAAACGTTAAGGCAATTGTGGTTACTGGTGACAAGACCACAAAAATCCAAAGCCCAAAAGACTATTTCCGTGTGTATCAATCGATTTTCAAATCGGTCACCGAGACAGACCTTATGTCAAAATATCATGACCTGGGTACCCCAATTAATGTAGAAGCAATCAACGAATTAGGCGCATTGCCCACTAAAAATCTGACAGAGAACCGTTTTGATAGGGCTGATCAAATCAGTGGAGAAGCCTTTGTTAAAAATAATCTTGTCAGGAAGATGGCTTGTACAGGTTGTCCAGTTGGATGTATTCATATTGGCCAATTTCGACGGGTTTTTGACGAGGGGTATGACTATGAGTCGGTCAGTGTTGCTTACGATTATGAGCTTATTTATGCACTAGGTACCTTACTCGGAATAAGTAAGACTGATGAAATCTTATATCTTATTGAAGCCGTTGAAAAAACTGGCCTAGATGCCATCTCGACTGGCGTCTCTTTGGCGTGGGCAACCGAGAGCTTAATGAAAGGGATTGTATCGGAAGCAGAAACGCTTCTTCCTCTCGCCTTTGGTGATACGACTCAATATTATAAGGCCATCATTTATTTAGCGAACCGAGAGAATGATTTTTATAATGTACTGGGAGAGGGTACACGAGCTGCTGGAATAAAATATGGTGGCGAAGACTTTGCCCTACAGGTTGCTGGTAATGAAATCCCAGGCTACCATACTGGCTATGGAAACTTAGTCGGACTTAATGTAGGCGCTCGGCACTCTCATTTATGTAATGCTGGTTACGCAGTTGACCAATCAATCAAGGTATTTGATGAAGACAAAGCCATCGATGCACTATTCGAAGAGGAACTTGAGCGCTGTGTTTTAAACTCTCTTACCATCTGTCTCTTCGCTCGTAAGTTGTATAACCGGGAAACAGTCCTGAAAGCGCTAAAGGCTGTTGGATATACTCTAACAGACGACGATTTGACAAGAATTGGTCAGCGTATTTTCGCGACAAAGTTGCGCATTAAAGAAAAACTAGGCTTTGATCCTCGACAGGTTGAATTACCCAAACGGTTCTTCGAAACTCCTACTATGCATGGCAAACTTGACACGTCTGTTGTGGAAAGAATGGTTGAGAAGTATGTAAAAAAATGCTCGATACTGTTAAAGGAGTCTGTAAAGCTCTAAAAGTTATATAGTTATATTTAGGGGTAATTGCAATTTTCAAGTATAGTTCTTTAACAATGGGTAGAGGATATTAAAGGTTAAGCCCTCGAAGATAGCAGAATAGTGATGTAACTGAAAGTTAGGTGGGATATGAGTAGAGTTATTATAGTAGAAGGGAAAACCGATAGAAGCCGGTTGTTGCAGATTTTAGATGAACCAGTGGAGATAGCCTGCACCTATGGGACGTTAGGATTGGATAAACTCGAAGACTTAATTGCAGAATTTAGCGATGATGAGGTTTGCATACTTTTGGATGCGGATGATGCTGGCGATAAAGCTCGCCGTTTGTTTAAGCAAGAGTTTCCCAATGTTCGTCACGTCTATACTCACAGGATGTACAGGGAAGTGGCAACGACTCCACTTAATATTTTGGCTCAGATTCTAGAGGGTGCACATTTTGCCGTTAAGGTGCCTGAAGGGGAAGAAGAGAGTAAAAATCGCAGGTCAAATCATCGAATCAATAATAAAGATAATTAAGGAGTATGGAGATATGCAGTTCGTCACTACCTTGAACAAAAAGTTGATGTAGAAATTTTTACAATAGATAGAGATAGAGCGGGCTGAAAGCTCGCTCTATCTCTATCTATTGTTTGGAATTATTCAGCTTGAACTCGATCCTATTGATAGGCTTTAACGATTTCTTGGAGCTTTAAAGCTAATCCCATTTTACCTTCCACTTTTAAACTACCTGTCATAAATGCCATTGTTGTATTTAGGTTATCATTGAGCAATTTTGAAAAATTTTTCTCATTAAGAATTAACGTTACTTCCGGGTTATGTACACTTCCTTCGACAACTTCAACTTGACCATTTTTAAGGACTATTTGTAATGAGCCACTCTCCTCGAGATTGATTTGGAAAACCCGGTCTTTTTCTTGTTTGATATGCTCTGGGTTGGCATTCATTTTCTCCACAAGTGCAGTAAGTTCCGTAACGCTCATATAATTGTCCTCCTCTTTTAAATAGGTTCTCAAAATATATGAATTACCATTCATTAAAATATATCATAGAATACATGCTCTTTCAAAACATTTTTATACGTTTCTCGTCATCTTTGGTTACAGGGGCACTCGACCAACCCCAGACGGCACTTGAAACACCCATATTTCTTAACGATTATATGGAAAAAAGACCCTTTCTTATTAAATATGAGGCCTTGCTCAAGAAGCTGTATAGCTAAAGAACGCATGTCAAATAATAGAGTAGGTATACGCGAATTTTAAAAACTGAGGTTTCTTACTTTACATAGCTTAAGGCGTGGCGGACTTGGTAATGTAGAGAATCCCTTATCTCCTTAAGTGGGGGGGATAGAGAGTAGGCATGAAATTACAGGAAGTAATGGAGGGTACAGTATGCCTGAAACTCCTGAAATGGAGATATATAAAAACTATTTGAACGAATGGGTTAAGGGGCAACGAATTATCGAAATCAATGTCCTCAGAGAAAAAAGCATCAACCTAGAAACTCAGGTTTTTTGCGAGCAACTAAGAGGAAAACGTATTCAAGACGTTACTCGGAGAGGTAAATATTTAATTTTTCTGCTTGATGATGGTCACTATCTCCTAACTCACATGATGTTAGATGGTAGACTCTATTTTTTACCCGCTGATAACGCTAAAATCCTTTCAGGAAAGGTGAGTGATTCAACTAAAACGTCTCTAACTGAGATTGTTTACAGTAATACGGAGGACTTAAAACAAAGAATTAAGGAACTTCCTGGAAAGGCAAGTGTTATTTTTGGTTTATCTCATGGGTCAGTGCTCTTCTTTTGTTCTCTAACGCTAGGTTATCTACATTATCTTGGGCAGGATTCTTTAGAGAAAAAAATACGAGAACTAGGAAAAGATCCTTTAGAGCCCAACTTCAGTCCCGAAAATTTCAAGCAGCTACTTGAGCGGAAAAAGGGAATGATCAAACCTTGGCTGATGAATCCCAAAAATCTTGCGGGAATAGGCAATGCCTATTCCAATGAGGCATTATTTAGGGCCGGAATTTTACCGACTCGCTTAATTTCTTCGTTAAGTCAGGACGAAAAACTAAACTTGTATCACGCTTTAGTTACAGTTCTCCAAGAATCAGTTCGTTTAGGTGGAGACATGGAAGAAAAATTTGCTCCCTGGGACGATTTTACCGGTGGATATAATCCGCATTTTCAGGCGTATGGTCAGGCTGGGAAGCCGTGTCAGATTTGTCATGAGGTGATTCAAAGGGTAGAAGTGGGCGGCAGAAATGCATTTTTCTGCTCACATTGTCAGAAATAGAATCATGATCTAAAGAACGACGGAACCACTAACGTCAGCGGTTCCGTCTTCTCAATTCTAATTAAGATTTTCTTTACTCCTTGAATTGCACCAGTCGTGAGCCCCCCATGACAAGTGGGAGAGGTACCTCGTTCTCGTTTTTTTGATAGGATAATTGTTTAACTTTACAAAATAAGATAAGATAAAATTAATTAACAGAATAATAGAAAGAAAATGGAGTTAAAGATACTCCTAATCGTTAACTATATGGTTGGAAGTTAGAGACAAAGGCCCATGTGAGGCTCAACACCATATACTTCGAACTTTCCCCCTACTCATGCTACTCCTGGTATATCTCTAACAGCAATAATGGTTGCCATTACTATTCCCTCCGTTTTTTCGAAATTAGAAACTCAAGCGCGAAGTCCGATCATTCATGATGCTGCTGTCGCGGATTACAGATTCTTTCATCGAAGCTCACATATTAAGCCTCGTGGTTAATTAGAGTCATCAGACTGCTTTAGCGTTGGAGTCACTGATTGGCCAACCAGCTCGTTATTCAAAATCTCATCCTTCTGTTTTTGCTTGGGCCTTAGTTTTAGTCGCAGTTCTCGCCAGATAGCTAAAAGAAGCATAATTAATGCTCCTGCAAAGGTAGAACCTAGGATTACCAGGACTAACGGAACTTGTTTAGTAAACCAAAAAAGATTGATCGTAACTAAACTAGCATTTTGTACAGCAAAAATTGCAATAAATAAGGAGCAAATAAGGGATAAGATGAGTACAACCATATTTCATTACCTCCTCGTTATGACTGTTATTCGACTATAAACAACTAGATTCCTGCACATAGTTTACACAGTTCAACTTTATTCTGCCATTTTAATATTTTAAAGGCATCTTAACAGTGTCATAAAACGGGAAGTGCTATACTTACGTAAGTGACTAGGAGGGATGAAATTGAAAAAGATCCATTCATGATTATTTTTCCTTTAAGGAAAACACGAACTATGTGTATGAGGGTAAAGGGAATGAAT
Source organism: Desulfosporosinus sp. I2 (assembly GCF_000960765.1). Taxonomy (GTDB): domain Bacteria; phylum Bacillota; class Desulfitobacteriia; order Desulfitobacteriales; family Desulfitobacteriaceae; genus Desulfosporosinus. The sequence goes on along the minus strand of NZ_JYNH01000096.1, from coordinate 9,214 downwards.
ATGCCTCTTACAACGTTTATGTTGATTATGTCTCGGGAAACCGTGTCCAGATAAGGGCAAATAACGGTGGCACTGATAATTCAAAGTTTTGGCTTAGGGATGAGGTGAAGAAAGTATGGCTTCGTGTATACGTTTCTTACAGTGTGCTGGTTTTCGTTTCGACAGCCCGTCGTGGGACGGACCGGAAAAGTGGATAGCACTGAGAAATCAGGATTTATGGCAGACGTTTCAAGCGATTCTCTCGCTTTGCCAATCCGAAAAGATAGAGTTCCTTTTTGTATGTGGAAATTTATTTGAACAAGAGTATGTTCGTAAGGAGACCGTCGAGAGGGTTGCTAGTTCGCTAGCAAAATTGGAAGGGACGAGAATTTTCATAACGCCAGGTAGCAGTGACCCATTAATTATGACTTCTGCTTACCGCCTAGCTGTTTGGCCGAGTAACGTGCATATTTTCTCAAGTAGAGTTAGCAGTGTAAAGGTTCCTTCCCACAATGTGACAATTTCTGGTGCAGGATGGACAACTTATCATCAAGGAGTGCCATTCCTAAACGGTTTTCATACGACGAATGATGAAATGCTTCAGGTTATGGTGCTTCATGCAGAGGTGGATTCGGAGCAGAATACTGAAGGTTATACCCCAATTTTACCAGAACAGATTGCTTCAAGTGGTTTAACTTATCTTGCCTTAGGGGATCAGAAGTCTTGGACTGGAGAACAAAAGGCGGGTAAAACTTTTTGGGCTGATTGTGGATCCCCAGAAGCTAGAAGTTTTAGAGAAAGTGGTTCTCATGGTGTGATTATAGGACAAATTGAAAACGAATCTGTTCACATTGAGTTCAAGGAGCTGGGTCAACGTCATTATGTAGAAAAAACGATGATCTTCCAATCAGACATTGAAGAACTGTCAGCTAAAATTTTGACTGAAACAAGCCTAGAAGAACGCCAAAGGGATCTATTTAGGATTAAGTTAACAGGGCCGTATAAAAATGTAGAATCAGCTTTGTTACCAATACAGAAACGTCTAATGAACGAATTTCGCTACTTAGACGTCGTTCCTTTTGACAACGATACGATCTCTAGAAACTTAACAATTTGTCATAATGATGGGTACCCAACTTTGACAAAAGTGTTTTTCGATAAGTTTCAAGAGTCTCCCATAATTGCAGAAAATGATGAAAGCTGTAAACGCTGGGAACTCGCAAAAAAAATTGGCATGTCAGCTTTGGGTCAGGGACGGATTGAACATGATAATTAAAAGAATTACATGTGTTAATCTTATAGGGCTAGGGAATGTTCAATGGACATTCTCAGAAGGACCAGTAATACTTTTCATGGAGAGAAGTATTCAAAAAAAACTTAATCAGTTAATAGTGGAACTATTTTATGACCTAAAGATGATGCCGCTAAGATCAGAAGTAACGGGTCAAGAAGGATCAGTAGAGGTCTGGATAGTCAGAGATAATATGCATTATTACATTCGTAAAGAGTTTTTCAAACAGGAGATTGGACAAGAGCCTTCTTCGATTCTGGAGATCAAAGATCAAGACGGACGGATCTTATCTTTGCCAGATTCGATGGTTCTGGGAGAGTATTTATTTAGTACTAAACTCGATGCTTTTCGCCAAAGTGGGATCATAGAATGGCCTGAAAGCAACGATCGTGATTACTTTCTAGAGCGTGTTCGCAACCTGAGTCAAGGAGGGGACGAAGACTTCTCGCTGGGAAGTGTTCGTGCTTCTTTGGCAGGAGCCCAGAAGAAAGTCAAGGATCAAAAGGAGAGTATGGAACACGTCAAGGCCGAGTATGATACCTTAAGGAGTGAATGGGAGGCAGCGCACCTCCTGCTTGACGAGGAACGCTTGTTTCAAATTGAGATAAAGAATCTTAGAGAAAAAGATAGAATAATCACAGAAAAGATTGAACGGTCCGTAAAAATCCAGGAGCGATTAACCCTACATGAGCGAAACCCAGATTATAGGGAACTGTGTCATCTTAAAGGAGTGTTATCCCGTTTAGAAGAACGACTTTGTGGAATAGTCGTCAATCTAAAGTCTCTAACCAGTGATTCTCAAGTAGATTTGACCTTAATTGATAGCTTGCGTGAGGAATGTATGGAGTGGGCATTTCTCCAAAAGCAGGTCGATAAACAAGTATCTGAGGTTGAAAGTCAGTCAAGGATCATTGGAGAGCTTCAAGAATTTCTGCAATTATCTGTGTACTATGGAATGTCGAAAGGTGAGGATGAGCGTTTAATTCTGACGGAAGAAGAAAGGGTTAAGGCTCAAGATGAATTAAAACAGATTAATACAACTAAAGATGATTATAACCAGCTTCAAAATAGATATTTAATAGAGAGGGCACAACTTCAGGATCTTGAGATTATGGCGGGAGTAACTGAAGCAGAGGAAATCAAGGTAGCTCACAGAGAAAACTACTTAAAGCAGTGGCAGAGATCCAAAATAGGCGCTGGAGTTGATCGTATATTCAAGAAACGATTGGGTCAGAGAAGTATCTTCGAAAGTCTTTCTACCCGGCTTATTCATTATTATAAAAACTATCAAACAGTTAATTATGAAGAATTCATAACTAAACTTGAAAAGTATAAAGAACAACGTGTGCTAGTAGAAAAAATGTACCTGGAGATTGAGCTTTTGCAAGAAAAACTAAGTGTTGAAGATAAGCTTCAGAAAATAGTTTCTTCTTGTCAAGAAATCTTAATCAAAGCATTTTCAGCGATCAATGTTCCGGATTTACCTGCATGGTTACAAGGTTGGCATGATTATCAGCGCAAGAACTATGAATTGACTCAACAACAAGAGGAGTTACATCAGAAACAGGTACAGCTATCAATCACGGAACAAACCTTAGCAGCCTGTGTGGAACATCTACGTGATAAACTTAAGAGCTGGGGGAAAACCACAACAGAAAGAGAAGAAGTTCTTGCTATCGTTTTGAAGGTTGCCCAACAACTCAGGGCTAGGGAAGAGGTAGAGAAAGAATCGTCTGAGTTTTTACAGAAGTTTCAAGATTTATTAGGTGGTCGAGATTTTGCGAAACTGGTCAAGGTTCTAGAACCTATGGAGGAATTGGAAGACGAAACTTGTTTTTCTGATGAGGAAAGACAGGAAAAGTTGTCAGCATGGCATGAAGAACAGGCAGAAACTAATCGGCGTCTGAAGACTGCGGAACAGAGTCTTAAAAGTATTGAAAAACTTCCATCGATTGCTATTCTAGAGAAAAAAATTGAATCAGTAAAACAGCAATGGACGGCTTATCAAAACTTATATGATGCTTTAAATGATGTTCAGACCTTATTGGAGGCATCTTGCCAGGAATGGCAAGCCAAGTATGGTTTAATTTTGAACCAAGAAATGCAGTGGATACACAATCGTATTTCAATCTCGGAATCCAAAGTAACCTCAAGAAACGATTTGTTAGATGCCAAGCGAGATTATTTTTCGTATCGTATGGCTCTTGGACAGTTAGCACTTCGGGATAACACTGAGGAGTTACCCATGTTTTTTTCAGTAGGGGAATTGCATGAGGAGGAAGTGGATAGCTTCTGGAATTCAATTTTAGAGTTTCTTCGTAAATTATCAATTTCCAGACAGGTGATTTTTTGCATAGCCACCCCAACCTTTCCAGAAAAATTATTAGGAAAGGGCTGGCAACTTGGTATAACTGAATAATTTCAGTGTTTTTAACTTAATAAATCGACACGATAATGTTCGATGTTTCACATTAGGTTGACAACTACCCTATAATATTAGAAAATAAGTAAGGGTATTCTCTTATACTTATCGTTTTGACAAAATGTTACGTCTCAACGTAGAGATAGGTTTGCTGCATATGTAATAAGTAACTAAAGAGGAGGTTTTATGATAAAGGATGTTAGAATAGAAGTTAGACAATATTTAAAAACCCTGAAAGATAAGATTTTCACAATTAAGCTCAACTTTTCGTGGAAATCTCCGAAGGTTATCGGAGGAACAATTGTTTTGCTCCTCTTATTGGGAAGCGGAACTGCTTATTTCTCTTCCACAAACTCTGTCGTATATGTTGTTGTGAATGGAGAAAAAGTTGGTTTAGTTGCTAATAAAACTGAAGCTGAAAGTTTAGTAAATCAGATTCTCAACGAAAAAGGTGCTCCGTTGGGAACTATAGCTAAGACTCACGACTCGATTACATATTCGTCTGCACGAGTCAACCAAGATGAATTCACAGCACTTACTAAGGAAACTTTAGCTGGGGATATTTCCTACTATGTTGAGGGTGTTAGACTGGTTGTCAATGAAAAACCAATCTTTGTTTTAGCTAGTTCGGATGAAGCTGATAAACTACTTAATGAATTTAAGGAGTTTTATGCTCATCCAAGTGATAAAAACCTGATATCGTCAATAGAGTTTGAAGGCAAGGTAGAGACTCAAGGGGTAGAAGCTCCTTTGGAAGAGGTTATTCCCATAGAACAGGCTTTGGAGAAACTAAAACAGGGAAATCTTCAAAGAGAAGAGTATATTGTTAAAGCCAATGATTCTTGGTGGCTCATTGCTCGAAAGAATGACATGAAAACAAAGGAAGTACTGGCTAGTAATCCAGGAACTAACGAAGATACCATTCTAAAACTAGGTCAGAAAATTATGTTGGATAAGGTTACCCCTTATCTAACAGTAGTTAGTAAAGGAGTTAAAACAGATACTGAAACAATACCTTTTGAAGTCGTGACGAAAACGGATTCTAGCCTACCGTCTGGGCAATCAAAGGTTAAACAAGCTGGAAGTGATGGGACAAAGGAAGTTCAGTATTCTTACGTTCAGAAAAACGAAAAAGTGGTTTCCCAGACAGTTCAGGACGAAAAAATCCTAAAGGAAGCAGTCGCTCAGGTGATTGAAAAAGGACCTCAACGTTCTAAGGTAATGGTTGCCTACTCGCGTGGCAGTGGAAGTATAACCTCAGGACTCGCATGGCCGTTAAGGGGAAAGATTACGTCTTATTATGGATACCGTAGTTCGGAGTTCCATACAGGAATCGATATTGACGGTGATACTGGCGATCCTTATGTAGCTGCCGCTGCAGGTACCGTTGTAAGTGCAGGATGGAACGGAAATTATGGGAACTCGATCCTTATTGATCAAGGTAATGGAATTATGACTCGCTATGGTCATTCTTCTAAGCTACTGGTCTCCGCAGGAGATTCTGTTTCAAAGGGTCAAACAATTGGCTTAGTAGGCTCAACGGGCAGATCTACTGGTTCACATCTGCATTTTGAAGTGATTATTAATGGAGACACCGTGAATCCACTCAGTTATTTAAATTAATAAATTTTTATTGTTAAAGGAGGACTCCCAACGAAATCGTAGGGAGTCCTCCTTTTTATACTAAATCTTTAGAATGGAGCTGAAATTAGTTACCTACCTTTAAAAACAGGTATTCTTTTTTCCAGAAAGGCTGTAACCGCTTCGCGTAAATCTTCTGTACCGCAGCAGAACGTTGATTGGGACTGCTCAAAGAGTAATCCAGCGGCTACACTGCTTTCATTGGCTAAATTAATCCCTTTTTTAGCAAAGCGGATCCCTGCTGGAGGAAAACCAGCCATTTTATGGGCAAGTTTGATCGCCCGATCATTAAGTTCTTCTTGCTTAACCATTATCTCAATTAAGCCAATGCGCAATGCTTCTTCGGCATTAATCTCTTCACAGCCCATAATAAGTCGCTTAGCCTGACCAACCCCAACCAAATGGGTTAAGCGGGTGGTTCCTCCCATATCGGGAGATAAACCAAAACGGACTTCAGGAATAGAAAATCTTGCATTATCAGAGGCTATTCTTATATCGCAGCCAAGAATAAGCTCAGTTGCAGAACCATAACAAAGACCGTTTATCGCTGCAATGACAGGAATAGGAAGCTCCTGCCAAAAAGAGTATAGGCTTTGTAGCCAGACCAGATTATCCATAATAAACTCTGAACTGACACCCTTCAAGAATTTGAGGTCTATACCAGCCGAGAAGTTATCACCGTTAGCATTGATTAAGATTCCTCCTAGGTCGTGGTCAGTCACAATTTCCTTTTGGATTTCTTCCAATTCGTAAAGAAATTCAGTCCCCACTAAATTGAATCCTCGGGCATTATCTAGGGTGATTATTCCGATCTTGCCATCCCTTGTAAATGTCAAATGTTTGCCATAGCTCATTTTACTTCCCCCATCCTAGTTAATTCTTGTATACTTGTACTGTAATATATTTTATCTGGAAAATCTATGCTATTTAGACTCTTAGGTTAAAAAAACTGAATTATTATTCAGTGCTTACTAAAAACTATACTCTTATTTAGTTCACAAACATGTCACAATCATAGAAAGTAATCATGATAAAATTTGAGGGACGAGAGGAAGGTGAATCCTTTGAATAAGTATTTATTAATTGCCGATGACAATGACGGGATTCTGGATATACTCAAAACCTATGTCAGCAAGGAAGGGTTTTATCCCCTGATTGCTCATGATGGGGAAGAAGCTCTCCAGAAATTTGAGGAGTATAAGCCCATACTCTTGTTGTTGGATGTCATGATGCCTAAGAAAGATGGTCTCACTGTTTGTCGGGGAAATTCGTCATAATTCGAACGTTCCAATTATTATGATCACGGCTAAAGGGGAAGATGGAGACCGCATTATGGGGTTGGACATTGGTGCGGAGATTATATTGTACAAACCGTTTAGCCCGGGTGAGTGATGGCTCGAAATTACGATGCAGTCTTGAGACGCCTCGATTTACCGGAGGGGCAAAAAACAAATAGTATTCACTATCCTGGTTTGACCATTAATTTAACAGACTATGAAGTCATGATCTTGGATAAGCCCATTAACCTTACAAAAAAGGAAATAGAGATTCTTTGGATCTTAGCATCAAATCCGGGGAAAGGTTTTTTCGCGGGACAATCTACTAAACAGTGTCTGGGGATATGAGTATTTTGGAGATGCACGGACTGTAGATACTCATATCAAGAGGTTAAGATCAAAAGTCAATATTTCTGAAATTGAAGACTGGGATATAAAGACTATTTGGGGTGTAGGGTATAAATTTGAGGTAAAGCATGTTTAAAAATAGAATTGCTTATAAATTGACAATTGGGTTTGTAGTCATAGTACTCATAGCCATGCTTTCTATTGGGCTCTTCTTTATTCAAATGTTCAAACAATATGCTTTTGAAAGCAGAGAAAAAACAATGTTATCCAATGCCCAAAGTATCTCAGAGGTAGCTGCCGAATATTTACAAGGGAACAGCCAGATGCGAGGGTTTAATGGTTATTTACGTTCCCTTGATACTCTCACTGAATCAAATGTCTGGATCACAGACAGCAAAGGGAACCTTACAATGATGTCAGGTATTGGGCAAGGCATGGGTAACGGGGTTGGCATGGGTCAGGGAATGGGGGCGGGGCTTAGGCAGGGTTCGGGAAATGGGCTTGGACAGGGTTTCAGGAAAGACTCGGAGCCCTTACCTACTGAGGCAGAAAAAGCCATCCAAGAGGTATTAGCAGGTAACGAATCTATCAGTGAAAGTTTTAGCAGTGTTTACAACGAAGCCACAATTACTGTGGGCGTGCCTATAATTGATTCTAACCATGCTATTATTGGTTCGGTGCTTCTCCATTCCCCTGTAACTGGGGTTACAGAAACACTTAACAGAGCTGTTAGGATTCTTGTCTTGAGTCTTCTCTTTGCGTTGTTTCCGGCCGTAGGAGTAGGAATTTTCTATTCTCTACTCTTTACCCGCCCTTTGAAAGCTATGACCCGAACGGCTCTTCAAATATCTGGAGGGAATTATTCTGCGCGAACTGGGGTTGAACGAAAGGATGAATTAGGTCAGCTTGGAAATTCTCTTGATCTGTTGGCGTTTAAGCTGGGCTCTACGATTAACCAACTTTTCCAAGAGAAAGGTAAACTTAATGATATTATATCGAGTATCTCGGAGGGGATTATTGCTTTTGATACGAACCTTAACCCGATAAGTATTAATTTTGCTCTTGCGCAAATTATGAATCGACCTCATCCTTATTCGATGGAAGAGGTTAAAAAAGACCTCGATGATTTAAATATTGGAGCACACATCAGTAAAGTCATGCTGGAAAAGAAGCCCTCGCAAGTCCATAAAGATTGGCAGGGTAAAAAGCTTGTCTTTACCTTTTCCCTTATTATAGACAACCAAGACAGTATAACCGGATTTGTGGCGTTAGTTCAGGATATTAGTGAAAGAGAGCGACTTGATCAATTGCGCAGAGAGTTTGTAGCTAATGTTTCCCATGAATTCCGAACCCCTTTAACCGTCATTCGAGGTTCGTTGGAAGCCATGGTCGATGGAACGGTCGTAAAAAGCGAAGAGATAAAGCGTTACCACCAAAGGATGCTTTCCGAAACGCGTGGGTTAGAACGTTTGGTAGGAGACCTCTTGGAACTTTCCCGTCTTCAATCGGGCAAAATTTCCATGAATATTGAACGGATTCATATTCCGAGTCTTTTAACGGATGTCGTGAAAAGTCTTCAGACCATCGCCGATAAAAAAGGGATTAAACTTGAATCTCATTCCGAGCAAGACCTCCCTCCATTTTTCGGCGATTATGATCGTTTGCGACAACTGTTGGTTATTTTCTTGGATAATGCCATTAAATATTCTCCAAATGATACTCAAGTATCCATTCATATCAGCGTACCTAGGAGTAAAACTTTGTTGATTAGTATACGTGATCAGGGATATGGAATTGATCCAGATCAACTTGAACAGATATGGGATCGCTTTTACAAAATCGACAGATCACGAAAGGGGAATGGGACAGGACTTGGTCTTGCTATCGCGAAGCACTTAATAGAGCTTCAAGACGGGAAGGTTTCTGTACAGAGTGAACCCCAAAAAGGGACGATTATTGAAATAAGTCTACCTTTGCCATAAGCGTATACAGCTCAAGCAGGTGCAGAGGCTTGGTGACAAAAGCCACCAAGCCTCTGAAAGTTTTATTTCTTCTAGGCCTTTTTTATATTCCTCCGCCTTACCTGTAGGTATGGATATAAGACATGCCTGCATATACATAGTTAACATAGCGGAGGAGGAAGTTTAATGGAACTAATGTATACTCTGCCTGCGGTAGTTGGTTTAGGGGCACTCCATTCATTAGAACCTGGTCATGGTAAAGGCGTTATTACGGCATACCTAATTTCATCTGGAG
>NZ_JYNH01000095.1 GCF_000960765.1 Desulfosporosinus sp. I2 | reverse complement strand
GGCTACACGCAATTCTTCACGAGGAAGATCCCGTAAGGGTTGCTCTTCTCCCCAATACGTATTTCCTATCTCGAAAATGCTCACTTCCATGTTGCGGCGCGCTACATTCCGAGCCGCCACATCTAGGAGTCCCGGCACCAACGAGGTGCGCATCACACTGAGTTCTTCCCGCAACGGGTTAAGCAAAGGAATCGAATGCTGAGCACTGCCCCATTGTGCATCGGACTCTGCGCGAGTAAATGTATAGGTCAGTACCTCATCCATCCCAGATTGGACCAGGGTCCTACGCAAGCGACGGCGAAATTCTTGCCCTGGAGTTCTGCTTCCTTGGGTCAAATCCCCTTGCGGTAGAGTTGTAGGAATTCGGTCATACCCGATTAGGCGGGCCACTTCTTCCATAAGATCTTCTTCGATCTCAATATCCGAGCGGTAAGAAGGAATCTCGACCTGGAATAATCCCTTTTGTTGTTGATACTCAAAGTTTAAATTATCTAGGACTTGACGAATCTCATCCACCTTCAGTTCAACCCCCAGCACAGTAGATGTATGTTCTGCAGAAAGGCTGACTTGACGGCCAGAGGGGAGTTTCTTCACTTCATCGACCAAGGCTACCGGACGACCTGCCCCTAATTCTAGGAGTAAATCACAAACTCGACCTAGTGTAGCCACGACTCCATGCGCATCGAGACCCTTTTCAAAGCGATTAGAGGCCTCCGACCTAAGTCCTAAGCGACGACTGGTTCGGCGAATACTGACCTGAGAAAAATGAGCCGATTCAATCATTAGCCGCTTGGTATCCTTCGTTACTTCACTGTCCAGGCCGCCCATGACGCCAGCCAATCCCAAAGCTACATGGTCATCGGCAATGAGCAAAGTGTCTGTTTGAAGGTTCCGCTCCACTCCATCTAAGGTGACGATTTTTTCCCCTGGATAGGCACATCGAACGTGAACATCCCCTTGTATCTTATCTCGGTCGAACGCATGCAGCGGTTGTCCCATTTCCATCATACAGTAGTTCGTAATATCCACAATATTATTAATGGGACGAACGCCTGAGGCTTTCAAACGTCTCTGCATCCATTCTGGAGAAGGTTCAATCTGAACATCTTCCACCACTAGTCCTGCATAACGCCAACATAAGTCTTCATCTTCAATGATAATCCGAAGATCCGAAGCTGTTGGCAAAGAGAGTTCTTGATGCTGGTCGGCCCATTTCAGCAAATGGGGCTTTTTCTTGGTAAGAGACGCAACTTCACGGGCAACATTGACCATCGCTAAACAATCCGGCCGGTTTGGATAGAGTTCTAAATCCAAGACACTATCTTCACGCCCTAAATAATGCCCGAAATTCTCTCCGATAGGGGCCTCGGGTGGCAAAATGAGGATCCCGCCTGCACTGCGATCTAATCCTACAGTCTCATCCAACAAAAGCTCCTCACGCGAACATAACATGCCCAGTGAGACAACTCCTCTAAGTTTGGACTTTCGAATTGAAAGCTCATTAGGAAGAGTCGCTCCCACCATAGCAACAGGAATCCGGTCTCCGACTAATAAATTTTGGGCTCCCGTAACGATCACCACTGACTCTTGACCCACATTAATGTCACACACTAAAAGTCGGTCAGCATCTGGATGTTTCGCTAAACTGACAATTTCTCCGATCACCACTTTTTCGAAACCTTTATTGAGATTCTCGACACCCTCTACTTCAATCCCGCCACGGGTTAGGGTCTCCGCTAATTGTTCTGCACTTTGGTCCAAATCGACAAGCTCGCGCAACCATTCCATACTGACTTTCATGACGTTTCCCCCTTAAAACTGCTGCAAAAAGCGCAAATCGTTATCAAATAAGAGCCTCATATCTTCAATCCCAAACTTCAGCATGGCAATGCGCTCAACCCCCATACCAAAAGCAAAACCCGTCACTTCTTTTGGATCATATCCACCGGCCTCTAAAACCCGTGGATGAACCATTCCCGATCCTAATATTTCAATCCAGCCCGTTCCTTTACAAAGTCGACATCCTGCTCCCCCACAAAGCATACAGGAAACATCCACTTCTGCACTTGGCTCCGTGAACGGAAAAAAGCTCGGTCTTAAACGAATTTCTCTCGAATCCCCAAACATTTGGCGCGAAAAGTTTAAGAGGATCCCCTTTAAGTCTGACATGCGAATCCCATGATCGACGATAAGCCCTTCCACCTGGTGGAACATCGGAGAATGTGTTGCATCGTCATCATTTCGATAAACTTTTCCCGGCGCAATAACCTTGACTGGAAGATAAGGAAACAACTTCTCCATCGTTCGAACTTGAACAGGAGAGGTTTGAGTGCGAAGCAAAATTTCCTCAGTAATGTAGAAGGAATCCTGCATTTCACGGGCTGGATGCTCTTTCGGCAAATTAAGCGCTTCGAAGTTATAATAATCCGACTCGATTTCGGGCCCTTCAGCAATTTGAAAGCCCATACCCAAGAATATATCTTCAATTTCCTCCATAACCTGGGTAAGAGGATGGTGATGTCCACGCGGAACCCGTCTTCCCGGTAATGTGATATCAATACGTTCCAAAGATAACCGTTTCTCTAAGGCTATTGCTTCAAGTTCCGCACTACGTTCTTCCCAAGCTTGTTCTAAGCGACTACGTACTTCGTTGACGACCTGTCCCATAATAGGTCGTTCCTCCGGACTTAAGCCTCCCATTTGACGCAGTAAGGCTGTTAAAGAGCCCTTTTTTCCAAGGATTTTTACTTTCAGCTCTTGGAGTGCTTCTGAACTTTCCATATCTTTCAGTACCTTTAACGTTTCCTCTCCAATGCGTTGTATTTCATGCTTCAAGTTTAACCACCCTTTCACTAAACCCTCATCTATAATTTAAAAATAAAAAAGCTCCCGCCCCCTATGAAAGGGACGAGAGTTTCATTCTCGCGGTACCACCCTAGTTTGACCAATCCGGCCACACTTAAGTCCTGTTAACGGAGGAGACCGGGCCTACCTACAAATCAGCAGACCACTCTCAGGCGAATTTTAACCTCTTCATATTAATGAAGGAGGTGGGTACCTTCTTAGCTGGCTCACAGTCTTGGCCACGCCTCCCTGATAAGAAAACACTCCATTTTAACCTGATCATCGCATTATTTTATGTGAATTTTACATAGAGATGTTCACAGAAAATTATAGCATTCTCTAAAGAGTTTTACAAGAAACCCCTTTGTCGCATAATTTCGTAGAGTAAGATACCTGTAGCCATGGCTACATTAAGGGACTCCACATTTTGAGCCATCGGAATCGTTACTCGCTGAACATCCTTAATTTTAAAGGATAGCGACGGGCCCTTTCCCTCATTTCCGACAACCAACGCCAATGGACCCTCAGTCAAGCTGGTGTGATAAATCGATTCCCCCTCGATATCCCCCAGCAAGACACTTAAACCCTGCGCATCACAAAAGTCCAAAATTTCCTTCGGTTGCCTCGAGGGCAAAAGAACTAGCGAAAAAAGGGCCCCCATCGTGCTCCGCAATACTTTGGGATTATAAACATCCACCGTCCCTGGCGTCATACAGATGTAATGGACTCCCGCGGCCAACGCTGTGCGTAAAATTGTCCCTAGATTTCCTGGATCCTGAATACCATCAATAATTAGCAAGACGGTTTGCCGGTCAATAGCTATCTCTGACCACGAATGATTGGTTTGCCGTACAATCGCTAAAATCCCTTGTGGCTCCTCAGTCGCACTCATTTTACGCAGAACACGTTCATCCACTTCCTCAAAGGGGATGTTTCGTTCTCGTAACCTGTTTAGCAGAGACTGCCACTCTGACGGCTCACGTTCCAAGCAAACATAGACCTTTGTGATCAAAGCATCTCTTAAAACTGCTTCTTCGACGAAGCGCCACCCTTCGACCACGAATAACTGAGCCTCCTCGCGGACTTTACGTCGCTGTAACGAGGCAACATATTTTACCTGCTCATTCTGTAAGGACTCAATCATCTATGCACCTCCTAGGGGGAGTATGGAAAATTGTACGGGCAGTTCATGAGAAATTGTAAAGGCAAGTCTTGAGTAGGGGCAAGTCATGAATTGCCCCTACTAGTATAACCAAAAGAGGATGCCTTCGCACCCTCTCTTTCTGTCTTTAAGCCTTGACCTGCGCTTTAGCAACATTGACAATTTCCGTAAACGCTGCAGCATCGCTGATTGCGAGTTCAGCCAGCATCTTACGATTGACTGTAACTCCTGCTTTCTTCAATCCGTCCATCATGCGGCTATAGGATAAACCGTTCATGCGGGCAGCCGCATTGATTCTGGCGATCCAGAGCTTACGGAAGTTCCCTTTGTTATCTTTTCTATGAGCATAAGAATATGCTAAAGATTTTAAGACTTGTTCATTAGCGGGACGGTAGAGTTTACTTTTCGCTCCACGATATCCTTTAGCTAATTTTAATATTTTTTTGTGGCGAGCATGTTTGGTCATGCCTTTTTTTACACGGGCCATATCAAAGAAACCTCCTTCTAACTCAAGTATTTATAGATAAGCAATTAAATTTGCAATCCGTTTTGCATCAGATTTGTGCATCACAGTCGATTTGCGCAAATTCCGTTTTGCCTTTGGCGATTTTTTCTCCAACATGTGGCTAGTGTATCCATGCATACGAATAATCTTGCCAGTTCCTGTTTTCTTAAAGCGCTTTGCTGCGCCTCGGTGAGTTTTCATTTTAGGCATTTTCGTAATCCCCCTTTTGCTATTAATCGTGTTTAATTGAAGCCAAAATCATAATCATGTTTCGACCCTCAAGTTTTGCTTCGCGCTCTACCGTACACTCTGCCTTACAGAATTCGGCAAGTCTCACGCATAACGCTTTACCCAACTCAGGATGCGTGACTTCCCGTCCGCGGAACATGATCGTCACCTTTACTTTATCCCCATCCAACAAAAAGCGTTGGGCGTTGCGGGCTTTGGTTTCGAAGTCATGGTCCTCAATGTTTGGACGCAATTTGACTTCTTTGATTTCCATGCTCTTTTGCTTTTTACGAGCTTCTTTGTCCCGTTTGGCCTGCTCGTATTTGTACTTGCCATAGTCCATTAGTTTACAGACTGGGGGTTTGGCCGTCGGTGCAATCTCCACAAGATCTAACGATTTCCCGATTGCGAGGCTCAAGGCATCTCTAGTCGCCATGATCCCAAGTTGTTCTCCTTCTTCTCCGACGAGACGAACATCCCGAACCCGGATTTCGTCATTGAGTCTTAAGTCCTTGCTAATAAGAAACCACCTCCAAAAAATTTATTTAGCACAAACAAAAAAGACGGATGAATTACCACCCGTCTTCTATATAATCACGAGCACAACTAAGCTCAAGACCAGAAGATACCTTAACAACGAACGTCGTAAGGTGAGAAGCGGATGGCTTCTACTTGACTTAAACATCTTACATCAAAAACCTTCTCATGTCAACATGTCATCTTTACATCTTGCAGTTCTCTATCATTGACAATGCGATGAATACATAGACTCTCATGCTGCTCGAAATCCCCGAGACAATTATTCCTCTTTAAGATTAGCCTTTAAAAGTCTCTTACTCTTAATTTCTTCTTGGATTAACGCACTAAACTCATCAACCGACATTTTTTCTCCGGCATCCCCTTGACCATATCTGCGGACTGCCACCCTATTAGATTCGGCTTCCTGGTCTCCAACGACTAAAGTATAAGGGATCTTTTCAGTTTGAGCCTCTCGAATCTTATAGCTAATCTTTTCTTTGCGTTCATCCGTTTCCACCCTGATATCTAATTCATTGAGACGCGAAGCTAGCGACTTGGCGTACTCGTGATGCCGCTCACTAATCGGCAGGATTCGAACCTGAATCGGTGCCAGCCAGACGGGGAATGCGCCCGCATAGTGCTCTGTCAGCAGAGCAATAAATCGTTCAATACTTCCATACACAACCCGGTGAACCATGACTGGGCGATGCTTTTGACCGTCTTTCCCCGATATAGGATAAGTCAAACTTCTCGGGCATTTGGAAATCGAGTTGAATCGTTCCACACTGCCAGGTCCGATCGAGGCAATCCTTGACATGAAAGTCGATCTTGGGTCCATAGAAGGCTCCATCCCCAGGATTAATCTTGTATTCGATCCCCTTATCTTCTAAGGCTGCCTGAAGGGCCTTGGTGGCTGTTTCCCAATCCTCATCCGAGCCCATAGAATCTTCAGGCCGGGTCGATAATTCGACATTATATTCAAAACCAAACACTTTATAGAAATAGTCAACTAGTTCAATAACCCCAATGAGTTCTTCATTGATTTGAGAAGGGAGCATAAAAATATGCGCATCATCCTGAGTAAAGTTTCGAACACGTAGTAAGCCGTGGAGTGCACCCGAAAGTTCATGGCGGTGTACAAGTCCCAGTTCCCCTACACGAAGCGGGAGGTCACGATAACTGCGCATTTTTGTCTTATACATGATCATGCCACCCGGACAGTTCATGGGTTTCACGCAAAAATCTTGATCGTCAATTTCTGTAAAATACATGTTTTCCTTGTAATGATCCCAGTGTCCCGATTGTTCCCACATCGAGCGATTGAGAATAATAGGAGTCTTGATCTCTTGATATCCACGTCGCCGGTGTTCCTGCCGCCAAAAATCTTCCAGCGCATTACGCAAGATCATGCCTTTAGGATGGAAAAACGGAAAACCGGGGCCCTCTTCATGTAAGCTAAAGAGATCAAGTTCCAAACCAAGTTTACGATGGTCCCGTCGCTTAGCCTCTTCCAATTTAAACAAGTGATCTTCTAGGTCTGCTGGTTTAGCAAACACAGTTCCGTAGATCCTCTGAAGCATTTTATTCTTTTCACTCCCACGCCAATATGCACCTGCTAAGCTCATGAGCTTAAAGGCCTTAATATTTGCTGTAGAAGGAAGATGTGGTCCGGCACAAAGGTCTGTAAAGTTCCCTTGCGTATACATTGAAATCGTTGCATCGTCAGGAAGTCCCTCAATCAGTTCAACTTTATACTTTTCTCCCAATTTGCCAAAGTGAGAAAGGGCCTCTGCTCGGGAGACTTCTCTTCGTTGGAAAGAATGCTTTTCTTTAACGAGTCGATTCATCTCCTTTTCAATACTTACCAGGTCCTCAGGAGTAAAGACATGTTCTGAGTCGAAGTCATAGTAATACCCTTTGGCAATTGCGGGCCCAATCCCAAATTTAGTCCCAGGAAAGAGATTTCCTACAGCCTCAGCCATTAAATGCGCTGTAGAATGTCTTAAAACGTCTAATCCTTCCTCACTATCAAGCGTTACGATCTCCACAGCCGCATCTTCGGTCAGTGGATAGGAAAGATCTTTCGTCTTATCGTTGACTTTCCCTGCAACAGCAACCTTCGCGAGTCCCCGAGAGATAGATAATGCCAATTCTGCGATGGTAGTTCCTTGTTCAACCTCGCGAATTGTGCCGTCTTTTAAGGTGACCTTAATCATATTATTTCACTCCTTAGTACATTATTAATAATAAAAAACTCCCGTCCCTAAATAGGGACGAAAGTTCTACTTCCGTGGTTCCACCCAATTGAAAGGTTCAAAAATGCACCTCTCACTCGATTTCCCTTAACGCGGGGAACGGCAGAGCTTACTAAATTTCAGCCCAACACTCAAGGGTGGTTTTCTCCTGTACGTCCATGAGGAAGCTTTCAGCCTTGGCGTTCCCTCTCTTGCACGGTAGTTTCAGAATACTCTCCCTGTCAACGTTTTAAACTAGATTCACCGAACTGACTTATTATAACAAGTTACTCACTTATTTGTCAAAACTTTTCACAGAGAGAACAGCCTTTACAATCACACACTCGATCTCCGAAAACGCTTCGAATTGTTTGTAAGGTATCTTTGTAACCATCATAACGTATATGCAACGTAATTTGACGAGGTGCGACGGCTATTAGAGCACTCACCAATAAATCTTCATATCCTAGCTCATGAATATTATCAAGTTGATAGTCTTCAAGGAAATGATGAGTTACTTTGACTCCTTCACTATTATATAGATGGAATTTCCCTTGGGGTGTCATTCCGACATGTAAACACTCCAGACGTGGTCTTTGACTATCCACGAAATGCTTTAACAGTTGAATAAATTCTAAATATTCTTTTTCAAGAACATACTCATCAATCGCGTATTCTACTGCTTTGCTTACTTCATTTCTATACTCCTGGGCACGGAATTTCAAAAACCCCTCTATGTCAAAAACAGTGCTTTGAGCTAAGCAACTTAAAATCTGGGTGACTAGGATCGTCTTACGGTTAACATGATAGCCTTGAACCTGCCCTAGTCCATTATTCAAATAATCCAAAGCCTTATTGAGAATTACCTGCCAGTTATTTTGTTTTAGGTATTGCTTTTTTTTAAGAATTTGTACAACGTGGTCTTTTTCCCAATGATGTAAAATTGTTTCTGCTAAAGCATTGGCTAGATAGTAACGATGAATTTTTTGGACCATCGCTTCATTTTCTGTGGCCTTTAATGAATGGTCTTGAAACTGACACTTAATAATCCAACGTTTCCCATGCTGATGTTCTATAATTTGAAAGGGGAGTTTTTCGCGGTCACGTAGTTGGAGCAAACGTGAACAGATACTCTCCCGGTAGTATTGCGTCCCTAATTGCACGGAATGTTCCACTGGCACCCCTCCATAATAGAGTATATGACCTTCTTTAAGCCATATTTCGGTTAGGCCAATCTCCTAGCATTTTTTATTTTTTAAACGCTAGTGACACTCCTTAATATTTCCAAAAACGCAATATTTCATTCCTAAAAGAAAAAGCTAATAGCAAATTCAGCCCTAAAAGGGATAAAGAAAACTTGGCTGGCGCCCGAATACACTGTCTTCGCACGTGTTAGCTTAGCGGAGCGAAGACACTGTCTTCGCACGAATTAGCCTTCTAGTTAGCCTTGGCGAAGGCGGCCGCCTTAGTTGCCCTTAAGCGCTAGTACAAGTAAAGGGACACCCATAGGTATCCCTTTACTTGTACTAGTTAATATAAACTATAAAAAGTCTCCTATTCGGGAGACTTTCATTTGCTATTTAGGTTTGAAAAGACTGGCGCCTCCATGCTTAGGCATGCCTTTATCCGATGGCCAACCGCCACCTAAACCAGCTTTCCTCTATTCCTATTCCTCTGCACTTACTAGTAGCTCTTTTACGTAGTTAGGTAGCGCAAAGCACCCTTTATGAATCTCAGTGTTGTAATACTTTGTCTTAATCTCCAAGCTGTTCCACGCTTGCTCGTCTATATCGGTCAGTGGATCGTACGTTTTTGAGGCAAAACCAAACAGCCAGTGACCCGACGGATAGGTTGGGATATGCGCCTGATAAACCCTACAAACTGGGAAAAATTCTTTAATCCGTTTGTGTGCTCTTTGCATGGACCTGGCATATTCCTTATAATAGGGACTTTCGTGCTGATTGACAAGGATTCCATCTTCTTTTAAAGCTTTGGAACAGTTGCCGTAAAACTCTTTTGTAAACAGTCCTTCCCCTGGTCCGAAAGGATCGGTTGAATCAACAATGATTAAATCATAGGCAGCTGCTTTGGAGCGGACAAATTTCAGCCCATCTTCAAAATACAAGTGTACTCTGGGATCATCCAGTTTACAGGCGGTCTGGGGCAAATATTCTCTGCACACATCAACAACCAATTTATCTATCTCAACCATATCTATGTTTTCAATGGTACTATAACGTGTCAGTTCTCTTACTGTTCCGCCATCCCCCGCACCAATCACCAAAACATTTTTAATGTTTGGGTTGGTTGCCATAGGCACATGAACAATCATATCATGATAAATAAATTCGTCTTTTTCAGTGACCATCATCAAGCCATCTAGGGTAAAGAAAGTCCCAAATTCCTTAGAAATAAAGACGTCAATTCTTTGGAACTCGCTCTGACCTGTATAGAGAGGCTTATCCACTTTAATGGAAAAGCGAACGTCGTCAGTATGCTGTTCCGTATACCATAATTCCATAATTATTAAACCTCCACTACTCTAATGTTTTTGATGTCCATATCCTCTGTCCCTGTCAGAAAGCAACCCTTTGACTTAGCATAAGCAATATAATCAATAATTTCCTCTGTTATTCGTTCTCCTGGAGCCAAAATAGGAATACCTGGCGGATAAGCCATCACAAATTCTCCGCTTATATACCCTGTACTGTCTTTGATGGCGACAGAACGTTGCTCGGAATAGAAGGCTTGCTGTGGTGCCATAACCACCTCTGGATTAATATACTCATGATCAAGCATTCCCGTTTTATCCTTCATATATAGTCTTTTTATTTCAGACAAAGAAGATACCAGTCGTTCCAACGCCAAGGCGCGATCTCCAACCGAGATAATGGCCAAGATATTCCCGATATCTCCGAATTCGATCTGAATTCCATAATCATCACGGAGAATGTCATAAACCTCAATTCCTGCCAGCCCAATTTCTCTAGTATGAATTGACAGCTTAGTTTGATCAAAATCAAACACCGAATTCCCATTAATAAGTTCTGTGGAAAAAGCATAATAGCCACCAATTTTATTGATTTCTTCCCGCGCATAGTTGGCAAGAGAAGTGGCCTTTCCAAAAATGTTTTTTCCGTCTAAAGCTAGGTTACGTCTAGAAATATCGAGAGACGAAAGCAGCAGATAGGAACCGCTGGTAGTTTGTGTTAGGTTAATCGTTTGGCGCACATGACCTGTGCTAAGACGGGCATTTTTTAGTAAAAATGAGCTTTGGGTCAATGACCCACCTGTTTTATGCATACTGACTGCAGACATATCTGCTCCCGCTGCCATCGCACTAACTGGCATATCCGCTCCAAAGTAGAAATGGGTTCCATGCGCTTCATCGACTAAGACATACATATTATGGCGATGGGCAAGCTCAGTAATGGCTCTTAAGTCGGAACATATACCATAATAAGTAGGGTTATTGATAAAAATTGCTTTGGCATCTGGATTTTCATTGATGGCTCTTTTAACTTCATCCATGGACATGCCTAGTGGTATCCCCAACATATTATTGACACCGGGATTCACATAAACAGGAATTGCTCCACTAATGATAAGAGCATTAATGGCACTTCTATGAACATTACGCGGCATAATAATCTTTTCGCCCTGTTTACACACGCTCATAATCATAGCCTGAACAGCTGATGTCGTGCCATTAACCATAAAGAAAGCGTGGTCTGCACCAAAAGCATCTGCTGCCAGTTCTTCAGCTTCTTTGATTACTGAGACGGGATGAGCAAGATTATCTAGCGGCTTCATAGAATTAACATCCACTGAAAGACATTTCTCACCCAAAAATTCCGTGAGTTCGGGGTTACCTCTGCCTTGCTTATGTCCTGGCACATCAAACGGTACAACCCGCATAGATTTGTATTTTAACAGTGCTTCATATATTGGTGCCTTGCCTTGATCAAGTAAATGCATAAAAGCCACCACCTTTCTAGCCCTAATCATTCGACACATTTCAATCAATATATAGTACGAATAATCTCCTCACGAAATTATTCGTAGTAAAAAGAACATTATTAAGTATATTAGACAATCGCAAAAATATCAATGAACGACCGTCATGCCTATGCATCATCATTGGTCCTGCTTATTCCTGAGCCGATAGTCATCCCAACATGGATCAACTGACAAAGTCTACTAGTAGCAGCCTTAACAAGCTCTCCAGCAGAGTCCATGCATTCCTCTAAGGTCATTGGCTGGGATACGATGCTCATTAGCCCCTTTATTCCTTTTTGTAACACATCCTCATAACCCGTACCGAGCCCTCCAGAAATACATATCGTAGGAACATTATAATTTTGGGCAAGCGAGGCTACGCCGACAGGTGCCTTTCCATGAGCTGTTTGAAAATCAGTTCGCCCTTCACCAGTAATCACCACATCAGCATGTTTAACTTTTTCCTCAAAATTTGTAGCCTCAAGGACAATTTCAACACCAGGTTTAAGTTGGGCTGAGGCAAAAATCATTAAACCTGCGCCCAGCCCTCCAGCAGCCCCTGCACCAGGGTACTCCGCGACGTCTTTGCCAGTAGTTACCTTAGCAATCAACGAGTAGTGTTTAAGCGCCTGATCTAACTCTTCGACCATGGCTGGAGTAGCTCCTTTTTGAGGTCCATAAACAGCTGAGGCCCCGCGCACACCGCAGAGCGGATTATCAACATCGCAAGCCACTAATATCGTCGTTTCAGCTAAGCGAGGGTCTAGCTCTGTACAGTTAATCTTCTCTAAATCTCTTAACGCTGCACCCCCATTAGGCAATTCATTCCCTGAAGAATCAAGAAATTTTATGCCCAATGCTCTTGCCATTCCTGCTCCACCATCGTTAGTAGCACTACCGCCAATCCCAATAATCAACTTTCGGATCCCATGATCAAGGGCAGCTTTGATAAGTTGACCCGTCCCATAGGTCGTTGTAATCAGCGGATTTCGTTCTCCCGTGGCTATTAACGTAAGCCCTGACGCTGCAGCCATCTCAATCACGGCAGTTTGTTCATCACCAAGAATCCCCCAGCACGCTTCAACTAGATTCCCTAACGGTCCAATTACTTTATTATTCATGAATCGGCCACGAGTCGCTTTAACCAATGATTCTGTAGTTCCTTCACCCCCATCGGCAATAGGTACTTTGATGACCTGGGCATCTGGAAAAACAGATAATATTCCCTCTTCCATCGCATTTGCAACTTCAATCGACGATAGGCTCCCTTTGAATGAATCTGGAGCAACGACAATACGCATAGCTTAACCCCACCTATCTTGAGATT
Organism: Desulfosporosinus sp. I2; assembly: GCF_000960765.1. Classification (GTDB taxonomy): domain Bacteria; phylum Bacillota; class Desulfitobacteriia; order Desulfitobacteriales; family Desulfitobacteriaceae; genus Desulfosporosinus. The sequence continues at coordinate 5,301 of NZ_JYNH01000095.1, read as the reverse complement.
TTCCCCTATTATAACTCGAAAGAGAATCACTTGTACAAATTAACAAATCGTAACTAAATCTAAGGGAGTCTTGGAAAACCATTGGTTTATGGGTGTGAAAAAAGCTCCTCCGAAGAGAAGCTTAAAATATTCATATGGTGGGTTTGAGAGGACTCGAACCTCCGACCCCCGCGATGTCAACGCGGTACTCTAACCAGCTGAGCTACAAACCCATATGGTGCCGATGACCGGAATCGAACCGGTACGGATGTTACTCCGCGGGATTTTAAGTCCCGTGCGTCTGCCAGTTACGCCACATCGGCAAATTAATTGGAGGCGGCACTCAGATTTGAACTGAGGAATAGAGGTTTTGCAGACCTCTGCCTTACCACTTGGCTATGCCGCCAGGGAAATTATTGGGTGGAGCGGGTGACGAGATTCGGACTCGCGACTTTCACCTTGGCAAGGTGACACTCTACCACTGAGTTACACCCGCATGGTGCCTCAGGACGGAATCGAACCGCCGACACGAGGATTTTCAGTCCTCTGCTCTACCGACTGAGCTACCGAGGCATATTCGAGGTACGATGTTCGAAATTAGATATTCGAACTCAGTATTCCTCTCAAGATTCGTCATTTTAGGTTCTACCTTGTAAAGTTTTACCTTCACCTTTCAAACCTCGAATCACGATCTTCGGACATCGAGTATGGCGACCCCGATCGGACTTGAACCGACGATCTCCTGCGTGACAGGCAGGCATGTTAACCACTACACCACGGGGCCAAGATCGAGGTTCGAGGTACGATGTTCGATGTTCGATGTTTAAACTTCGAATATCGTGTATGGTGGGCGATGACGGGCTCGAACCGCCGACATCCTGCTTGTAAGGCAGGCGCTCTACCAACTGAGCTAATCACCCGAGAACTGACGATTATCAGTATACACAAAAATACGCTTTGTGTCAAAGCTTTTTTAAAGGTTTATCTACGCTAAATTATGTCATTTTCCAAGAGTAACCTATTGCATTTAGAAAACAAAGTAAAGTTATTTTCCTTTGTTTTCTAAATACTAGCGCAAAGGTGGCCGCCTTAGTTGCCTTATGCTTACCAGAAACTTATACCTATCCAATAGCATAAATAGAGAGGAGGGTTGAGCCTCCTCCTTAATTAGTCGATACTTTTTTCTGTTTAACAACTACCTCTTCTATACTTATAGAGCGAGTATGTTTGGTGTGAGACCACTGCTTGTCTTTACGATTAATAAATCCTAAGAAGACAATGGGTATCCAACTATAGATAAAAATCGGATAGAGAATGAGTCCCACATAAGCACGCCATGGTAATCGATCAAGTGCCAATGCAGCAACTGGGTAAAGATATTGGAAAGCGGATAAAATCTGCCATCCAGTCCAAGGCATTACTAAGGTGAATACCTGAGTATAGTGAATTTGAACTGCAGCAATAAGATTTGTAAGCATAAAAAAGGTCGCAATCATGACTAGCGCCGGTTGGAAAAGGTGAATAGCGGCATCTATATACATGAATTTCCTTTCACGTAGTCCCTTAATAATCAGAGGGAAGAAATAACGTCCCGCGACATCAACTTGACCCTGTGCCCATCGTTTCCGTTGATACCAAGATTGAATAAACGTTAAAGGCTTTTCATCGTAAACCACTGCATCATGTGCCCAAGTCGTCTTAATGCCATGGGATAGCGCTTTCATACTAAACTCTAAATCTTCCGTTAAGGAAGTCGCTCCCCATCCAAATTCCTTAAGGACATTCGTCGAAATACACATACCTGTCCCACCCAAAACGTTCGAAAGACGGCCAGTATTGTACCTAGCAAGCTGGAGCAAACGATTCGTGACCCAGAATGCGATAGAGAACGTATTAGTCACCCATGTGTCAAATGGATTTTTTGAATCCAGGTAGCATTGAACGATTTTATGACCTTGGCATAGCTTACTATTCATCTCAAAAAGGAAGTTTTCCTTAACTAGGTTGTCCGCATCGAAAATAACTATTGCATCGTATTGACGCTCTAACCGAAATAAACGATGGAACATCCATTCGAGTGCATAACCCTTTCCACGTTTCTCAGTATTAAATCTCCGATGGACAATGGCTCCAGAACCCCTCGCAATTAAAGCCGTTTTATCTGTACAATTATCAGCTACAACAAAGATATCGTATAGTTTTTTCGGATAGTCAAGTTGTAGCAGATTCTCCACTAACGGCCCAATGACCGTTTCTTCGTTATGTGCAGCCACGACAATAGCAAAACTCTTTTCTGGCTTAAGTATCTTCACCTCTTGTTTCCTGTACAACCCAAACATAGAAAGGATAAAATAATAGAAGGTTAAAAAGATTATAACCACTTGTACTGGAACCATTATGATATTAAATACTTGCGTACCTGAAATGCCAGACAAAAAATCCACAAATTCCACCCCTTTCAACCAATAAATTTTAACATAGGTGTACACCCTATGCAAGAATTATAAAACGACATTATCTATAGTTTGTCCACTGTTTATTTCTATTTTCTCTCTATTTGTCTTAGAACTTAAATTAGTAAATTTTGCCGGAAGAGTTTAGGATAAAATCATCATTTATAGTTATTATTTTTTTAAATGTTCTAATTTATGTATTCTTAAATACTAACCTATTATTAAATCGAGTTTTCCTTTAACAGCACAATTCCGAGTCGCGCTTATGCAATAACTGTTTTATTACTAATGCCGTTCGGAAAACTTACGGAGAAAAAATATAATAAGTGAGGCACTAAAAATAATGAATAAAAAACTGGTTTTTATTCCAAAGCTAATTGAGTACCAGTAGATTTCTTCAACTCTCGACCCTGAAACCCATGGAACTAATGACCGAAAGATACGTGCAATCCCACTTCCAATTACAACAAACAACAATAGCGCTGATATTATTACTAGCATGCCCATAATCCCTGTTGGAGTATCCAGTTGCCAACGACGCACAAAATTACGTTTCATCCACTGCAATTCCGCCTTTATATCTCTGCTCCACCTACTCCACATCTTCCTCACCTCATACCCATATTATGAAAAAGTTAATAAAGCGCACACACCTATAAGTAAAAAGTATAAAAATTATTAAACCTGGTTAGAATCGTGTGCAAGGAGGTGGGTATTATGCCAATACAAGCACCTGATGGGAAATTCGTGCATTGTTCTTATTGTAACCAGAAGTTCCGCTTTGAATATGACGCCTGTAAACATGAAAAAGATAAACACGCTGACCAATAACTCTTGCCGAAGAAAATTCATGTATTGAATCAATTACTTTGATAACTCAAAAAAAGACTACCACAAAAGGTAGTCTTTTTTTGCCCCTTATACAAAAACGGTTAAAGAATTTCCCTTAACAAATTATCTTCTACAGTAACCACAGCTACTATTATTTTTACGATTATAGGCTAGCAGACAATGATTGCAATTTGCTGCTCACTTGCAGCACTCCTTCAACTAACTGAGCAATTTCCTGATTAGCCTTTGCCTGCTCTTGAGTGATGGCACTGTTACGTAGGGAATTCTCCGTAATTTTTTGGATAATAGCTTGAAATTCTAGTAATATAGCGCTTATCTGATTAGCTGAACGATTACTTTCCTCTGCAAGTTTTCGTACTTCTCCAGCAACTACTGAGAAGCCATGACCCTGTTCACCAGCTCGCGCGGCTTCAATTGCAGCATTCAATCCTAAAAGGTTAGTTTGCTTAGCTACTCTCCGAATAAGTTCTAAAATGCCAGATGTGGACTGCAACTGGTTTTTTCCTTCTTGGGCTTCTTCTGCAATAATTTGGCTTATAGAAGCTACCTCTTGGGCAGAAGCGGCTGTTTGTTGTACTGCACTTGCAGCTTGTTCAACCGAAGTGCTCAAACTTTGAACTTGATTGCGAATAATCTCTTTTAATTCTTCATCCCTGAACATCATAACTACTATACCAGCCGCTATTTTAGCAACTGGTTCAACGATCGCTAACGGCCCTGCAACCGCAAATGTACCAATTATTCTACCGTCTGCTTTAATGACCACACTAAAGCCCTCTTTGGATCGGCCTTCAGTAGCTTCAGCATCTGCGGCAGTGACATATGCAAAATCATTACCATTGGTTAATATTTCCATACTTCCCTTATGTTGAATTCCTATTCTTGATTGAGCAGAATTTGAATCAGCAATGATTGTTCCTGTATCATCACAAACGATACCATGATATCCACTATTTCCATAAATAAAATCCACTATTTTTTGGGCAACGGAATCATCAAGTTTTGATGACATATGTTACTTTCCTCCCTTTTCACTCAGAGATTCAACATATTTCTTGAAACTATTAACTACCAAACTACTTTACTAGCTATTATCGTTGCATAAATCCTAATCATCAGATAGTGTCGATAATGCCTGACCCTAGGACTTCTGAGATATCCTTTAATACTTTAATATAAACATACCTACATACTATCATGTATCCTGTCGAAAAGACTACATTTTTATTGGGGAAAAGTTACTCTATTACTAAAGAATATTACTAAGCAAAGTGACGTACTCCCACAACCTAAGAGGTCGAACTTCTTGGGACGTACGGTGGTATTAGGCTATACACACTGAGGATGAGTATCGCCGAGCCACCCACCCTAAAGGAACACTTCGTGGCGAGAAGGGGAGCATAACGCCACACTGCGACTTATAAGGCACTCTCCTGCAGTGTGGATCCCGAACGGGTGGAACCCCGGTGCCTCATCTAATTAGTACATAATAACTAACACAAAAATGACTACCTCGTTAGAGATAGTCATTTTGCTTGTTTACCTGGCGATACGAAAGTCGGATGAGACTTTCACCACACGGCGTCCTATGACGAACGCTCCAGCCGTGTGGATCCTACTTTCCCAGGAGCTATGCTCCAAGTATCCTTGGACCTGGAACGAAAGGCACGATAGTGTCCGGTGACGATATTCTCCGGTGGAGAGTATCGCCGAATGCGCACGTCCCTTAACGAATACTATCGCGATGAGGATGAGTATCGCCGAGCCACCTACCACAAAGGAAGACTTAGTGGCGAAGGATGAGCCTTTCGCCACACTGCGACTTGTGACGCATACTCCTGCAGTGTGGATTCTTAACTTCCGTGTTCGGTATACGAAAAGCGGACGAGCTTTTCGCCACACTGCGACTCGTGACGCACACTCCTGCAGTGTGGATCCCGAACGGGTGGAACCCCGGTGCCTCATCTAATTAGTACATAATAACTAACACAAAAATGACTACCTCGTTAGAGATAGT
>NZ_JYNH01000094.1 GCF_000960765.1 Desulfosporosinus sp. I2 | reverse complement strand
GAAAAGTATGGTATTTGGACAGCTTGTTTTGGCAGGGTTTCAGAATCCTGAGGGGTTACTAAGAAATGAAAACAATCTTTTCGTGCCTACTGTTAATTCAGGTCAACCACAGGTCGGACAGCCAGGTAGCACCACAGCTGGCAATCTGGTACTTGGAACGATTCGTGGTCAGTCTCTGGAGCAGTCTAATGTGGACTTAGCTACTTCGATGACAGATCTCATACAGGTTCAGAGAGCTTATCAAGTGAATGCTAGATTGGTTCAGGACGGAGATCAAATGTGGGGAATTGCTAATGCCCTGAGGAGGTAAATTTATGGCTGGTTGGTTAGATGGACCAGTATTGAATGTTTTGCAGAAAGGACTTGAGGCTTCGAGTGTGAGGCAACAGGTCTTGTCTAATAATGTAGCTAATATAGACACTCCGAACTTTAAACGCTCGGATGTTGATTTCCAGGCAGTTCTCGGCACTGCTTTGGGTGAAACGAGTGGAGTTCTGCCCATGAAGCTGACGGTGCCAAAGCATCTGCGCGGTCTTGAAGAAGGAAATGGTTCAGGGATTGTGACGGATCGCGAAACTACATTGCGCAATGATGGAAATAACGTCGATGTCGACCGAGAGATGACTTACGTAGCTGAAAATGGTCTGTATTACAATTCCCTTACTCGTACCATTTCTTCTCAGCTTGGATTGTTGCGGATGGTTTTAAAGTAAGTAATTAACAAAGGCGGGGTAAACATGATACGAGGATTATATACTTCAGCCACAGGTATGTTGGCCGCGCAAACCCAAAGTGAAGTTATTGGAGATAATGTTGTCAATTTAAAGACCCCAGGCTATAAAGAACAACTTGCTAGTAATATTTCTTTTCCATCGATGTTGATTCAACGTATGGGAGGAAACCAGGCTACCGAGGTTTTAGAGGTTGGCGAAATGGGAAGAGGGGTAGGGGTTGACCGTCTTACTCTGTCAAATATTCAAGGAGCTTTAGAGACGACGAGTATCAATACGGACTTGGCTTTAACTTCGCCAGGATACTTTGTAGTCCAGACTCCAGCTGGAGAACGGTATACGCGTAATGGACATTTTCAGAGGGATATCAACGGGATGCTTGAGACTCCCGATGGATTTGCTGTACTAGGAGGAAATGGCCCTATAGGACCTCTCAGTTCCGATTTTAGGGTAAGCGCAGATGGCACAATTATAGACAAAGGAATAAGTCTCGATCGCTTGAGGGTTGTGGAGATTCAGGATAATGCTTCACAACGTGAAGGGCAATCCTTATATAGCTCGTCTCAACCAGTTCAGGTTTCGAATGGTGCACAAGTTAAGCAGGGAGCGATAGAAACCTCTAATGTCGACCTTTCTGGACAAATGGTACAAATGATGTCGGTCATGAAAGCCTATGAAGCTAATCAAAAAATAATTCAGACCCAGGACGAGATGTTAAGTAAGGCCGTTAATGAGGTCGGGAAGATATAGTGTAGAGGATGTGTCAGGATGGCAGTGCAAGTTGTCGTTTTCACTTTAGGACAAGAAGAGTATGCGATGCCCATTGAAGTTGTTCGAGAAATAACCCGTTTAGAAGAGGTGCGTACAATTCCAAAAGCCCCTTTGTATGTAACTGGTTTAATTAATATTCGAGGTATGGCGATCCCTCTCGTCGATTTGCATGTGCGATTTGGAATTGATCATACAAAAGTGACAACGGAAAGTTCGGACCCGCAGGAGACTAAGAATACCTTTGCCTTAATTACAGAAGTTCATGGAAATTATGTGGGTTTTGCTGTGGATCAAGTTCGCGAGGTTCGAATCTTAGAAACTATTGATGCTCCCCCACCGTTGGTTACCGCTCCATTTATTGGTGGAGTCGTAAATCTTCCGGATCGAATTATTATCCAACTCATTCCAGAACAGATTCTGGAGAGTAATGAGGTTCAGGGATTAAGCCAATTAACGTCTCAGTAGCGCAATATACGCTTTTCTAACGATCTAGGACAGTGATAGGAGGCCAAATTCAAGTGAACGTCGCCCAAATGCTTCTTTTATATCAACTTCAAGAGATGAATGGTTCTTGGCAGACCACTCAAACGAATAAGATCGATTTGTCTGGAGTTGGTCAAAGTGGAAGATCGAATCCGCTTCTATTTGCGACTTTACTTAAAGCCGCTCTTGGAGGAGAAGCAAATGCTTCCCAAGAATTTAACCGTAGCTTGCAGGACTTTTCTGGGGTAGCGCAAGTTAGTGGTTACAATAAAGTCCAAGCGCCAAAGGCGAAGGGTGATACTATTGGTTCTCTAGAGTACCTCATTAATTCTATGGCTCAAAAATATCAGGTTGATCCAAATCTTATTCAGCAGGTTGTCAAAGCAGAGTCAGGGTTCAATCCAAATGCAACGTCACCTGTCGGAGCAATGGGTTTAATGCAGTTAATGCCAGGGACGGCGGCTTCTTATGGGGTGAATAACGCCTATGATGCCACCCAGAACCTGGATGGGGGAACGCATTTCCTAAAGGATTTGTTGGATCGTTTTGAGGGAGATATTCCTCTGAGCTTAGCGGCGTATAATGCTGGTCCAGGTGCGGTGGAAAAATACAATGGGGTTCCGCCGTATAAAGAAACTCAGGCCTATGTACAGAGGATTATGGCGGGGCTGAATAATAATGAATGGAAAGCGTAAAATTTATAAGCACATCAAGGAAGGATGGTTTCGTGGTTAAGAAAACTTGGTGGATTGCTTGGCTTTTAGCAACCAGTTTATTAATTCTATCCGTATCGCCGGTGTTTGCAGCTACTTCTACCTTGGGTTTTAAGATATGGCCGGCTAAAACTACGACAGAGGTTAATAAGGTTTGGACGATTACGTTTAATTCTCCGCTCTTGAGTACGAGCGTGAATAGTAATACTGTTTATGTCACCGATAGTAAACAAATCAAGGTCGCAACAACGAGTAAACTGTCCTCCGATGGTCTCTCTGTGACAGTGACACCGTCTGGAGCTTATACGGCGGGAGATTATCATTTATATATTACGAATGGACTTACCTCCTGGGCCAATATACAACTTAGTGAGATGATTATCGTTCCATTCACGGTAACTGTACCTACCTCATATTTGGCAAGTGTAAATCTCGTAGTCACTGTCACAGACGATTTCAAAGCTGTTTATCCAAATGATCTTTCAGGGTTTCTAATGCTTGAAGGGAAGAGCGGCAACCGTCTTGGTTCGTCTACAAAGGATTTGGTAACTGGGAAGTATACTTTTAACATTTATGCAGATGACGATTATTCCCTGAATTTGCTCAGCGTTAATAATGGTGTGATGAATACTCGAACCATAAAACTACCTACTATTAAACTACCTGTTATCAAAATACCAACGACAGGAACAACTACAACAACAAAACCAACAGTGAAGACTGCAAATTTGGTAATTTCGACAGAAGCAGGAGTAGGTGGCGGAAAATCAGGCGCTATCGGTGGAAGTATAATTCCAGAAAAATGGGGTGTACCTGTAAAAGTATCTAACGCTACTATGACGTGGACAACAGCAACTGATATCGATGGTAAATTCAAGGTTTATTTGCCTACTGGAAGTTACCAATTAGATATTAATAGCAATGGCTCTCAATATAAGAAGCATCGCTATAAACTGACTGTTACGGCAGGCCAAATGGCTTCCCCGTTGGGCGCTGTTAACGTTGAAGAACCCATAAATAAATTGGGACTAGAGCTTGAACCACCAGTAGTGGACATAGGATTAGGCGAGTTAAGCGGTATTATTGCGACAACGAAAGAAATACATGGAAGTGTTAACAAGGATGCAACGGTAAATATCTATGATACAGTTCCATTAACTCCGGTTTTAATCACAAGCGTTAAACCAGATATAAATGGAAATTTTGTTGCAAAATTACCCAGTGCTTTGATCGGTAAGAAACTTCAGATAAAGGTAATTGATTCTGCAGAAAACGTTTATATATTGAATATGGCCTCTGTTATATCATAACATCCGAAGGTCGTTGCCGACCGAAGGCCTGCCCTAGTTGCGGTGTTGGCAAGGAACAAATAGTTAAAGCGTAATAGCACGCCGTGGTTGAATTTGACGATTAGGGGAGCTGGAAACTATGGCTCCTCTTTTGTTTGTGATTCACAATATTAAAAAAATGTAAAAAAGAAGGAGATGAGAACTCTATAGCGAACTAGAAAATATACTTATTATTTAAAGGCTGTATTACCTCTGATAAATCGTTTGGAGGGATTGAACATTGTTCAATAAATCTGCGCTGAAATTTAAACGGTTTAAGCTTCGTCCTTTCCTTTTTGGAATAGCCTGTATCCTCTGCTTAACTTTACTTCAGGGGATAACTAATTATTGGCTTAGAACAGCGAGTGTGATATTGATGGCAGTCGGTTTCATGTTGGTCATCGATAAACTTGCTCAAGACCGTCGTAAGCTTTTACAATTGGCAACGCATGATGAGCTTACGGGACTCGGAAACTTCAAGGCATATCAGGAACGGATACGATGTGAGTCGCAACGTGCGCTTCGAAGACATAATTCTCTAACCCTGATTCTTGTTGATTTAGATAAATTTAAGTACTATAATGACACTTATGGTCATCGTCTAGGCAATGAGCTATTGCATTCGGCGGGCCAGGTCTTCAGGGATGCTGTTCGCACCATGGATGGGGTATATCGCTTTGGTGGAGATGAATTTGCGTTTGTATTGCCCGAAACAAATTATGAAGAAGCCTGTTATATAGCGAAAAGAATTCGTCGATCGTTTGAATCTCTTCCGAATCGTGAGTCAGTAACCCTAAGTATGGGGATGGCCATCTACCAGGATGAGCCACTTGAGAAGTTTTTTGATCGTGTAGATCATCTGCTTTATGATGTTAAAGCAAGTGGAGGAAATTGTTGTCACTTTGAATATAGTGAAAATAATCCCCCCAAGGACATTCATAAGGCTTATCAGTGTAACTAAGGCTTTGTACAGGTGGTCCCTTCTTGCCTTAACGACACCATGCCATCATGGTGCCATGCCATCACGGTGCCTTGCCATCCATGGCGGCACTCTAATCTCAAACATCCTTGTTCAAGTTTTGGCTTCAGGGAACACTTGCCATCGCCCGAAGTTTAGCGGCAAGCTAAGTTTTCTATAACTGGTTTGTAAAGGGGTAAGAAATGGCAGACTATTATCGTTATCTGTGGAGCACGACTTGGCCTAATTTGATCGTGCTCTTTTTGATATTTGGGGTTGTTCTCTCCCGAATGGGTTGGAAATTCGTAGGTATTTGGCGTTATGCTCGTGATGCCTGGGGCTTTATACTCTGGACGGGGAAAGCCTTAATCTGGGTTGGCGTATTAGGGATTTATACCGAATTATTGTTGTTTTCCCAACCAGATTGGTTTGCTAAACCGGGTATTATCCAAGGTTCAGTCCAAGGAAAGGCCTTCGACTCAGGTTCAAGCTCCTATGTTGTGGATATACGTAATGGGTCAGAACGAAAGCAATTCTATGTCGATTTTTATGTCTATGAACAATTGAAGATCGATGATCAGGTTAAGCTCTTGTATCTTCCGGCTAGGCGAGAAGTTGTACGCTGTGAGCTTGTGGGAAGCTTGCAATAGCGTGAAAATGCAAATAAGATAGGGCTGTACGAGGTAATAAGTGGACAGGGAGTGGTATTGTTGAGTTCGGAAGTTTATTTCACGAGTATGAAGACAAAACGGGGGGAAAGTCTCCTTAAGAAATTTGAGCATTTGATTATACGCGCAGGATTACTTGAGACGATTGCACCTAAAGACCTTGTGGGAATCAAGCTGCATTTTGGGGAACAAGGGAATCTTGCTTATGTCCGACCCCAATTTTTGCGACGTGTTGTAGAGCAAGTTAAGCAGAAAGGTGGGCGTCCTTTCTTAACCGATGCTAACACACTTTATGCTGGTTCCCGCTCGAATGCTGTCGATCATTTAGAAACGGCCATTGAGAATGGTTTTGATTACTCGGTTGTGGGGGCTCCTTTAGTGATTGCCGACGGTCTAAATGGGAAAGACTATGTTTCTGTGCCAGTAAACCTCAAACACTTTAATGAAGTGAAAATCGGAAGCGCCGCAGTCCAGGCGGATGTGATACTGGCTGTTACCCATTTTAAAGGACACGAAGCGACTGGTTTTGGAGGGACGTTAAAAAATTTGGGGATGGGGCTAGGTAGCCGCGCGGGTAAACAACAGCAGCATTCAGATCTCTTGCCTGAGATTAATGAGGAGACCTGCATTGCCTGTGGTAAATGTGCTAAATGGTGCCCGGCAAATGCTATTGTCGTAGAAGGTAAAGCGAAGATTTCCCAGGATAAATGCATCGGATGCGGTGAATGTACGGTCACCTGTCCAGTTAGGGCCATTGCGATCAACTGGAAGACAGAAGCTGACATTATTCAGGAAAAAATAGCCGAGTATACGATGGGTGTCCTTAAAGATAAAGTGGGGAAAGCCGGGTTCATAACTTTTGTGACCAATGTTTCGCCGCTTTGCGATTGTTGTGGTTGGAATGATGTACCGATTGTCGCAGATATTGGAATACTCGCTTCCAAAGATCCGATCGCTATTGACCAAGCGGCTGTGGACTTAGTCAACCAGGCACATGGCGATCCGCACTCAGAGCTCGGTGAACGTCATGCTGAACATGATAAGTTTCGAGTACTATTCCCAGACGTAGACTGGACGATTCAGCTTTCCTACGGAGAAAAGATCGGATTAGGAAGTAGGAAATATAAACTTATTCAAGTGGGTTAAGTGTGCTGTGGTTAATCTGGGGATAAGATGGTCAAGCCTTCTTCCCATGAATTTCACAGAAAAAGTTATGGCGTAATATGCTATAATGAGAATAAGATAAAGTAATAACTTGATGCGGAAAGGAGAGTGGGGATATGCGTGTCCAAAAGGTTAACGAGCATACCATCCGCATCTTTATCTCTTTGACAGAACTAACTGACAGGGATATTACGATGGCTGATCTATTTCAACGATCTGCTAAGACGGAGCAGTTGTTTTGGGAGCTTATAGCGCAAGCAAGAGAAGAAGTGGAATTTAATTTAGATCAACCTTTCTGGATCCAGGCAACCGTTGCCTCAAATGATGAATTTGTAATTACCATTATGAAGCAAGAGGAACAAGGCGAGGGTTCCGGTAAAGAAAAGGTGGTTCGAAAGATCCCTAAGGGCCGGGTTACTGAATTGGTCTATGTTTTTGCGGATTTTGAAGACCTTATTTCGGCGGTTGGGCGTTTACCAGATTTTAATCAGCTGCGTTCAAGCCTTTATGAGTTTGAAAACGAATACTACCTTGTGCTTAATCGCTTGGGGACGGGAAAGAAAAGGTTATTGGCTGAAGCAATTCTTGATGAATATGGAGAAATTGTAGCCACAACAGGTGTTTTTCTGTCCGAACACGGGAAGAGTCTCATTTCCGTTAAGGCTGTACAAACGCTTAATGCTTCTTTCAATAAGCCTTCACTAGGCTAAAAAGGAAGAAGGTAGGGAAAAGGGAAGCGTTTGCTTCCCTTTTCTTTATCCAAAGGAAAAAATAGCTGGGATTTGGCGCAGACAGTGTATGCATACGGTTTTACCTTTAAAATGATGGACTTTCATTGTTTGACCACAAAAAATACAAGGATGGAACTGTGCTTTTGCGTGAGATGGTTTAAAGGGAATTATAACTGCTTGATGAACAGACTGTTGGTGTTGGGGAGTTGAACGGATGGTTGACATGGAATACCTCCTTGAAGTCGAAAGTTAAAGTCAGCGGCCAGATGGCGGATAACTTCAGCAAATAACAAAGTTTTGTTGCCCCGGATTATGTCCTATATATTTGTGGTGTTAATTTTCCTTTATCATATGCTAAACGTGCTGTCGAAATCCTAAAAAGTGTGGGGCCAGATTAAGTAAAATTGGTCGATTATGATTATGGCACAAAAGGAGTCGAAATCGGTGGAACAAGAGAAACAAAAGCGATTAAGGGCACTTCCCGCTGTTCATGAAGTGGTTTCTCGGTTGGATCTTGAAGCGGAATTCAGTCCGTTTTTGACGAATGAGAGGCAATTGCCCCGTTTAACTCAGGGAGTTCGACAGGTTTTACAAAGGGCAAGGGAACAAGTCACTAGAAATTCGATCAATTCGACATCGTTTGATGAGTTTGAATCCTCGCTTTGGCCGTGGATTTTAAACGAACTTCGTCGAGAGTTGACAGGTGCCGAATTTAATCTAAGACGTGTAATCAATGCTACGGGGGTTGTTTTACATACCAATTGCGGAAGGGCTCTGCTTGCCCCCGAGGTTGCTCGGTTCGTCGCAGAGCAAGCTGAAAGGTACAGCAATCTTGAATTGAATATCGAAACTGGGGCGAGGGGCTCGCGCTATGTTCATGTTGAAGAGCTCCTTTGTCGTTTGACAGGTGCTGAAGCGGCTATGGTAGTTAATAACAATGCAGCTGCGGTATTATTAATGATGAATACGTTTGCTCAAGGGAAAGAGGTCATTGTTTCGCGCGGCGAGTTGGTGGAAGTGGGCGGGTCCTTTCGAATTCCAGAGGTCTTAAAAGCTGGTGGGGCTAAGCTTGTGGAAGTGGGAAGCACGAATAAGACTTGGCTTAGGGATTACGAATTGGCTATTGGACCAGAAACAGCGTTGTTATTAAAGGTTCATACAAGCAATTACCGTGTGGAAGGATTTACGCATTCCGTGTCCGGAGCTGAGCTGGTGGAGCTTGGGGAAAAGCGAGGCTTACCAGTGATGGAGGACCTTGGGAGCGGAAGTTTCTTTGATGGCGCTACTCTCGGGTTTCCTATTGAACCAACCATCAAACAAACGATTAAAGCAGGGCTTGCTCTCGTGTCGTTTAGTGGAGATAAATTGCTTGGAGGTCCGCAAGCAGGGATTATTGTCGGCAAAAAAGAACATATTAAGCTCCTGAGAGCAAATCAATTAACTCGAGCCCTGAGGGTGGATAAATTAACCTTAGCTGCTCTTGAAGGAACCTTGCGCTTATACGAAAACGGAGGAATTGATGAGATTCCCGTCTGGAGGATGCTCTCAGCACCTTTAGAGACACTACATAAAGCTGCGTCTGAACTGGTCACGGCACTTCTGGCGAATCCGAAAATTGCCGTTGAGTTGAAAGAAGATGTCTCTCAAGTGGGCGGCGGAGCTTGGCCCACAGTGGAGCTTCCAACATCGGTTTGTGCCATTCGTCCAATTCAAGGAAGTGTCATCGAGTTAGAAGCGTTTTTACGTTTAGGAACGGTCGCGATATTGTCTAGGATCCACAAGGATTGGGTACTTATTGATGTTCGAACTCTTTTGAGTGGGGATCGCGAGGATATCGTTCAGCGGTTGAGGGAATGGGGGTGCTAATCCGAGAGAGAGGAAGTTACTTAGCCCGCTCGCACATCCTCAGCGCGGTTGTATTCGTTAAGAGCCGTGCGCTTCGGCGATGCTCTCCCCCGGAGACTATCGTGTTGCATTGCTATTCACTTGAGGCTATGGCTAAAACTCAAAACCTCTGGGCTTTCTGCATGTGCGTCGCTCCTTGCCATCCTTGGCACCGCGACATCAGTCCATCCATGGACAAGTCCCGTTGAGTTTCTTCACGCCATATCCTCTGCGCTCATTGACGCAATTCCACTCACATGCTCACTAAGCTAAGAAACTTCCTCTTGGTCTTGGGTCGACTGGAGTTAGAACGACGGGACGCCCGGGTACTGTTTGTGTCTATGACACAAAGGCGCCTCATGCGTGCTGTTTGCGTTTAGACGCAAAGGTGCTTTTGGGAAGATGTTGACGTGGGGTTGTATTTGGTTATAATAAAAGGGTGATAGGTTTGATTTGGAATTTATAATGCTAAGTTGACGATGGGTGGTGTGAGGATGGATCTCAATATGACAAATCAGATGGCGGATAAGGTCAGGTTGACACAGTTGTCAACTAAAGCTGGTTGAGGATGTAAGATAGGTCCGGCGGACCTGGCGCAAGTTTTGCGCTTCTTACCTCCTAATCAAGAGGATGCCAACCTGATAGTCGGTATGGAAACCTCGGATGATGCGGGTGTTTACCGTATTAATGATGAGCAGGCTATAGTTCAAAGTGTTGATTTTTTTACTCCTGTAGTGGATGATCCCTATGCGTTTGGCCAGATTGCAGCCGCCAATGCATTGAGTGATATTTATGCAATGGGGGCTAAACCGCTAACTGCGATGAACTTGGTCTCTTTTCCAGTTGGAAAACTTTCCATGGATGTTTTAGCGAAGATTCTTCAAGGTGGGAGTGAGAAGATTCGAGAGTCTGGTGCGGTCCTAGTCGGAGGGCACTCTATTGATGATCCTGAGCCGAAATATGGGCTGTCTGTGACTGGAATTGTGCACCCAGACCATGTCCTTTCTAACGCTAAAGCTGAAGCAGGGGATATTTTAGTACTCACAAAACCGCTTGGGGTTGGAATCATTACGACTGGGATTAAACGGGGAATTGTATCACCTGATGCGGAAGCAGAAGTTATTCAAGTTATGGCTACTTTAAATAAAGGGGCTGCTGAAGCCGCGATAAAGGTTGGGGTCCATGCTGTCACGGATGTGACAGGTTTTGGGCTGCTCGGTCATTTACATGAAATGCTCGAGGCCAGCGCCTGTAGTGCAGAGGTTTATGCGGAGTTTGTACCGGTTTTGGATAGTGTTTGGGATTGTATTCGCCAAAAGGCTATTCCGGGGGGAACTCAGGCTAATCGTCGTCATCTTGAGAATAAGGTGAATTTTGAAGCGGATGTTCCAGAAGATCTTCGAATTGTGCTCTTTGATGCGATTACCTCAGGAGGCTTATTATTGTCCGTTCCCGAAGACCGGGTTGATTTACTAATCAAGCAGTTAGAGGGGCATCAGACTCCAGCTGCAGCTATTATTGGCCGGGTCAAAAATGGTGAACCGGGAAGAATTGCGGTTTCTAGTCGTGCATGATAAAATACCCGTGTACTGGTAAGGTAGCGGGGGGATAGATAAGATGAGAGATCCAATGCAAACCATGGCTACTTGTTTTGAACAAGTAGCTTTATTTTTTCCAAGCGGAGATCCCAAACTTCAAGAAAGTTTTGAACGTCGAGCGGCTTATTTAGACTCAAGGGATTATTCGAGAGAGGTTTTGGCTGATACCCTAAAGGAGTATCATAGATATTTAGGGGCTAATGCAGAAACCCTACAGATGATTGAAGAGCTTAGGCACAAAGAGACGCTCACTGTGATTACGGGTCAACAAGCCGGAATCTTGACTGGGCCGTTGTACACTCTATATAAAGCCATGACCACGATTCGATTGGCTAAAGAGCAACGTGAAAAACTGGGGCGTCCGGTTGTCCCTGTTTTCTGGATTGCCGGTGAAGATCATGACTGGCTAGAAATTCGCGAGACCTATCTTTTAAATTCTGAGGGAAAACCGATCCCTTGCCATCTCCCGGGTGATGGAGGTGGGGAATCGGTGGGTCATCAAAAAGTTCCCTCCTGGGAAACGATTGAAGCCCAACTTTTAGAGATACCTGATAGTGAATTTCGCTCGTCCGTCTTAAAAAAATGCCGTGAACTAACGGAACAAGCGGAGAATTTAACGGAGTGGTTCGCCCTGATCTTACAGTGGCTCGTCCATAAATGGGGGTTGATTTTCTTCGATCCTTTGTTACCAGAGTTTAAGCGCCTTGCTGCACCAATGTATGAGCAGATTTTAAAAATGCATCCTGATGTTCGGGAGGCTTTGGCTGAACGAACGAAGAAATGGGTTGAACTTGGTTTCACTCCACAAATTCAACCAATGGGCGGGGAGGTTAATCTTTTTCTTTCCGTACCCGAACGACGAGCGATTCTATGGAATGATCAGGCGTTTTATTTGCGTGGGCAAAAAGAGTCTTGGGATTTGGATGCCCTTAATGACTTGCTGGACCAAGCGCCTGAGCGGTTTTCCCCCAATGTGGTAACTCGTCCGGTGGTTCAGGAATTTCTGTTTCCAACGTTGGCCTATGTTCCAGGGCCAGGGGAATTGAATTACTGGGCTCAACTTGGGGGAGTTTTCTCAACGTTTGGATTTGATATGCCGATTCTTTTTCCCAGGCTGTCTGCGGTAGTGTTAACAGCTTCTTGGCAAAAACTTTTGCACAAGCAAGCACTGACGGTTGAAGATGTTTATCGTGGGTTAGAGGAACACCGAAGACTTTGTGTGCGGGAACGGGATGACCAAGAGATTGATGAACGCTTCCAGCTTTTTAGCGAACAAATCGAAAAGGGATATGCAGACCTTAAACCACTGGAAGAGATTCATGTCAATGTATCTGAGTGGTTGATCCGCAATGAAGTGAAAGTCAAATTTCAATTGGACTATTTAAAAAGAAAGGTTTGGCAGGCGCAACGCAAACGCTGTAGTGACCTACTTAGAAGCTTACAACAACTTGAGGATGGGATTACTCCTCATCAATCTAGGCAAGAACGGGTTTTGAACCCCTTTAGTTTTGTTATTCGTTACGGGCCTAGCTTTGTGGATCGGGTAGCAGAAATACCAATTGAGGATTTTTCCGAACATCAAATACTTTTATAGTGTTTAATGCCATGAAATTAGTTTTAGGGAATTGGAATTTGTGAATGTTTTTATCTGCTATCAAAGTTGGGCATAATGGTAGAAAGATGTTACATAATGGAGTTGGTGATGTGCGACGAGCGATGAGGTTAATCCTAATGGCGGTTACCTTTATGGGAGTTATAGCTGCTGGGTTTACTGGGTATAAGGTGTTCTTTGAATCCGGGAAAATGGCCCAGGGTGACGTCTTACCAAATTCACCGAACGACGACTATAAAAATCGGGTGTGTATTCTACTGATTGGGGCGGATCAGCGTCCTGAACAGAAAAAATTTAGCACTGATTCGATAATTTTGGCTAGTGTGGATTCGGAAACGAAGCGGACTAGCTTACTTTCGATCCCCCGAGATTCAAGAGTTGCTCTTTCAAAAAATGGCTACGTGAAAATTAATGAGATAGTAGCATTAACGGATTTATCAACTCTCCAGAGGACCGTTGAGGAGTTAACTGGGGTAGAGATCGCGGGATATGTTCAGACTAACTTTCAAGGATTTAAGGATATCATTGACTCTTTAGGGGGAATTACCGTCAACGTGGAGAAAGATATGTACTATGAGACGGGTGATGAAGAGGATGGGGTTATCAATCTGCATAAAGGTGAGCAGCGTTTGGATGGTGCTAAAGCGTTGCAGTATGCTCGTTTCCGTCACGATGCTTTAGCGGATATATCACGGACCGCGAGGCAACAAATTGTGTTGAAAGCAGTTGCTAAGGAGATGTTTCAATTAAGCACCATTCCCAAACTTCCTGTTCTCGTTCCTAAAGTGATGGGTATGGTAAACACAAATTTATCATCCTTGGACATTTTTAGGCTAGCCAAAGTAGCAGCTGGATTTCAAAGCTCAAATGTTGTTTCACAGACTCTACCGGGATCGTTTCTGGACCTTGATGGGGTAAGTTACTGGAAAATAGATCCCATTGAAGTCAAGAAAGTGGTTGAAAACTTATTCCAAGGGAAGACGACGGATAAAGTAATTGACCAAGAGAAGGTTGATCTGTTAAAGCCCGTCACTCCAACACCCAGTAAGCCGCTGCCTAAAGTCCCCGGTAACAGTCAAGACCCAAATGGGCGAAAATCACCAGGATATCAAGTATTACAGGAAGACTTCACTTATAATATTAATTTTCCTAATGAATAATGAGTTTTTTTGCGTTTTTTTAGGACTAAAGACCTATGGGGTTAGGGTAAAAATGTGATATTATTTTAATAATAGGAATTTTTAAAAAGCGGGGTGTTAATATTCCAGAAAAGGTCGTTCAGGCACATTCCCTAGAAACGGTTAAACAAGAATGGGCTCTTAAACTCCAAATTTTGCCGGAAGACATTACACTTGAAGTGATAGAAAAACCCAGCTTTTTTTTTCGACAGTGGAAAGTTC
The DNA here is from genome assembly GCF_000960765.1 of Desulfosporosinus sp. I2. Classification (GTDB taxonomy): domain Bacteria; phylum Bacillota; class Desulfitobacteriia; order Desulfitobacteriales; family Desulfitobacteriaceae; genus Desulfosporosinus. The sequence goes on along the minus strand of NZ_JYNH01000094.1, from coordinate 4,304 downwards.
GTCTTATTTGGAATGAGCAAAGTCAAGCTTCTAAATTAAACTCAAGTCAAGTGATCTGGGACGGAACTAAGTATGTTATCGTTCCCGGTGAAGGGGTTAAAACATTAATTCCAACCTTACATGCTGGCGAAGTCTACTTTAATGGCGTAATTCAATATAATCCCTTTCAAATTAGCGTTGGGGATCTGCTTGAATTCTATCCGGTGGTTCAAGCTGGTCAGTTGACTTGGGAGCTGGAAGTCCGTTTTAATGGATTGTCTGTGGTAGCCAATGTCACGCACGAACTACCAGGGCATTATATCCTTGCGAAGGAAATTATTACTGCAGAAGAGATTGATTTGAATCAATGTGCTACCTGGGAGAGCCTGCCTGCCCAAGGAGAAATTTGGGATGAGGCAAAGTTGGATGCGGACTTGGAACAATTAAAGATTGTCCATGGACTACATCAGGGGATTTGGGGGAAAATAATAGAGGTCAAGGGCGTGGGAGAGGTCATTATTGCTGAAGCAACTCTTCCAGTTCCGGCCGAAAACGCTCTGTTAGAAGATTTTGTAGGACAGCCACAGATTCTTTCTGGGGCGGAGGAAGAAAAAGTCGATTTTTTTGCCTCCAAAGTAAAATTGGTTGAGGAGGGAGCTATTCTCGCTCGTAAAATCCCCGGAAGACCAGGGATACCTGGTATAGATGTACTTGGTAAAGTTCTTTCCGTGACATCAACCTTTAAGGATTTTCAATTCCGTCTAAAAAAGAATGTTTATCTTTCAGAAAATGAACTTGAAGTAGTGGCTGCCTGCGCTGGTCAGCCTGTACGTTTAGATGACAAGACGTATTTGGTTGAGCATGTCTATGTATTGAATAAGGATGTTGATCTGGCGACAGGAAGTATCGAATTCCCGGGAGATGTTTTCGTTAATGGGAATGTTCAAGATGGACTTCGCGTATTTGCCGGGGGCAAGATTGAAATTAGGGGATCTGTATCACATGCAGAAATAAAGGCGGAAAAAGGGGCTAAGATTCATCAGAATCTTCTCGGTGGAAAGATTCTGATTGGAGAGAAATACGTGGTTCGTTCCGAACTTCTTCGCCTTGTCGCTGAACTACAGGAACAACTGTGCGTTTGTCTACGGAATACTGCAGAGTTGGTTAAATCGCAGGGGACTAATGCTCATAAGCCGGGACAATATTTAAAACTAGTTCTGGAGAAACAGTTTACCGAACTTCCTAAACTATCTAATCGCGTGGAGAAATTTGTTATAGAGCATAAGGATGAAGAATTGATCACCGAAGGACTAATTGTCTCCATCCGAACAGCAAAACGCTTTTTGACAGGGTTAGGGCCGTTAGAAGTTCAATCGTTACCATTTTTACAGCGCGTAAATCAAGCCCTTGAACAATTTACAGCAAACTTAACCCTTGAGGTTCCGGAAAAGCTGAGTTTTGTGGTTAGTTATGTACAAGGGGCAACCATTGAATGCGGGGGATCCTTAGAATGCCAGAAAGGGGCTTATAATTCTGACATCAGGGTTGACGGTAATGTTACGATTGAAGGAGTATGTCGGGGAGGCAAAATATTCGCGGGGGGTATGGTCCGGATTCGTGAATTAGGGGGGTCAGAGGTCAGTTCAACCTTTATCCAGATCAGTCCTGACAGCCGTCTGGAAGTTGATTATTGCCATCCCAATGTCATTATCGCTGTGGGTAAGGAAATTATCCGAATAGAGGAAGCCTATCGCAAATTGGAAGTTTATCGAGAAAAAGGTCGGGTCCAAGTCGAAAAAATTCGTGCTAGTTCGATTACAAATTAACCTAGAACCTGTCGTTATGGCAGGTTCTTTTTGACAACGTTTGGAATTATCGCTACACTTAAGGCTAGTAGAAGGTCAAGGAAATCTGGAATTGTTTTAGAAATCTGGAAAGACCATTAAACTATTCGAAGAGCGGAAGGAATAATGACTCATGAGGATAATGATTGAATTAGAAGAGGCTTTGAAGTTAGTCCTTACACGCATCCAACCTGTCGAAACTGAGTTCATTTCAATAGCGGAGTCTTTTGGCCGCGTGTTAGCCCAGGATGTAACCTCGCAAATTGCTATGCCCCCTTTTGCACGCTCGCCACTAGATGGGTATGCTTACCTTGCTACTGAGGCTGATCCTCGGCCGCTGATGCTTAACGTTGTCAGTGAAATTCCAGCAGGAACTTTCTCAGATCGAGTTATACGTATGGGTGAAGCGGCTAAGATTTTTACTGGAGCACCGATACCACCGGGTGCTAACTGCGTGGTGCGGATGGAAGACACTGAGTCAAACGGTAATCAAGTGACGATTTCTCGTCCAGTATTACCTGGTTCCAATATAGTACATAAGGGGGAAGAAATCCAAGAGGGAGATATTCTTCTTAGGCAGGGATTTTATTTAACCCCGCCTGCTGTTGGGTTATTGGCTGCAGTTGGCTTGGCTCAAGTTAATGTATACCGACGTCCGCGCGTGGGATTACTTTCCACTGGTACGGAACTTATGGATGTGGGGCACCCGTTAAACCCAGGTAAGATTTATAATAGTAACAGTTACACACTGCGGGGTATGCTCAAAGAAGCTGGTTGCGAGATTTTGGTGATACCTATCGTCTCTGACCAAATGGAAGATACACTTGAAGCCTTGGAAAGTGTTTCAAACGCTGATGTGATTATTTCTACTGGGGGTGCGTCGGTGGGGGATTATGACATTATGCGCCATGCTCTTGCTGAGTTTGGTTGTGAAATGCTTTTTTGGAAGTTAAATTTAAAGCCAGGTACCCCAGCTTCTGTAGGGCAAAAAGGAAAACAACTCTTTTTTTCGCTTTCGGGGAATCCCGCTGCAGCCATGGTTACGTTTGACCTATTGGTTCGTCCGGTACTGAGGAAAATTGCTGGCCGTTCAATCCATGAGGAGAAGCAATTCTTGGTTAAAATGGCTAGTGGTTTTGGAAAAACAGGTAGTCAACGACGTTTTTTGCGTGCCCAAGCGGTGTTCGAAAATGGAGAAATATTGGCAGATCTTACTCCAGCTCAGGGTTCTGGAATTCTGCGTTCCATGATTGGCAGTCATTTATTGGTGGATGTGCCAGCGAACCATGGGGCTGTAAAACGGGGGGAACTCTTGATGGCGCGCTGGATTGCAGATTGGGAGAATTAAAATGGAAATTAGTAAAGAACGATCTCGCATACCCGTGATTTCAATTGTAGGCGGAAAGTCCAATTCTGGGAAGACGACACTTTTAGAAAAACTTATTCGTGAAGCAAAGCACCGTGGGTGGAGGGTAGCGACTTTAAAACATGATGTCCATGGTTTTGAGATGGACCAACCGGGTAAAGATACTTGGCGTCATGCTCAGGCTGGTGCCGATATTGTGGCAATCAGCTCTCCACATAGAATCGCCATTTTAGAGAATGTGGCTGAAGATCAACCCCTTGAAGAAGTACTCGCACGAATTCAGGGGGTTGATGTAATTTTTACTGAGGGATATAAGCATGGTAGCAAGCCAAAGATTGAGGTGTTTCGCTCGGCTGTTCATGACGAGTTATTTTCTAAGCTTGAAGAACTAATTGCTATAGCCAGTGATATCTCGTTTGATAATGGGATCCCTTGCTTTGGCTTAGATGATGCCCAAGGGCTGTGTGATCTGATAGAAGAGAAATATAAGGTGAGTAAGGGAGTAAAGATTAATCAATGATTCGGCTACACTTTATAAAACTATGGGTATATTTTTTTTAGGAAGCGGGTTGCCCAGGGTAATAAAGGAAAAGCCAATATTGACGATATAAGGTTAAAGAGGGTATGGGCATTAGCAACCTGCCGCGAGAGGCTTCCTCCCATGAGTGTGAGTCCATGGGCAAGTGGTTCAACAAAGGGGAAGAAGAGTAGTACTCCAAATACGTTAAGTAAAACATGAAATAGTGCCACCCTTTGAGCCGCCCGCGAGGACGCTAGTGCTGCGAAAACTGCGGTAAAACAGGTACCGATGTTTGCACCAAAGATAAAGGCGAGCGCGGTAGGTAGAGTTATCCATCCATCAGCCGTGAGCAGCATCACAATGCCCGTTGTGGCGTTGGAGGAATGAAGTAGGGCGGATACTACTGTCCCAGCGATAACCCCTTGTAAATGGTTGTCTCCTAGCTGCCGAAGAAAGGTTTGAATTGTAGGTAAGTCAACGAGCGGGGCCATCCCTACTTGGAGCAAACCTAACGCAAAGAAAAGAACTCCCAGGCCGAAAACTGATTGGGATAAAAACCGCCACCGAGTCGGAATAAAGAGAAATCCAAGGGAGC
>NZ_JYNH01000093.1 GCF_000960765.1 Desulfosporosinus sp. I2 | reverse complement strand
AAGAGCAAATTGAGGACAGGCAAGCAGCAATTTCGAACATTCGCCAGAGAGTTCATAATTGGGAAAACTGCTATAAAAAAATTCCATTTTTCTATAAACTGTTAAAGTTTATAAAGATTTTCTCCAGAAAAATACAAACGGAATTCAGATTGCTTATAAACGACGAAGAGCAGAGCTTTTTAAATGAATATATGAGCTTTGACGAGATCAAGGAAAAATATAGCCAGCGATATGCCGAGTACAGCAAAACACTTTCTGACCTTAAAAAGAAAAAAGATGCGGTTGAAAAACTGAAAAGCCGATATGATAACGAGTTGGACCAGTTGAAACAACACAACATAGCTTTACATGAAAAAGAGGACAAAGAATACAAGTTTGATATTGACTATATTGACGGCTTGTTGGATAGAAGGATCAGATATGTGGAGTTTTGGCTGGCGGTACATTATTTTGAGTGCAGATGGGTCAATGGAGAGGATGAGCTATCCGAAAAGCAAATGGGCAAAAACTATAAAAATATTTTAGACATGTTTTATAATCGGCTTAGTATGATAACGCCATGTTTAGTCATGACATTTTACGTGCTTCCTAAACAATTCCTCGCATATGGAGATCAAAAAAAGTTCTTTCTATACAATTATATTGATTTGCTTATTGTAGATGAAGCGGGGCAAGTATCTCCGGAAATTGCTGCCGGGGCGTTTTCTCTCGCTAAAAAGTCTATTGTTGTTGGAGATATTTATCAGATTGAACCGGTAAGAACTGTGAATCGGGCACTTGACAAAGCGTTGGCACTGTCAAATGGGGCGATACAATCTCTAAGTGAATTCGAATTCCTAGAACAGACTGGATTAAATAGCTCCTGCTCCAGCGTAATGAAAGTTGCAGCAAAGTGTTGTAGATATGAAAAATTTAATGAAAAAGGTCTGTTTCTAAGTGAGCATCGCCGCTGCTATAATGAAATTATTGACTACTGCAATAGGTTGATATACAAAGGAAATCTACAGCCTATGAGAGGAAAAGGAAGACAAGATGAAAGGCTTGCAATAAAGCAATGGCCACAAATGGGTTTCATGCAAATTGATTCTGAGTATTCTAGCAGGAAAGGCAGCAGTAGATTAAATCGCATAGAAGCTGAACAGATCGTAGAATGGCTGAAAAGTAATTATAAAATCATATTAAAAGCCTATCCTGAAGATGCAAAAGAAAATTTAGTTGGTATCATTACACCATTTAAAGCACAAGTCAATTGTATACAAGTAGAACTGAAAAAACAAATGCCAGGTTATTATTCTAAGATTAGTGTTGGAACGGTACATACTTTTCAAGGGGCAGAAAGAAAAATTATCATATTATCTACAGTTTATGGAAAACAGGATGGATGTTTTTTTATTGATATAAACAAGAGTTTGATGAATGTTGCTGTCTCCCGCGCCAAGGATAATTTTTTCGTGTTTGGAGATATCAATTGTTTGAAAGATACCCAAAGCAGTGCGAGCGGACTGCTAAAGAAATGTATCAGTTCAAATGCTATGTAATTATGAACAATCTCTCATTGGCGTCTGATTAAAATTAAAGGCTAATAGCGATAAATATGTGCATTAACAAAGATTAAAACAAGTTTTTAGGATAAATAATTATCCGAATTATAGTCCCAAGGCATGTGGAGGTAATAATCCTGTTGCAACGTATAGAACGCTGATTTATCAAGGGTCTGCGAGGACGGATATGAAAATATGTTTTTGACGTGGAGGATATCTTTCACGTCTTTTATTTTGTAAAATATTAGTGTGCTTATGACCTTACCCAGTTTATGTTAAATAAATAGAAAGGTTGAGATGAAAAATGTTAGAATCATACCGCCTAAACCCAAAGAGAATAAGATGCTCAGGGTTGCCGCCTATTGCCGGGTCAGCACATCCGGACCGGAACAACTGCGCAGCCTTGAGATTCAGATAAAGACTTATACGAAGATAATAAAAAGCAATCCTAATTGGCTTTTTGCCGGTGTTTTCTATGATATTGAGAGCGGGCTTCGGCGAAGCGGCAGAAAAAGTCTGGACAAGCTGCTCAAGAAAGCGGCGAAAGGCAAAATCGATTACATCATCACCAAGTCAATCAGCAGGGTATCGAGGGATACACTGGAGGTTTTGAAGATTACAAGATTTTTAAGAGAGCGAGGAATCAATATGCATTTTGAAAATGAGAAGCTGGATTCAATCGAAGCGGATAAAGAATTCGAGATTACACTGCGGGGTATGCTGGCGCAGGACGAAAGCCGGAATACCAGCGAGAATATTCAGTGGGGATTTCAGCGTAAGTTTGAAAAAGGCGATATCTTCACTAAGTATAAGAATTTCATGGGATACACCTGCGTGGACGGTGAAATTGTAATTGTGCCGGAACAGGCAGAGGTGGTCAGAAAGATATTTGACTTATATTTGCAGGGTCTGTCACTGGGACAAATAAAGTCTTATCTGGAACCCCATGGGATTAAAACAGTAACGGGTAAGGATGATTGGAATGCGAAGACGATTCGGGACATGCTCAAGAATGCGTGAGTTATAATAGGCATAAATCAGTAGAACCCAGTAAACAAGCGGGTTTCCACCGATTTATGCCTATTTTTTTACGCCCTTTTCAGGGGCAAAAATCAGCAATTTTAAATGATAAGGAGGAAAGGTGAAGATGTGCAAAATAATTACTGTTGCAAATCAGAAAGGTGGTGTATCCAAAACAACAAGTGTCCGCAATCTTAGCTACACTCTGGCTGAGTTAGGCTATCGAGTTTTGGTGGTTGATTATGATCCCCAATCGAACTTAACAGCTTCTCTTGTATTGGAAGATGAAAATGAAGATATCTCGAAAATTCATACAACGATAGCAAACTTAATGACAATGGCAATGGACGAGGAAGAACTACCGCCCGAGAGCAAGTATATTCAGCAGCGCGGGAAGATTGATTTTATCCCCAACGACATTCATCTGTCGGTGGTTGAATCCAATTTGCGGATGGAGATGGGAAGCGAAAAATTGCTTTTCAGTATCCTGGAGCCTTTACGTAGGGATTATGACTATATCCTCATTGATACAAATCCCTCCCTGGGCCCGCTGACAATCAACGCTCTTTCCGCCGCCGACAGCGTTCTCATCACGATCAACCCTGAATTCTACGCTACCATAGGGCTTCAAGACCTGACCAAAACCATTCTTAAAATCAAGCGCAGAATTAACCCCAAAATTGAATTTGAGGGTATCCTGCTGACCATGTGCGATATGCAGACCAATCTGCACAAAGAAATCTGCGCGGAGGTAAATGAAGCATATCGGGGAGGTATGAGAGTTTTCAAAACCTCCATTCCCCGTTCTATCAGAGTGGGCGAAGCCAACCGCTGCGGATTGAGCATTTTGGAATTCGAGCCCAAATCCAAGGCAGGGATTGCGTATATGGAATTTGCAAAGGAGTTGATTGGATATGCCGGATAGACCCGCACCGAAACGGATTAAATCAATGGACGAGCTGCTTATGGCAGTGGAGCCGGAGAGCCAGCCAACCAATATAAAAAGTGGTGTGGTCCGCTTGAATTTTTCTCAAGTGGACCCATACCCCAATCACCCTTTTCGCCTATACAGCGGTGAGCGGTTGGACGATATGGTTGCAAGCATCAGTAATTATGGCATCCTGACTCCGATGATTACCCGTATAAAAGACAATGGCAGGTATGAAATGCTTGCAGGGCACAACCGCATGAACGCCGGCACGCTTGCAGGGCTTGACGAAGGCGACTTTATTATCAAGGAAAACCTGTCGGACGAAGAAGCATGGATGTATGTCATTGAAACCAATGTCATGCAGCGTTCCTTTGCCGATATGCTGCCGTCTGAAAAGGCGGCGGTACTTGCTCTGCGGCACTCAAAAATGTTCTCCCAGGGCAAGCGCAATGACATTATAGCAGAGCTTAGAATGCTTGAAAATCCGCAGTATATCAAAGAAAAATCAACTTCTCCCCTAATAGGGGAAAAGTTGCACAGCGATGTTCAGTTGGGTATTGAATATGGTTTATCCAAAAACTCCGTATCAAGATTATTACGGATTGATAAATTGACCCAAGCATTAAAGGGGCGCGTTGATGCTTCTCAAATAGGAATTTACCCTGCCGTTGCCCTCTCCTACCTTGTCGAAGCGGAACAGCAGGAAGTTGAAAAGGTGCTGTCCGAAAATGAATTCAAAGTGGATATGAAAAAGGCGGAAATGCTCAGAAGCTACTCCGAAGGCAGCAAACTGAACGAGAAAACCGCCTATCAAATCCTTTCGGGTGAAATCAATAAAAAGCCGAAATCAACCACGCCGGCCCCTGTTAAAATCAAGCACAAGGTCTATTCCAAGTATTTCTCCGCAGACACAAAAGCAAGTGAGATCGAAAGAATCGTTGATGAGGCCCTGGAATGGTATTTTTCCAACAAGCTTAAAGAGGGGACGGCTTAAATGACAAGAAATGTCTTGACCTGTGCGAAGTGCGGAGGCAATGACTTTGAGGTATCCTACGGCACCGACTGCTCCCGTGACGAAAAAGGAAATGAGAATTGGGAGCTAGCGCTGGTCTGCAACCACTGTGGTTATTTGACAACCGTAGCTCGCACCAGGGGATACAAAGCGGAAATCGAGCCAGTCAACTAAAAGGAGGTGAAATTTTGAGAAAGGATGAAAGACTGAGGACGGTCTATGAAACCATAGCGCCCCACATTACCCGAACCGAGGGCGCATGGCGGGATTATCTCGGTTTTGCAGCAAGGTTATATAAATACAGCTTTGACAACGCCCTGCTGGTATACGCGCAAAATCCAAACGTCACCATGCTTGCCACCACACCAATATGGAACAAATTCGGCAGATACATCAATAAAGGTGCAATAGGACTGGCGGTCTGCGAGTATGACAATGCCAGGCTGACCATCAAGCACCTGTTTGATATCTCTCAGACCAATGGCCGAGAAATCATACCAACAAACTGGCAGCTTGATGATAAGATGAAAGCAGAGCTGACCAGCCGCCTTTCCTATGCTCATAATCTTACATCCTCCGGTTTTACCGAGTGCTTGAACCAATTAGCGGAAGAAGCGGTTGTCGAGCGCCTGGACGATTATCTACAAGATTTTGACTTTGATATTGAAGGCCACCTGTTTTCACAATTACCCCAGGACGGACTACTCAGTCAAATCCAGGAGATTATCAAAGACAGTGTAACCTATTTTATCGACAAGCGATGCAGCTTGGCGGACGATGAAATCCATACCGACGACGGGATGATGACCATTGCCCATTTCGACAGCATTCCGCTGATCGCAAGGCTCGGACACACCGTAACCGACATCTCCAAAGGCATACTTTTGGAAATAGAACGGACAATCAGAATCATCGAACGGGAAAGGAGGATGACGCATGGGCAAAATCGAGATAAACTACACCGAGAAGGACGGAGTGCTGCTCCCGAACCTTCAAATCTCCAACAACAGCGAGGACGACAGCCAACCCCTGGGCAAGTACGGCAGAATGGCGATGGAGTACCTGCACGAAAACCATCCCCAGCGGTTTATGATTTTGAAAATGGATGGCACACTGATGGAGAAAATGCACCGGGTTCACAGGGAAGCAGTGGAGAAAATCGAGTACATCACCCAACAGATGCTGGAGGCCGAGCCGATGCCGGCAACGGAGGACATCATGGAGAAGACCCGCCACTTAAACAGCCTCCGGTCGTCAGCGGAGGAAATCGTGCTGAACGAGATCATATTCAAGGTGAGGTAAGCCCGCTGCCCCCAAACAATCAAAATACAGAGCCGCCCGAAAGCGAACAGGATTCGCCGCCGGACGGCTCTTTTTTTGTGCAAAAAACACAGAGCTTACAGGAGCGGTGGGCCGACAGGCTAACGGAAAAGGTGCTCCCTATTCCCATTGAGGAAGGGGTGCCCACACCGGAAAAAGTGGCGGCTGTTCGAGAGTGGCTGCAAACAAACAGCGATATCTATCTCCCTGCCTATGCCGTGATGTATCATGCCACAGGTTCAAAACTTCCGATTTTGGAGGAAGGTCTGCTGCCCACCAGCGAAGCAAGACGGCGGTCCTATCAAAGTACAAGCGGATATGTTTACCTTGCCAATACCCCTGAACGGGCAAAAAACTTCGGCGACCTCGGAAATATGTCGGATTCGGCGGTTTATGAGGTTATCATCCCCATCCACAAGCTGCTGGCAGACATCGACCAATTGAACAATCAGAGGGCCGCGGGTAAAAAAGTGGGCAACAGCCTTGCTGAAAGCATCGTATATGGTGGCGGAGCAAGAGTAAAGGGCGCTATCGCGCTGTGGCAGATCAAAGCCTTCGACCATGAGGCATACAGCAATTCCAAGGATGAGGCAACGAAGCAGGCCGGACTAAAAGCTTCCTATATAAATGTAGAATACACGGATGAACAGGTACGAGAATATTACGAAGGCATTTTAAAAAGCACCGATCTTTATCCACTTGAAATGTATGCGAGAATTCAAGAGCTTTTCGCAACCGACATGCCTTTTGAAGACAAGGCGGTCGCCCTGTCCAAAATTTACGAGGACTACGGCAACGTGGAATATCAGGCGGACGTATTGCTGAAAACCACTCACCGCGGCGTGAACGGGATGTCGTTTTACTTCGGGGACGGCTATACACACATATCCTGGCATACCATCGCCAACATCATAAGAATGCTCATTGACGAAGGCGAATATCCGGCGCCTATTCCGGAGAAAAGTCTTGTGGAACGAATCGGTGACTTTAATATACCCGATGAGATTGACGAAATGCACATTACAGATAGTGACGCTTCTCCCAACGCCAATGAAAAAGAGAAACCTGACGAGCAGGAACTGTATGCCTGTGTGGACAGCTTTCTTTGCGACACGCAAATCATACATAAAGGCTGGCATGGTGAAATAGCGGCAGAGCTTGCCGATGACAAGGAAATAGATGAATATCTGATGGCCGACTATTTCCGGGATCTGGATGAACGCGAAACGCGAATTGACGATCACGTTGTCACCTGTGCTATGGAGGATAACGGCGTTGAATTCCTGATTGACCACTATGTTGTCGGGTTGTCATGGACGGAGCTTGCTAAAAGGATAAAGACCCTAATCGAAACTGGCGCTTTCCCCGTGCCGCAAACCTTAGAAAAGACAGAGAACGAACCGCAGCCATTGATCAATGTCCTAGTGGTGGAACTGGATAAAAAGCCCCATCTCACCGCCATCCCAAGAGGAAACAACTCCTTACAGGAAAAAGTCGGCGGTCTGATTACCACCATTGAAATCGGGGACGGCATAGATGCCATCTGCGCCGATGATGCCGACTTTGAAACCACGCCCATCAACCGCATGATAAACGGTCAGCCCATCTTCGGCACCTTTGTTGTGGCAAGAGTGAACTACAATACAGGTGAATATGAATCTCTGCAAGAGTCCGACATCCAAAAGTACATGACAGAATTCGCCACCCCCCTCATGGACATTAGCAGACTGGTTGCGGAGCATGAGGAAATGGAAGCGGCGCAGGAAGACGCCGAGCCGGATATTGAAGCGACGGGCTTTTATCCCCCGCAGCCCGCGAAAAAGCAGCCAGGTTATGAGGAAGACCCTAGTATCCGCGGCAGTACTGACTTTACACAAATTGAGGATATAGCTAGGTCTGACGAAATAGAACCCTTTGTACCCAAGCCTGTTGCCAATAAGCAAATGAACCTGTTCGATATGGAAGCTATCCCGAAGGATAAAGAAGCAGAGCTTATTGAATATGTGCTGCTGGAGGGCAGCCGAGTCGCCGGAGGCAAACAGCGCATCTATAAATTTGCCATGACCCATCCCACCGGCTCTGCTTTTGAGAAAATGTTAAAGAACGAATACGGTATTGGCGGTCATACTGTCGGCAGGCATGGCATCGGCTTTGAAAACCACGACGGTAAAGGAATCGTTTTTGACTGGACTGATGATAAAGGAGAAAAGCACGTAACAAAAATCATCTGGCTTCGGGCAGCCATAGTTATCCAGAAGCTCATTGACCAGGGGAGATATCTTGAGGACCCCAATTCTGCCCGTTCATTTGATATTGAGAGAACAGATGAAAATGAAGAAAGCCCTTCCAATGCTCCCGATAAAATACAGGTTGAAATCAGGGAAACCCATCTGGACTATCACAACGGACAGCATGATTTCCTTTGCGAAGCAATATATAACGGCTTACCCGTTGGAGCATTGCAATACAGCGAGTATGAAGGCATCCCTCATATCAGCAATATTGAAGTGCTTGAGGATTACCGACGCCGTGGTGTGGCAACACAGCTTCTTCAAGCGCTCCAAAGCAAATATCCCGACAGGGAGATTGAATGGGGCATGACAACGGAGGACGGTACTGCCCTGCAAGATGCTGTTACCTTTGAGGTGGAGAATGAGGCGTACACCGAACTGCAACAGGAATATGACTGGATTGCTGGCCAGCTTTCACAGTTGGAAGCCGAATGGGCAGATAAGCCAGTACCCGATGAAATTTCAGCGTATTGGAACGGCCTGCATGATCGGCAGCAGGATATTGAAGAAACACTGTATGATGAAAAGCCGTATAAAAGCTTTGTGCAAACGGCTGTACCCCAAACAGAAACCGAGCCGGTGTCGGAGCTTATTCCAAAACCCCGTCTTGTCAAAATCAATTTCCGCTATTCCGAGGACTATGCCCTCTATCCAAACGGTGTGAAAACCAAGTACAAAAACAATGTGGAGGCCATCAAGCTGCTAAACAAAATCGAAAGCGAAAAACGGCTTGCCACAACCGATGAACAGATTGTCCTTGCCCGGTATGTGGGCTGGGGCGGTCTTGCCAATGCTTTTTCCGATACGGCCAGCGGCTGGGAAAAGGAATACCACGAATTGAAGCACTTGTTGGATGATAAGGAATATGCGGATGCCTTAAACTCCGTTGTCACCGCCTACTACACTGAACCGGAGCTCATCAGGCGAATTTACAAAGCCTTTGAGGGCTTTGGCTTTACAGGAGGCGAAAACAGGAAAATACTTGACCCTGCCATGGGAACGGGAAACTTTTTTTCCGTGCTTCCCGAAAGCTATGAAGGAACGCCCCTGTATGGCGTGGAGTTGGACAGCATCACAGGCAGGATCGCTAGGCAGCTTTATCAAACGGCGAATATCCAGGTACAGGGCTTTGAAACCACTCGTTTTGAGGACAGCTCCTTTGACATTGCCATCGGGAACATCCCCTTTAACAACATCAAGCTCTATGATAAGCGATATGATAACGAGGATTTTCTGATCCATGATTATTTTATTGCCAAATCCCTTGACCTTGTAAAGCCAGGCGGCATCATCGGCTTTATCACAAGTAAAGGCACGATGGATAAAAAAGATACCAGTGTCCGTGAATACATTGCCCGCAGAGCCGACCTGATCGGCGCCATCCGGTTACCGAACACAGCGTTTAAGGCTCTTGCCGGGACGGAGGTTACGGCGGACATCCTGATCTTACAAAAGCTGGAGTCTCAGCGTACAGTAGATAAATATTTCCTGCCCGATTGGGTGTTCGTCAATTCCAGAAAGCCCGATTACATGAATATGAACCAGTATTTCATTGACCATACGGAGATGGTATTGGGTGAAATGCAGTTTAGCAGAAATATGTATGGGCGCGAGGATAGCACGGCCTGTATTGCTCCCGAAGGGCAGGACCTTTATGCGGAGCTTGATAGAGCCATCGGAAATTTGCACGCCACCTTTACCGCCGAAGCAGACCAGTCCTTTGAGGAAATAGAGGAAGCCGGGGAAGAAAACGCGGGCGAGTTGGACGCTCCCGAAGGGACAAAAAACTATACCTATGTGGTGCAGGATGATAAGATTTACTACTGCGAGCGTAACAAGCTGATACCGCAGGACTACACCGGCAAACGCGCCGAGCGCATCAAGGGCTTGTGTGAGATCAGAAAGGCGCTGCTGGAAGTCATCCGAATTCAGACTAATGATTACGCGCCCGACGAATTGCAGCAGGCGCAGAAAACCTTGAATGGGGTGTACGACCGCTTTGTAAGACAATGCGGCGCCATCAATGACAAGGCCAACATCGCCGTATTCTCCGATGACGACCAGTTTCCTCTGCTCCGTTCCATTGAGGATCAGAGCAAGGATAAAAAATCATGGAACAAGGCCCCCATTTTCCATAAGGCCACTATCAAGTCCTATCGCCGTCCAACCCATGCCGAAACAGCCAAGGAAGCTCTTGAAATATCGTTAAACCAAAAAATGAAGGTTGATTTGCCTTATTTGGAAAAGCTGACAGGTAAATCGGCAGATGAACTTATCAGTGAGCTTGGGGATCGCATCTATCTCAATCCGCAGAAATACTACGGCAATTATTATGAAGGCTGGGAACTGAGTGAGGAATATCTGAGCGGACAGGTGCGGGATAAGCTGCTCTATGCCAAACAGAAGGCTGAAGAATATCCCGAACTGTTTGAGAGAAACGTGCAGGCCCTTGAAGCGGTGCAGCCCAAATGGCTGGAACCCTCCGATATCGACTTCCGCATCGGAAGTCCCTGGATACCCATCGAGTATTTCCAGCATTTCATGCACGAAACCTTGGGCACTACGGATTATCTGAGGGACTCAATTACGGTTGACTATATGGAATACACCACCACCTGGCGCGTCAACGGAAAGACAAGGGAGCCCACCTCCGTCAAGGTCAACAACACCTACGGCACAAAGCGGGTCAATGCTTATCAGATTTTCGAGGATTGCCTCAATCTCCAATCCACCACGGTGCGCGATCCGGTCCCCTATGTGGACAAAAACGGTAAAAGCCAGGTGCGGTATGTTGTCAATGCCAATGAGACCATGATTGCACGGGCAAAGCAGACTCAAATCAAGGAAGCCTTTGCCTCATGGCTGTTTAAGGATAAGGACAGAGCTGATATCCTGCTTAAAATATACAATGAGAAATTCAATACCATTCGCCCCCGTGTCTATGACGGCAGCCACCTTATCTTTCCTGGCATGAGCGAGGAAATGGAGCTAAGACCCCATCAAAAGAACTTTGCGGCACGGGTTATCTACTCCGGTACGGGACTGGCCGGTCATGTCGTGGGTGCGGGGAAAACGGCGGCGATGATTGCGGCGAGCATGTATCTCAAAAATATTGACGCCATTAAGAAACCCGTCTATGTGGTGCCCAATCACCTGACGGAGCAGTGGGCAAAGGAGTTTTACCGGTTCTTCCCGCAGGCCAACATCCTTGTTACCACCAAAAAAGATTTTGAAGCGAAGAACCGGAACAAGTTTGTTTCCAAAATCGCTATGGGTGAGTATGATGCGGTGATCATCGGCCATTCCCAGTTTGAAAAAATACCTATTTCCAAAGAACGGCAGGAAGCGCAGATCAATAACGAGATCAACCAGCTTTCCTATATCATCAAAAAGATAAAAGAAGAAAAGGGAGAAAATTGGGCGATCAAGCAAATGGTCATCTTTCAGAATAACCTCAAAGCCCGCCTCGACAGGCTGGCGGCAGAGGGAAAGAAGGATGACCTTTTGAATTTTGAGCAACTTGGCGTGGATTATATGTTTGTGGACGAGGCCCATGCCTATAAGAACTGCTTTACCTACACTAAAATGCGCAACGTGGCAGGCATTGGCCGATCCGCAAGTCAGCGGGCGACGGATATGCTTTTGAAATGCCAGTATTTGCAGGAAATGGGCAACGGTAAAGGCGTGGTATTCGCTACCGGTACACCTATCTCCAACAGCATGAGTGAAATGTACGTCCTGCATCGGTATTTGCAGCCACAGATGCTGGCAAGATTGGGACTCAACTATTTCGATTCCTGGGCGGCAACCTTTGGTGAAGTGATATCGTCCCTGGAAATCACGCCGGAAGGCTCTGGCTACCGTATGCGCAACCGCTTTGCGAAATTCCACAACCTGCCGGAACTGATGAACATCTTTCAGCTTGTGGCGGATATCCAGACCGCCGATATGTTGAACCTGCCTGTTCCCGAAATCAAGGACGGCAAGGCCACCATTATTGCCACCGAAGCGACACCCTTCCAGAAGATGATTATGGAAAGCTTTGTGGAGCGTGCGGAAAAAATCCGAAACCGTGAAGTTGAGCCAGATGAAGATAACATGCTCAAACTCACCGGTGAAGCGAAGCTGATGTCCATTGATCCCCGCCTGGTCTACGAAGATGCACCTAATGACCCGGACAGCAAATTGAATATAGCCATTGGAAACGTCTTTGATATCTGGCAAGAAAGCTCTGAGCAAAGACTGACACAGCTTGTGTTCTGCGACAGCGGTACGCCAAAGCCCGGACAGTTTAACGTCTATGATGAAATGAAAAGGTGTTTGACGGAAAAAGGTGTGCCGGCCGATGAAATCGCCTTTGTCCATGACGCTAAAACCGACGAGCAAAGAGAAAACCTGTTTGAAAAGGTGCGCATGGGTGAAATCCGAATCCTGCTGGGCAGCACAAGCAAGCTTGGCACGGGAACCAACGTACAGGACAGACTGGTTGCGGTCCATCACCTGGACTGCCCGTGGCGGCCATCGGATATTGAGCAGCGCGACGGCAGGATACTTCGCCAGGGCAATCAAAACCCTGTTGTCAAAATCCTGCGGTATGTCACGAAGGGTACGTTTGATGCTTATCTCTGGCAGATTCAGGAGCAAAAATTGAAGTACATCTCACAGGTGATGACGGGCAAGAGCATTTCCCGCTCCTGTGAGGATATGGATGAAACGGTGCTTTCCGCTGCCGAGGTCAAGGCGATTGCGACCTCCAATCCTCTGCTGGCAGAAAAAATGGAAGTGGACAACGAGGTTATACGACTGAAGCTGTTAAAAGGCAACTGGAACAATGAACGTCTGACCCTGGGACGAAATATTAATAATCAATACCCCGATACCATTGCCTATTGTGAGAAAAAGATTGCGAGTATTGGCAAAGATGTGGTATTGCGGGAGAAAACCGAGGGGAAAGACTTTTCGGCGGTGATTGATGGCAAAACCTATGATGAGCGTGTCAAGGCTGGAGAGCAGCTCATGTTGCTTGCCAAGCTAAACGACCTTGCGGTAAAAGGCGAACCTTTAGCGGTTGGTGAATATAGGGGCTTCCACCTTTTCCTCAGCCGAAACGCTTTTGACCAACTGGAACTGCTGATAAAGGGTGATAACGTCTACAGCACGAACCTTGGCGACTCACCGCTCGGCGATATCATAAGGCTTGAAAACGTGGTTGAAAAGATACCGGCGGTGCTGACCAATATGGAGCAAAAGCTGTCGGATACCCAAACGCAGCTTGAAGAAGCCAGGAAGGAAGTCCAAAAGCCCTTTGAGTATGAACAGCGCCTGAACGAATATTCGGCGCGGCAGGCAGAGATCAATACCAGGCTGGAGTTTAAGGAGCTTCAAAAACAAGAGGAAGTCATATTTGACGAAAACACCGCGGCTGAGACAGAGAAGGCCTGTAATAAAGAAGCCTGGGAGGCGGAATATGCTTAAACCGCTTTCCCAGGCTTTGCTTTTATTGTCCGTTCTGGTTCTCCAGAGCATCCTCTAAAGCAGCCCTCAATTTTGAAAACCTATATTCAAAATTAGCACTGAGAATTTTCTTTGGAACAACCCGTTGTCCATGTAATAACATCTCCGCCATTTGACCTAATACTATTTTCAACAAAATCTCTGGAACTGGTAACCATGATGGTCTATTTAGAACTTCGCCTAGTATCTTGCAAAAATCTTTCATTCTTACTGGCTCTGGTGCAACAGCATTTATAGGACCAGCTACCTCCTGATGGTCGATTATGAACCTTATCATTCTCGATAAATCTTGGATGTGTATCCAGGAGAGCCATTGATTTCCCGTACCCATTGGGCCTCCTATGTAGATTTTAAATGGAAATGCCATTCTGTTTAGTGCGCCTTCATTTCCTAAAACTACGCCAATCCGAATAGTTACAACTCTGGTTAAATTATTTTGAACCTTGTATGCTTCTTTTTCCCAATCTCGGCAAACTTGAGCTAGGAAATCCTGACCAACTTCATCTGACTCTGTTAGCTCATCATCCTCACGGGGTCCATAATATCCAACTGCTGAAGCGTTAATTAGAACTTTTGGCTGAATAGTACCATTATTGATAGCCGTAACAATTGCTCTAGTAGTTCTAATCCTACTTGCTAAAATCTCCTCTTTCACTGAGTTGATCCATCGACGATTACCGATTGACTCACCCGCTAAGTTGATTACAACGTCAGTTTGCTGTAGCTCAGAAATCGAAGATAGAGGAGAAACATTGTCCCATTCTATTACCTGAACTATATTTTCAAAGCTGCTGGCAGTTTTTTGGGGATTTCTCGTTACAACATATACCTGATATCCATTCTTAAGTAATTCCCCTATAAGATTTCTTCCGACGAAACCCGTCCCACCAAAAATTAACACATTCATCTTTCCACCTCCGAAATGGCGTCTAACGTTAGGCGGCGGACTATGCCCCTTTATTCAGAGACGACCATGGACGGGAGTCCCTTTGAACTTCCCCCGAACTGTATTAATGCACTAAATACGAAGAATGCGACATAGCTGTTATATAAAAAACTAGAGGGCATCAAGCGTAGTTATAGTCCTGCTCCTAAGTTTCTTGCCATGATTGGGTAATCGCTATCTTCTACATCTTTTCTGGTATATGCACCAATAGCGAGAACCTTGCCACCTTCTTGCCAATGCAAATAACGGCTTAGGGTTTGAAAATGTGCCACTAAGGCATCCATTGCCCATGCCTCTTTATCACCACAAGCAGCAACTAAAAAAAGTTGTTTTGATGTTTTGCGTAATAAAGGATTGACAGAAAAAAAACGGTCAATGGTTCGCTTAAGCTGTGCTGTCATGCCAAAATAATAGAGTGGTGTTACTAGAATAACTGCATCAGCTGTCAACAGGTGAGGATAAATTTGTGTCATATCATCATCGTAAACGCATCGTCCATCGTTCTTGCGACAGTGAAAACAGCCGAGACATGGATGTATATCTAATTTTCCTGTTTCAAAACGAACTACTTCATGACCCGCTTCCTTTGCACCAGCGCATACCTCATCAGCCAGCAATGCTGTGGTTCCCTGCGAATGAGGACTTCCAGTAAGAGTCAATATCTTCATTAATACTCCCCCTAAAATATATATTTTTTACTTCGTATCATCCTACTGTTGTGCCACAAGCGACTAACTAATTATACCATAAATATCAAATAAAATTTCTTCAACGAACTAAGCTGCTACCATGTGGGCGGCTTTTTTGTATTCAAAGTTAATAAAGATCTGTAACTATATCTCTTTAGAAAGGATGTGATATCCATGCCGATGGTGGCAACAAAAAGGCCCTACACCCTGTTTGTTGTACCAGATGACGAACCGATAAATCCGCGCGAAGAATGGGACAATTTCGGTACAATGGTTTGCTTCCACAAGCGGTACATGCTGGGCGACGAACATCACTACGATGGCGCAGAAGAATTCTTTCAAAAATTGGTGCAGGACAGTATCCCGGATCAAGATGTTATTTCCTATATTAAAAATGGCAATGTGGATGGCTTGAAGCTGGAATATAACAAGTCCGCTCATGAATGGGAGCTTAATTCTTACTCTGATTTTTTCAAGAAGTGGTATACCGAATATACCCTCTCCGCACCATTAAAAGGCAACGAAACGGAACTGAGCGAAGCGATTTTAGAACAAATGCAGTGGCAGGATTTGAAGACTCTGGCTGAAAAGGCATACTGTATCCTACCAGTCTATGTGTACGACCATAGCGGCTTGACGGTAAACACGACCGGATTTAGCTGCCCTTGGGACAGCGGCCTCTTAGGGTGGATTTATGCTCCCCACGATAAGATAAAGGAGGAATTTGGAGAGGTTACGCCTGAAACCATTAAAAAGGCTGAAAAGCTGCTGAACGGTGAAGTAAAAGACTATGACTTCTACCTTACCGGCCAATGCTACGGATTCAGGCTGTATAAACAGGAAGAAGAAATAGATAGCTGCTGGGGTTTCCTGGGCGATTTTCGGGACGTGCAGGCCAGTATCAAAGAGCACCTACCCAATGAATGCAAGGACATTGTGGAAATTCTGCAAGACCGTTGGGACAACGCCAGCGTGGAGGACATCCTGGAGGAAATTCAGGAAAATGAGGATGAGGACGAGCTTGATTGCGGCTTTGATGATGAGCTTGACGAAGAAATGGGAATGTAGGCGGGAGGGATATTGTGCAGACGATTCATTTGATTTTCAACTGCAACCAGTGGAAGGAATACGCGAGCGGCAGGCTGATCGCCGCTACCACCGATGCGGAAGCGATGTATGCAGTTATCGGCGGTGAAATAAGGGCGGGCAATATGGATTATGACAGCGAAACCGCTACGGTCGGTTTTATGAAATTCAAGGAAGATTATATGAAAGGCGAAGTAAATCTGTCCAAGCTTGATTACGGCATGGTCATCGAAACCTGTAACGCACAAACCAGTGAGCCTCAGAGCCTGCCGGAGCACTGCGCTAATATTCCCCGCCTGTTGTCGGAAAGTGAACTCGCCTCGGAGCCATATACCGAAATTGAAGAAGAACTGGAGGTGGACTAATGGCAACAAGTGTCAGGTTCCAGCTTTATGAAAGGAAGGAGGAAAATAATGTCTGAAACAAACCTAAGCATTTTCGATAAAGCAATCGCAATCATACACAACACGCAAGACGGCAATCTGCTCTGTCCAACTCATTTAAAGATTACCGAAATGGCTGTGAACGGTTTTTTGAATGA
This sequence comes from Desulfosporosinus sp. I2, assembly GCF_000960765.1. Lineage (GTDB taxonomy): Bacteria > Bacillota > Desulfitobacteriia > Desulfitobacteriales > Desulfitobacteriaceae > Desulfosporosinus. The sequence goes on along the minus strand of NZ_JYNH01000093.1, from coordinate 1,641 downwards.
CAGAGGCATCGAGGGCATTTAACAAGCTGTATGAGGAAGTTATAGGCGGCGAATATAAACAGCCGTTTCTTCACGGCGTCGAACACATGACGCAGGACCATGAGGGATACATCCTGTTCAAAGGGAAAGCAGTTGAGCATTATTCAAGCCCGTGGATAAATTCACTTGACGCCAGAAATTCGCTTTTAAAGATTCAACAGCAATGCCTGTTTCTGGAGAGTAAGGGCATTACGCCTGACAGTATGAACATTGTATGGCGCTGGAAATATGATAACGAATTCGGCGAGTACCAAAAAGCAAAGTTAGACGATTTGATTACCGCAGATAACAGTAAAATTGAATTTTCTGAAATCACCCTGAACAACAACGATAGTCAGATTGTAACCTTTTTTATACCTGGAAATCCCCATGACACGATGATTTATAACACAGATGATTACATCGACTTTATGGAGCGCCACTATGACAACGGTGGAAAAGACTTCTTTATTCAGTCCCATACCTTTTCCTACGGTAAAGGTGAAGAACGGGAAGCAGGAGAGGATGAGATGAAAATCATCCTCTCCTGCTTCGATTATCTGAAAGGCAAAGACCTTTTGAAAGCAGAAGCCGTCAGTGAATATGGCTCAAAGGGATACAGCCGTTTTTATGAAGATGATCCCGAGCTTTCACAGGAACAGGAGGAACTGGATGAGTACGATGATGAGATTTGAGAATGTGGATGTGATAGACACCCTGCGGAAAATCATGCAGCACAACACTGAGCATTATCAGTCCGATTTTGAGTTTGACGTCGAAAGGCTGCAAAGAGCCGCGGAGGACAGCCGCGGCAGCCGATGTTTCCTGTGGCTGTCCCGTGGGTTCGGCACCTGGTGTTTTGAAGACCGGGATGTCTATATCCGAAACACCCACGCCTTTAACACCTGGGACTATTACAATCATTCCAGCGAAAACGTCAAAGCCTTCGCAGTAGAGATCGAAGCCTTGCAGGACAAAGCTGTCGTCGGCCATGTTTTTGAGCTGGACTACAAAACGCATATCGAGGATGTGCGGAAAAACTGCTTCAACGCACAATCGGTTGAGGCGGTTTTCAAGCACCCCGACAGCAACAACGGATACATCCGCAAGTTTGACATCGACGAGTACAACACTAACTGGAACAGCATCGGCCAGCGTTACGGTGAGATTGAAACGCTACTCTATGAGGTGGGTGATGAACAGCGGCTGCAAGATGTTCTGTGCAAAGCAAGGCAGATACAAATATTAAATACCACCGCCGGAAACCTGAACGAATACATTGCCGCCATGGTAAAGAAACGCTTCCACAGCTACGGCTACACCCGTGACGATATGGTATTCACCACACCCGGAGACGTTTTTGACGCCCTGGAGCATAAGGTTCCCGTTTACATGCTGTCCAAAGACAACATCAGGGAACCTGTCACCAGCACCGATGAAATCAGCTATCATATCTTTCACAAAGGTATTTTCGGCATGGCACCCGAAGACAAACGGCTGCTGGAATACCTGTTGGCTCTGCCTGAAAACCGGGCAGAGCTTTTTAATCGGGCTGAGTTAAATCAGATTTACACCCTTGCCATTGCCGCCGGACAATTGGGCGATCTGGATAAAACTGCGCTT
>NZ_JYNH01000092.1 GCF_000960765.1 Desulfosporosinus sp. I2 | reverse complement strand
TGTACCGGGATGGATTAGACAGCAATAAAGATATCGTGAAGGCTGATGAGTATTTTAAAAGTGCTTTTATCGGCTTTTTTGAGTTAGAGGCCGACAGCCATAATGACAAGCTCCAGTATCGCCTTGCTCAAATGCTCTATACGGGCACTGGCACAGAAAAAGATGCAGTCAAGGCTGTCGATTACTTAGAGCAGTCCGCCAAGCTGGGCAATGTAAATGCCCAGTATTTACTTGCCAAGATTTATCTTGAGCCGGATAGCGGGCTTGAAAACGTAGAGAAGGCGTTGAAATGGCTGGGGAAGGCGACCGAAAATGGCAATGCTCAAGCTCAATATGCCTTGGGTAAGCTCTATCGCGACGGCAACCATGTAGAAAAGGATATCGTCAAAGCTGTAGCGTTGTTCAAGTTGTCTGCAGAACAAGAAAACCAATTTGCCCAATATGCTCTCGGAAAGCTGTATCTGTTTGGTGAAGAGATCCCAAAAGATGTAGAAGCAGCCGTTAAATGGCTAAGTGCATCTGCCGAGCAGGAAAACAGTTTTGCCCAGTATACTCTGGGTAAATTGTACGTAGAAGGCAAAGAGGTTCCCAAAGATGTGGAAACAGGGTTAAAACTACTCACGGCTTCAGCAGAACAAGGTAACCAATTTGCCCAGTTTCAACTAGGTAAGATTTATCTGGCAGGAAAGGAAGTGGAACAAGATAAAGCCTTGGCTACTCATTGGCTATCATTGTCTGCAGCTCAAGGAAATGAATATGCTCAACTCCTTCTAGAAAAAATGGATGCAACAGAAGTGGAAATCATCTTGATATTAATGCAACTATTTTCAACTCAAAACCAAAGCCAAAACCATTCCCGTAACTACCCCTTGTCGCGCCTCGAAGGCCACGCCTTGCGAGAAAAGATTCTGGACCTTAAATTTGGCAGCGGTATGAACTGGGATAAAGGTCAGGGATATGAACGTTAAATTTGGAGGTATAAAAGATGTCAAAAAGCATACCTAAAATTCAGATCCCGGAGAGTAAAGAGAAAATCATGAGACAGATTAATGCCTTGGAAACGATGATCAAAGAGGATACCAATGACTATGACAGGCACGTTCATGAAACAGCATTAAATGACTTGCAGAAAGCGTTAAAACAAAGTCAGATCCGCGAGTCATTAGAAGGCTATAAACAACTTGGGTTTGATGGTGAAAAATTAAGAGAGATTGAAATCGGCCTTGAAAAGGGGATTGATGTTCCAAAGAAAATCGATATAGAAAATGATCATCAGACGGATGACTGTGACTGGGAACAGGATCTTAAGAGAGGGGAAAGCCATATGGCAAAGAAGCAACGTCTATTCATTGATATGGATGGTACCCTTGCTGTATTCACACCGGTGGATGAACTGGAAACACTATACGAGCAAGGATATTTTCTTAATCTCGAACCAATCGATAATGTCGTTCAGGCCGTCAAAGGGATCATCCGGAACTATCCCGAAATTGAGGTCAACATCCTCTCGGCTTATTTGTCGGATAGTCCCTGGGCATTAGCAGAGAAAAACGCCTGGCTTGACAAATATCTACCCGAAGTAGATTTTGCTCACAGAATCTTTCCACCCTGTGGTTGTGATAAAAAGGATTATATCCCAGGCGGTATAACAGAAAGAGATTTCCTTTTAGACGATTACACGCATAACTTAAGGCTGTGGCAGCCACCCGCCAGAGGGATAAAATTACTTAACGGAATCAATCATACCCGAGGATCATGGGAGAATGATCGACTAAGATGCGATAAGGAACCTGCTAAACTGGCAACAAACATTTTAGGCATTATATGGAACGACGAGATGATTCGAGACGAAAAGCCAAACGAGTTGAAGCAAAGAATTTGGGACGAACCAGAACCTGAACATGATGGTGAATGGGATCAAGATTTCATTTAGAGCAGATAGGGGTCTATGGACGTAGGTGTCCATCCAGATTTCTTCTTATAAGGGGTGTAGAAAACGATGCTGTTGTGCCTAACAAGTAATCTTAACTTAGACCTCTTCGACTTCATTCAGGATGAAGCAATCCCCGTGAAGAAATTACCCGGAGAGTTTAATTTTAAAAAGTTTGTCATTCGTGATATGCGGAATTTCAGTCATATCCGGTATGTTGCAATTGATCATCAGGCTCTCAATGATACTGATGAAGAGTTAATTGAAGGTATTCTCGGCTTTCAGGCTATGTACGATGCAAGAATAGTCTATCTAGCTGAAGGAAAGAAACCAGGCGATGAGCTACTATCCAAACTCTATGATGCCGGAGTTAGAAACTTCATCACAGCTAAAGATCCGGAAACAATCAAAAGGGAGATTATGGAGTGCATAAGCAAAGAGGGGATGAGCTTAGAGAGCTCTGATAGGTTTAAGCGTCAGCTGATCGAGGAAGTAAGCACGAAAGAGAAACGAAGGAAGGCCAAAGCCGAGCCTGAAAAGCCGATCACAGAGAAAGAACTACTTCCAGCTAAAAAGGTTATAAAGGTAAATAAGGTTAAGCTGGATACTGAAAAAATAAGTAAAGGATTAACTATTGGTGTTGCTGGTGTTGATGAAAAAACAGGCACAACGACAACGGCACTGAATCTGGCTTGCTTTCTATCCAGGTTGGGGGCAAAGGTATCCTATGTTGAATGTGACCCATTTAAACAATTGAATTGGCTCACTTCTTACAATGTAAATATTGAGGAAGAGAATATTGAGTATATGGGGGTTCATTTCCACACTGTTAAAGATAAGGTGATCCTTACGGACTATGATTTTAATGTTCTTGATCTGGGTCGGATCCTTGACTCAGCCCAGAATATGAATGCATTTAAGTTGAGTAAGACAAGAGTACTTACTGCAACAGTGAAATCATTTGAGTCGAAAACCTTGGCCAAGGTGCTAGATGAGCTTAAGGATAAACCACACCTCATTTGTTCATTCACTTCTGAAGATGAGCGTGAGAGTATAAGAAACTTGGTTAATAATCTTGACCAGGTATTCTTCAGCGCAAATTCGCCTGATTTTTTTGCCCCGAGCGTTAACCGCAAAATCTGGAAAAACATCATGTGTGATTATCTGGTTGATATGAGTATTAATAATATAGACAGCCCTGTTGGCGATAAAAACACTGGAATAATGATTTCGTCTGTGATAAAAAACCTGTTTGAATTCCCTGTAGATATTAAGAGAAAGTCATTCATTCCAGTAGACGCCTGGTTGATAAAATCAGAACTCAAATGGAGGGGGGGAAAACAAGTAAAGCAAGGAAAAATACTGAAATTAGTCCAATGAAAGATCTCATGGGACAGGTGATTTGGGTTTGGGCCAATGATGGTGGAAGGAATACAACTTATACGGTTTCTCTTTTGGCAAGAACTTTAGCAGAATCATTTCCAGTACTTATTATTGACGGAAACTTCGATAACCCTCGCCTTAAACAACACTACAATTGTTCTAGACCAGGCTGGGAGAGATCCTGGCTAAATAAAACACCTGGGATGCCTCCTAAAAATGTGTATGCCCAAGGGGATTTAACCGTATGGCCATTGTTGGAAGCATTAGAAGTGGATCAATCCCAAATTACAGATATGTGGAATGTTGCTCTTTATCATCACAAATCCTCGCAACGACTTCTTATTGTGGATGGAGGAGAATATCCGCCGCCGGAGGGATCAGATATCAATCTATGCTTAGGTAAGCCACCAGAAGATCTCGACGCTAAGACTATTGCCATCACTGAAAGTATGGAAGAGGACGCACGAACGTTGCTTGATCTTTTGCTACAGCAAGCCGCATGTTCTGAGGAGGAATGGTCGTGATAATTGCTCTTCTAAATTATATTTTTGTCCTTCTCACCTTGTTTTTAGCCATTATAGATTACTTTACGATGCGATTACCAGATAAATTAACCATTTCCCTTGTGGGTGTTGGGCTACTTCACTCAGGTCTTATGGGATCTCATATCTTGATTCAAAACGGCTTGGCAGCTCTTGTTATCGGGGGTTTATTTTTTTTTATCGCACTTGTCTACCCTCGTGGAATGGGCATGGGGGATGTTAAATATGTGACGGCATTGGCTCTCTTCTTAGGGTTTTTTGCTGTTATAGTCACTTTAACCCTAGCAACCGTTTTAGCCATACTGATCGGAGGCATAATCCTTGCGATGAAAAAGAAAACAATAAAAGACCAAATCCCTTTCGGGCCATTTTTAACAATAGGGGCTTGGTTAGCTATGATCATCTTTTGAACAAAAATGCTACTAAAAGATAGCATATCGTGTTATAATAAAATAGGGGGTTAAAAGAATGGCATTGGAAGAAGAGGTTGTTCAATTTCTTAAAGAGGTTAAAGAACTTATAAGAAAAGGTCGGTGGGATTTTATCCCAAGGAAAAAGAACATGGAAGGACTTGCTGCACTTGGTTTAACCATACTCTTAGCCAAGCGGGAAATTATGACACTTTCAGTTAGACATTACGATCGAGGTCCTTTACAAGATAACGATAAACCAGGTGAATTGTGGGAATTCATTAAGGATATAGATTCGCAGGAAGCTTACATAAAGCTTAAAATTAATCAACGGGGGTGTGTCTGTATTAGCTTCCATCCTTCAATTGGATTAAAAACACTTCCATTTGCTCAAAACAAGGGGGAATGATCATCATGAATAACTATTGTGATATTTGCCAATGTGAACAAGAAACAAAAGTAATCAGCAAGAAAGAATCTCTTCCTGTTCGAGGGGAAGGAATAGAAACTGTTGCTGATATACGTGTGTGCTTAATCTGTGGAAATGAACTCTTTGATATGGAACTGGACACTAAGAATCTGGAAAGAGCTTATCAAGTATATAGAAATAAGTACAAATTGCTTTCGCCCCATGAAATCAAAAGAATCCGCGAAGCGGTAGGTTCTGGAAGAACGGTCGCCACACTTCTAGGATGGAGTCAGGCTACTCTAGTTCGTTATGAGGGTGGAGCTATACCGAGCGCATCCCATCATGAACAACTGCTTCGATTAAAAAATGATCCTTCTTACCTTAAATACCTTTTTGATCTAAAAGGTGACAAACTAAAAGATAGGGAACGGGAAAGAATTCAAACGTTGATTAATAAGGAAGATCCCAATGGTCAAAGCCCTGTGGATTTTTTGAACAAACTATTTGCTCAATACTATAACAAAGGAATAACAAACACTGAATTTGACTTCGAGAAACTCGCTGCTATTGTTCAGATTTTTGCTGCTATAAATCAGGGGCTTGTTAAGACTAAGTTGCAAAAGCTTTTATATTATGCGGAAAACCTCCATTATAAGCGATATGGTTGTCCGATTATAGGGCTTGTTTTCATGCACCATCATTTTGGACCTGTTCCAACTAACCATGACTTGATCTGCTGGGTTCTCGAAACCGTTGGAGCAATTGAATTAAAGCCATATGATGGACCTTTTGAAGGAGAAATAATTATCCCCGTGGAAGAGGGAGATCAAGAATTATTTTCAGACGAGGAACTCGATGTTATTCTTACTGTGGCTGGATATTTTAAAGATTTTTCAGCAACGAAAATCTCAGAGTTTTCTCATAAGGAAAAAGGATATATAGAAACTTCTCAAAGAGAAATTATTTCTTTTGATTATGCCAGTGATTTGAAATTGGATTAAGTTCTAAACTATTATTAGCTCAGGCTTATTGAAGATTTTACAGAAGAGAGGAGAAAAAGTATGATAAAAATTAAAGCCATGGTTATTCTGATCGCCCTGCTGATTGCCCTATCCCCAAGCGTGGTAATGGCAGGGGGTAGCGTACCCGCAGGAGTAACATTGCAGGGATGGAGCACGACGGCAAATAATGGTGGAAAATCAACGATGATCAACCTTTTATATACAGATGGTTTTTCAACTGCACTTCAATTAGATGCCCCCTTTGATTCATCGTGGCACTCACTAAACGATGTACGACCAATTCTGCAAGCCTACAAAGAAGGCTATGGGCCCAACTTGAGTGGTGCAGACGGGATTCTCGGCACAGGCATAAATTTCGCTCCTAACGTCCTCGCGGCGATGAAAGCACAAAATTTTAATCCTGCACAAGTTGGCGGGGCAAACATTCCTCCTTCATCGACAGTATTGAATGACGAGCAGATTGCTTGGTTACAAAGAGGCGGGTATCCTATTCCAACCCAAACCACCGCCCCTTCCACGCCTACGCCTGTGGTTAAAAACGACCCGCTTCCGGAACCAGCCAAGCCTCAGCCTGCACCTAAGCAAGAAACTCAACCAGTCGCTACAAAACCTATAACGACAGCACTTTTAACTGATTCAGCACCGAAAGCTGATCCCGCTGATCCAGTCGGACAGACAGTAGAGACACCCGCTACGCCAATGACACAAGAAATGATAGCAGAAAGTCAGAAGCGGGCTGCCGAAAATCCACCAACAATAAATAAGCCGAATATTCCTCTTACAGAGCAAACTACTGAACAGGAAGAACTATTTTCTAATCGGAATATCTGGATCGGAGTCGCCTTGATTGTTGCGGTAGTAACAATGGTAGTAGTTATTTACACTAAACGTAAAGGAAAGTTGGCTTAAAAAGTTAATAAAATACCTTCACCCTCCTGATTGCAGAGGGTGATTTTTTATTGCCATTAACGGAAGGAGGACTTGAATTGCAAAGAAAACGATGGGGTGTAGCCCTGATGGTTGCACTCCTTTGTGTATCTCTCGTGCTGCCAAGCAATATTCTAGGGGCAGACAACTATACCCATAATGCCAACATATCCAGAAATAATACCGTCGTAGACAGTGGATACAATGACATTCTATATAACAACAATCCTTACTATGTTCAGATTCCGCAATGGAACGGGAATCGGCAGTATTCCAACACAACACCGGCTGTTGTCGGAAGTAATCTCTTTCAGTTTACCTACGATCAAAAGGGCAAAGGCTATCTCACGAAGATTGCTCTTAAAAAACCGGATGCCACCTGGGAACCCGGCAATGGGATAACTTTAGACGCAACTTTAATTGCATCCTTTAGTGTTGGAACAAGCGGCGGTCGAGATGCTGCCGCCGGGATCTCCGGCCCCACCATTAAGGACGGATATCTTGCTGTAGCCGTGGGGGATCTTCTCTACTGGTGGACTATTGATGCCGATGGAAATAGAACCTCGAATGTATTTAATAGCCCGATTCAAGGCAATCCAGGGAACACAACAAGACTTATTGCCTCATCGCCTTTAGTTACTCCACCATTAATCGCCAGCGGGACAAACATGCTTACATTTGAACCCGTTACATGGGAAACCCCTTTTGCTGTAGTTGGTTCTTGGTCGGGTGGGGTAATTTCGCAACCACTCTACACGCTAGATGGCGTTACAACAACGAATTTTGGCTATAAAACAACCGATGACGCTTCCAAAGCAACCAATGACATAGTAACTTCCTCCCCGGCGTGGAACTCAGGCACTACAGTCGTTGGGGCACCGGGAGCCGCCGTATTCGGTGTGGCCGCCTATGCCAGCGGGAAAAATCGGCTAATTCTTATGAATCCAACAACAGGCAGTATCAAGACGGTATATGACTGGTCAGGCTCGCCAATATTCGGCGGCCCAATAGATTCCTCTCCTTCAATCGCACCAAACGGGCACATATACGTTCCCGATCACTGGGGCGGTATTTATAGGCTGAACGCTAACGGTGACTATATGGCAAAAGATATTTCAGCAATGGATAAGAGTAGCTCTAACATCTCAAATATAGCGGTTGATGGGCAAAACGTGATTTGGGTTGGTGATGGGCATACAACATTGAATGCCGCACCGATAAGCGGGTTCGGCTCAATGAGAACCCGGATAAGCAGTTTCAGCGGTCTTGGTTCGCCAGCTGTTGTCAGTAACGGAACTACCGACACTGTTTTTCTTGCTTCAGATAGTACGAATGGATTATTAGTCACAAACCCAATTACAATTAGTAATCCCTCCGCAACCTTTGGTAATGAATGGCGTTATACATGGCAAACTCTTGGCTCTGTATCCGCAACCTACACATCCGTCGCCGCCGATATTGGCACTGATCCAATCGACGGATCGCCCTTGCAATTCGTGACAGCTTGGACAAATTATGGCCTCAATAGTCAGGGTTGCGTTGAGATATGGGCACCTTCAGATTACAACCTTAAGGCAACCGCTAATCCGAACGTGGTCAACAGTGGGGAACAGGTTATCATCAGAGGGATGCCCTCCCCGGAGGGCTTGACCAAGAGCATGAAGGCCCATATTACCGATGGCGGGGAAAACACAATCGACATAAACCTCGTCCAATGGAGCCGATCACCGGAAAGATGGCAAAATGTTATCAATGCACCAAATAACTATACCGGAGCAGATGCCGTCTATACCGTTACTGTTACGGCTACACAAACAAGTGGAAAAACGACAACAGCGACCACAAACTTCACCGTCAACCCGATTCCTTTGCCGCCACCCGGGAATCTGACCGGGACTTTAAGAATAGAAGCATGGAGAAGAAATAATACTATGTACCCCCTGGGCACGGCGAAGTACGGCAATGAACTGGCCGTCACTCTGACTGTAGATCCTCCACCGCCACCCCAAGGGCTTTTAAATGCCCAAGTTACAAACGCTTATATTACCAAGGCGTGGGTTAACACACCACGCGGAAAAATTGGCTGGGATGCTAGTGGTCGTGTAGAGATTCAAAGGCGCGAAGAGGATATCAATTTAATTCTAGATGGTCTAGTAGGAACGACAAAATACAAGGTGGATTGGGCTGGGTATCCGCCGCCAATACCAGATAATACGGTCATGGAAACAAATTATATCTACGCCCCCTTTGGCGTACATGTGGACTATATGTATCAAGTGCCTGTGGCCACAGAAGGTGGAGTTGTTTATATTTGGCAGACAGGGAGCTATGAAGCCAGCGGCAATGCTGGGACAACGCTAGACATAATAGGGACAGATCTCTATATCTTCAACCAAGAAATTCATGATGCTGGTACTCCAGTTTGGCAGCCTTAAGAACGAGTGTTTCACAAGGGGAGGATGTGGTAGAAATACTTAAGAAAATACTAAAAAGATATAAGAGCTTACCCCTGAGCGACGAACGAGGCGGTCCACAGATATATGTGCTCGGCGGGTTTGCGATATTATTGCTGATGGGTTTGTTTACGACATTTGGGTATGCTTACAAAATTCAAATCATGGCGAGTAATCTCAATTACGGGACAAAAATAGCGGCAACAACAGCCTTTGGGAGCCATACGATTCCTAATACCGGTAATAATGGTGTTCAAATCTCAAATGCTAATGCCCTACAACAAGAATTTAGGGATATTCTTCAAGACCAGATGAAAGACTGGCCTCAAAGTACCTATACACTACAATCCATTCAGGTATATGGAGAGTCTGACCGAGGATCATCTCCACCGACGGGGTTTTCCCAGCCGATACCTGGTACCAGCGCCTATATCAAAATGGATTTTAACATAGAAGTCAATCCGGGATTTCTGCCCATGAATACACGTTGGACGATCCCACTCTACGTTATGGTCAGCACCAATTCTTATGAGAGTGCGACCGGGGCATGGAATTTGGTGCGATAAAAATCAAAAAGGAAGAGGATAACATGGAGTATTCAGACACAATAACAAACAAACGAGGGCTATTTGAACGTCTCATGAGGCGTAGCGGGGTATCCAGTGTTGTTGCGGCTAACCAGATGATTGCTGTATGGGGAACTCAAGGAGGAGTAGGGGCTTCAAGTCTGACGGCAATACTCGCGAAATTATTACATCAGTGGGGTTTTACTGTTTTAGTAATTGAAGCTACACCCACGGGTGGTAGTTTTTTAAGGCTTTTTGCGAAAAAGCCAGTATCCGAAGGATTAGATACTATAAGCCGAAGTCACGAAAGACTGAATACTGAATTGGCATCAATCAGGGTCAACATTATTAAAGGATTAAGTGTTTTACCGAAATCTGGTGCGCCTCATAATTCTCAATGGATTTGGCAGGAAAAAGAGGTCCACGAATTATTACGGATTGCCAAAAAGATGGCTGGCTTTGTTCTTGTTGATGTGGGGCATCTCTCAAATGATGCGTTAGCCCGTGAGACATTGGCAGAAGCGGATCATATTGTTTCGGTGTTTAGATCAACGACCGTTGGCTTAGACTCTGCTACGCGATTCTATGAGCATTGCAAGTATGCGAATTTAAACGATAAGGTGGTCTGGGTCACGAACCAAGTACACCATACAAAAGACGCATCACTATTAGGGGCTATCATTGGACAAAAGGTCGAATACTCTATTCCCTGGAATAAAGGAATGGAGAACATCGACCAAGGGTGTGCAGTTCCACGCAACATCCTAATTGTTGCTGAGGAATTGTTGCATAATCTAATCAGTGCTCCATCTTCCAGAATATTTTAAGCTGAGGTGGTTGTTTTAAATGAATAAAGTCATCGTAATCGTTCCGGATGCAAAAATAGGTACCAGATTATGTGAATATCTTAATAAAAAATATGGAATCACGGCTACACTTTGGCGAGATATTCAAGGGATCGAAGAGGCTCAAGTGAATGCATATATAATTTACCGAAAATGTGTCGATGATTTAAGAACACTAGATAGGATAAACGGTAAAATAGCACTATTGTATGGAAAAGCCTCGATCCCAACAGCAGATAAGCTCGTTAATTACCCTAAGCTAATTGGAAATCTACCAGAGTGTGTTGACGAATTTATTGAATCACTTCTAAACGGTAAGGGTGGTTATTTAGATGGTGATCTGACCTGGAATGAAGATGGAAGTGGTGAAAATAAACAAAAACGCTCGTTAAGTACTTGGTCGCCCGTTCGATCTGTGGCACTTTTTTCACCAGGCGGCGGTGTCGGTAAAACGACTACGGCTGTCCATCTTGCAAAACTGGCAGAACAGGCTCAAATTAATGTCGGATTAGTAGAAACAGATGAGGACAAAGGAGGGGCATTAAGGTATATGGGTAGGCACCCGGCTCATGAAGGACTTGATTCTCTCGAAAAAACTGTGTGGGATGATGAGGAATTCTTCAAAGAGAATATGCAACGTATAGTCCAAAAAGTGGAACGGGTACAAGTTGTGCCGATGGTCAGCACCTTTAATGGCTTATCTTGTAACATGAAAAATGTTTCTTCGTTGTTTAATTGGGCAGAATCCCAATTCGCTTTAACATTGTATGATTTACCGCCCCGATTACGCGATGTCATGACGTTTTCCATACTACAAGAAGTGGATCAAGTTGTTCTTGTGGCTGAACCAACAGATATCCTCATGGATGCGTTACAAAAACACATGAAACTTTGTCAGGAAGTGGAACAATTTCGGAATTTGCCCAAGAAATATCGGCTATTGGTCAATAAGGTGCCAGAAAAAAACGGGTTAGATCCGGAAGAGATGGCTAATGCGCTAGGGCTTCCTCTTTTAGGCTCTATTCCGGCTGATGTCGATCATTATAATCGGATTATTAATCGTGCCAGATTCGATATTCCTTCAGATTCTCCCTGGCGAAGAGTCTTTTCAAATCTAGATTTAGGAGGTGATAGTTCATTAGTACTACCGGAAGATGATACCTTCTACGGAAAACAGGCTTACAAAAAGGAAAAGGGTCCACAGAAGAAACGTAAAGGATTGTTTAGTTTTTTCTTTGCTTAGTAACATTCATGATTAGAAAATGAAGGGAGAAAAAAGAGATGGGATTAGATCAATGGGTAACAATAGCAATAATATTGGTATTGCACTGGCGGCAGGACTACTGATTCACACGATAGCACCCGGGGCACTGAGCAACTGGTTTAACACATTCATGCAAAATATCCTTAATGCAGTCCCGACGGGCTGATATAGGCTAAACTATTTGGTGGTTTTTAATTATGAGAAAGGAATGAGGAACGTGCCAAGACTCGATTTTGAAAACCTTGAATTGACAGATGCAAGGAGTATAAATCTTGCGGATCTCAAAGTAGCGGGGCAACGGCAAAACGAAAAAAATTCAGGTAAGGGAGGTAAAGTCGATAAACACGATCGATGGCAAACGCTTATCCGCGATATAAATGCCGATTTGATCAAAAGTGCTAACAACTATCTTGTAGACAAGTATAACCATGAAAAGGAAATATTGAAGCATATACAACTGATTATTGATAAAAAGCAGTTGACCAGTGATGAAAAAAAGGAAGCCTACGACCGCCTGAGAGCGGAGCTTTTCGGATTTGGCATCATGGATAAATATATGAACGATAACAAAATAACGGAACTAATTATTGATGCTCCCGACCGCATAGATGTAGAGGTTGGGGGCGTTTTATGTCGACTGGGAGAAGATGCCCCCTTTGAAAACGATGAGGTTTTTAGCAGTGATGAAGAATTACAGCAGTGGACAGATTTACTTATGAAGATGGCGAAGGTGGAACGGTCCCTCAATTATGGGAATCCAATTGTAAATGTGGAACTCGCTAACGGGGAACGTATTGAAGCTACTTGCCCACCCATAACGGAGCATATCACAGTAAACATTCGTAAAAGTGTGAAACAAACGCAGAAATATTCAATAGAAGATCAAATTAAGGCAGGAACCACAAGTATGGATATGGCAAAGTTCATGCTTGCAGCAGCTCGTGGTAAAGCAACTATGCTGATCTTGGGGTCAACCGGTACAGGTAAAACAACCTGGGTAAGAACCATGATGGAAGGTGGAAGCATGATGGAGGGCGGTGGTTTCGACCCGAATGAACGAGTCCTTATGATTGAGGATGTTCGCGAAACAAACGCCAGTTTAAAACGCTTCTTGAGTTTACAGACTGTGACACAAGGCCAAAACAAAATTGATATGGTCGCTCTCTTTGAAGAGTGCATGAGAAAACGTCCTGATAGAGTGTGTGTGTCCGAGATTCGTGGTATTGAGGCTGCGGTTTTCTTACTTACGTCAGCTGCCGGACATGATGGTGCGGTTACAACCATGCACGCAGGAACCCCACAAAAAGCAGTTTTCCTACTAATCATGCGGATGAGACAGGCGGGATATAACATGAGTGAAGAGTTTTTGGAACGCTTTATTCATGAGCAAGTACACAGCATGGTCTTTTTGCACCGTACCAGAGATGGTCGTCGTCGCATTAAACGAATTGTTGAAGTAAACTCCTTGGAGTCAGGTGCACCAAAATTCAAAGACATTTTTACATGGGACCCGATAACGGACTCGTTTGAATGGGAGAATGATATTGAAGAAGATAAACGGCGGGAATGGATAATCAACGGGGCAGACGTGCCCGTATTTTCCGGTTCTGCAAAGGAGGAGGAGAAGAGTGCAACTTGCATTCTTTAGTGCCTTAGCGATGGCCTTTGCGTGTTTTATTTGGATGAAGAATAAGGAAGGACCAAACCTTAATACGATCACAGAAGAAGCCGTCAAAGAAGCCTGTAAGAAAGAAGAAAAGGCGAAAAAAGGAAATGCGGTCACTTTACAAAGCCTTAAAATATTGGGTGTTCCTTATACTCGTTATCGGGTGCTATCGTTTGTATTTGGCATTTTAGCAGCCTTTGCATGGTTGAGTATTGCGCAAAATTATGTAGCAGCTATCGTCATGTATGCAGTCGGTTTCCAATTACCCGGGCTATATTATGAACGCAAGGCATCCAGTCTTTTAGATGCTCAAGATCGACAAGTCGCGATTTTTGTTGGCACAACTGCTGATGGACTTGCCAACGGTCGAACGATTAATGAGGCTTTGTGGCAGTCCGCTTTGCTCATGCGTGAGGAACCCATGCATTCAATTGCTCAAAATTATCTAAAAAAGATCGGTGGTAATGTTCCAATTGCTGAAGCGGTTGCAGATATGGCTAAAGAAGTGAATACACCTAGCTTTCTATTCTTTGCGGATTTAGTCGCAACAGTTAAAAATGTTGGCACTGACGCTAACAACAGCTTTGAAGTACTAGACTATAAATTTCATGAGGAGGAAGATATTCAAAGTGATATGAGGGGTGAGGTTTCCATTTGGATAGGAATACTCATTTCCTTTTTTGCAATATCTCTGGCGGGCCCTTTTGTATACCGAATCTTTATGCCGGATATATGGCAATTTGTACCGTACAACATGGGCTGGCTAATCATTCTTTCATCGATTGGATCTCTAATTATCTTTACTAGCCTACGCAGTTATTCCCGCTACCGCGTCACCTTATAAGAAAGGAGGAAATGCATGAACAACTTTGCTATTTATGCCGCAATTTCGTTTACGGTATATACCTTTATCCGTTTTGGTATTAGTGAAGAAGAGGTTCGACGGGCAGAAGTTTTCGGTAATACAAGACAACCTCTAAAAGAAAAGCTTTTGCATTGGATGGGGCAAAATACGTCCTATGGCTTACGTGCTAGATTATCACGGTTGGGAGTACCAATGGACTCGTACCTCAAAATGGGCTCGCTTATGTCATTTTCTTTTGCCTTGCTTTTGGGAATAGCGGGGCAAAGTTTGATATGGGCACTGATCGGAGCTGTGGTCGCTTATGGTATACACTGGCTACGCTACTATGCGATGTTTAACAATTGGCGTAATGAAATGCTAAGTGAAGTAGGTAATTTAGCATCGCTACTAAAAATACGGCTAATTGTGGGTGATACCGTATCACAGGCGATACCCTCCATTCTACCCGTCCTGCACGGGGCCTTGAAAGTGGCATGGACAGGTTTAAACACAGAAATTGCCGGAGGAGTACCTATTCCAGAAGCTTTGGATCGACTTGCGGACAAGGTAAGTGATCGCGATATGAGTGCGATTTTACTTAAGTTAAAAACATACCATCGTGAAGGTGTACCGCTGGATCACTTAGGGCATCCCGATCCCTTTGGTGATATGGCTGCAAAGATTGAAAGAAGTGCAGCTAAGAGGGTTAAATACGCAACCAAAAAAATGACTGGCCCACTCACAATTATTACGGGAGTGGGTTTTATTACTGTGACTCTGTGGATTATTCCGTATTTCTGGAAAATCATATCCGAATCGTTCAGCCAATTGTGAAGAGACAACCGAAAAGTATATCGGAAGTCAAGATTAAGCTACGGATGGGCTTACATCCACCACAAAACTGGAATATGAAGGGAGAAAAAGAGATGGGATTAGATCAATGGGTGACAATAGCAATAATATTGGTGATTGCACTGGCGGCAGGGCTACTGATTCACACGATAGCTCCGGGAGCACTGAGCACATGGTTTAACACATTCATGCAAAATATCCTTAATGCAGTTCCAACGAGTTAATGCGTTCCAAGAAGGAATAGAATGAGAGTCACTTAGTCTTTCATTTTATTCCTAATTTTTACCTGCTTCAGGGTCGGAGGAAGGAGTAAATCATGGGACTAAAAACTCTTATCAATAACCTTAAGTCTAAGGATCATGGGTTTAGTGATTATATAAGTTTCTTAATTGTTTTGCCCATTTTGTTAATTGTCATTGTCGGTGGTAGTTATGTTAGTCAATCTATTCGTGTTATGGGAACAATCGATCATGCACTACAGATTGTCAGTGTCAATATGACACAAAATGGGGCGTTAACAACTCAAGGACAAGATCAGCTAATCGCTTATATCGAAAAAAGTGGTTTAGATAAAAGCAAGATTTATCTTAATGCTACAACAACTCCACAGTCATACGGCAGCCGCGGGCTTGAAGCAACGATAGGTTATGATTTCGATCTTAAAGCCCCAGGCTCATCAGGTGTGATTTGGCATAAATATTATGAGCAGAGCTTACCAATCGCTCAAAGTCAACTAATTCCTGGTTCCGGTGCGGATAACTCCGGCAGTGTTTCCATATCTTCAGTCTTTGCAGGGATACAGGGAGGAACGGCTTCAGGCGGCTCAACCTCAGGATCAGGGGCAAGTATTCAAGCAACTAGCCTGACCATGACCAGCAATAGTACATCACCGACTGCAAATGCTTCAGTAATCCTTTCAGGTAAGGTTTATGTTGGGTCTAATACTGCTCCGGCAGGCACTCAAATAGCTCTAAATGGAGGAGGGGTAAGACAAACTGTATCCACTGACAGCTCAGGCAACTATACAGCAAATGTTGCTTTTAGTAGCCAGGGATCAGTTACTTTACAGGCAACCAGTGGAGTGGCCTCGGCCAGCGTCACGATTAATGTCCAGCCGAGCATCCCAGCTACGATTACCCTACAGGTGCCCACAACAATTCAAATCGGCAATTCGTTTAATATTACAGGTCAAGTTGTGGACACTTCAGGAAATATTGTCGCAGATGATACGGTTGTCACGATCAGTTCAAGTAATACTGCGGATATTCCACCGACAAATGTCAACACAAAATATGGTAGCTTTTCGCATGCCGTTACTAAAATAACTTCGTTAGATTCGTTCACGATCACTGCGACAGCCGGCTCAGTGTCCGCGACAGAGAGTGTAAATGTTATCCCGGGCAGGCCGGAGTCAATCACGTTAAATGTCTCACCGGCAACCGTATCGGCCGGATCAACTATTACCTTTTCCGGTAAGGTTCTTGGTCCGTATGGTACACCGCCTGCACCAAGTACGCCGGTTAAGATCATATCCGGAACAAATGTGGTAGATACCATGCCTTCATCCGTCACGGATAACCAAGGAAATTTCTCAATGACGGCAACATTAACCAAGGCTGGTTCTCACGTATTCTATGCGGAAACTACTGACTCTATAAATTCGCCTACAATAACGGCTGTTGTGACATCGAGTACGCCTTATAAGGTCAATAATCTGTCACAAACGCCTAATCCATTAAATTCTGGGGCGAATCTTGCAATATCGGGATTTGTCAGCGATCAGTATGATAATCCGATCAGCTCTGGAACAACTCTACTAATTACATCCAGTGCGTTACCTGAGAATGTTTCAACGGTCATTCAAAACGGAAACTTTAATACGCATGTCACTATACAGGAACCAGGTATACAGACCTTAACGGTTGCTAATAGTTCTACTAATCCGCTGGCCGGTGGTAATTTCACTGTGACTGTATTGGCAACGTCAGCCTTTACTCTCACTCCAGAACAGAATCTTTATACAGTAAAAGCGGGGCAGTCAATCGGAAGCGTGGGGTTCATTTTAAAGGATTCGAATGGCCAACCTGTGGTCGGTAAAACAGTTAAGTTTACGGAGACTCCTCAAGGGGATTCGCTGATTACGCCTTTGACAGCAGTAACCGATGCGTCTGGGCGTGTGCAAACAACAGTCGGCACACTTATAAAGGCTGGCACTCACACGCTCATGGCAACATTAAGCGATGATCCCGATGTTATTGGGACAGTGGGTATAACTGTGAATCCAGGGGCACCGGCAATAATGCTTTCAACAGTGGCTCCTTCAACGACTCAAGTCTACACAGACGCAAATCCAGTACCTCTACCCATTGTTTTCGGTACAGTTACCGATTCGTATGCGAACCCTGTTTTTGGGGCTAATTTGACCGTTTCTGGGGGCTATGGAGGTAATGTATCGGGGTCTACGAATGGTAACGGATACTATACTCTGGCGATTAAACCTACGAATATAGGCGGTCCTTTTGCCCTAAGTTTTGCAGTTACAAGCTCTTTCGGCAACTACAATACCATCCAAGGCAGCCTAAAGGTAACGGCATCCGTTGTCGTACCAGTGGATAAAGTTCTTGCGGGGACCGTTATTGCTGGACAGACTGGAACAATGCCGAATATGGCGACGTCTAATCCAAATGGCATTGGGGTTGGTAGAAGTGCAGCATTACAATATTGGACAGGTGGTGGCTCCTCTGTCTTCTTAAAGCCGCAGAAGGGTTACTATGATGGGATTGATACATGGTCATATAATAATGAACCAAATTTAGTTCCGGGAAATATCGCAAATGGAGTAAGTATTTTCGGGGTCACAGGAACGTTTAAAGGCGCTCCTCCAACTCACGGCAGCCAATCTTGGACTACCCCTGGGACATACTATTGGACTGTTCCACTGGGTGTAAGCGGTGTACTAGGCATAGCAACAGGCGGTGGTGGGGGCGGTGGTTATGGTAACTATGGATATAGCACCGTTAACCCTGGTTGCGCCGGTGGCGGTGGTGGTGGAACAACTATAAACATGATTACTGTGACTCCCGGACAAGTTTTAACCATAACTGTGGGTAGCGGTGGAACTACTAATGTTGGTGTCGGTTCTGGTAATGGATTCGAAGCCCTTGGGAGCCCTGGCGCAACATCTAGCATAGATAGTCTTTCGGCTGGCGGTGGCCAGGGCGGTGGTAAGCATGGCAGTTGGGGATCTCTAGATCCTGCTTACGGCGGTGCTGGCGGTGGTTATGGTGGAACTGGTGGAACTGGAGCAACTGGATCGTATGGGCCTGCTTATGGAGGTGTGGGAATGGCTGGCTATGGTAACGGTGGTACAGGATACTATGGAGCCGGACAATGTACAAGCGGTGGCCCTGGAAGAGTAGTTATTACATGGTAAGGAAGACAAAAGAGTAGGAAGTGCAATAAAAGCGGCTCCTGCTCTTTTGCATCCAATTGAAATAAGTACACTTCATGTGGAGTAAATGCTAATAGACGCTAAGTTTTGACTCATTCCAAAACTTACAGAAAGGTGGTACGTTGATGAAATTTCGTTTCAATTCCCCTATATTTCGATTAACCTCATCCCGTAAAGCACGTTCTAAGGCTTTAACAATGTCAATTTTAGTTGGGATTATAACGTTTACTTTAGCAACCTTC
>NZ_JYNH01000091.1 GCF_000960765.1 Desulfosporosinus sp. I2 | reverse complement strand
TGGAGTTTTGGCCAAAGTTGGTTTAGAAGGCGAAGAGTTAACCAAGGAGATCCAAGTTTATGTACAGTATCTCGAAAAGAACACTGGACACATCTGCATCAATGAAAAAGAGATAAACTTTGATAAAGCGTTAGCTATTAGTGCCATAGAAATCGCCATTAAGCGGCATGCAGGGTATTTGGCTCAGAGTTTTGACCCTGTTCTCGGTATTGTGCCGGGAACACCTGTCGGTCGGGATTTGCGTAAAGTTCAGAGAGTTATCGCAGTGGGGGGCATTTTCGCTCATTCGACCAAAGAAGAGGCCTTGAAAATTTTGCACAAATCCTTCGCCGATCGAGGAATTTCTTTACTGCCAGAAAAACCTGAGTTTGTGGTGGATCATAATTATCAGTTATATACCATTGGGGCTATGGCTGAAGAATATCCTAATGAAGCTCTAATGTTGGCAAAAAATAACATTTCATAAGATACAGAAAAAGGTTGAATTAAGGAGCTAATCATTATGAATAAAGGTAAAGTGTTAAGGGGTTTATTAGCAGCTAAAGAAATTTTAATTGCCCCAGGGGCCCATGATGTCTTAACCGCAAAGATCATTGAGAAAGCCGGTTTTCAGGCCGTTTACATGACAGGCTATGGCCAAGCGGCAAGTCATTTGGGTACAGCCGACGTTGGATTAATGACAATGAGCGAGATGTTAGCTAGGGCAAACAATTTTGCCAGTGCCGTAGATGTTCCAGTAATAGCTGACGGCGACACGGGATTCGGAAATGCTATTAACGTTATGAGAACAGTGCGGCAATATGAAATGGCTGGAGTAGCCGCTATACAATTAGAAGACCAAGTGGCACCGAAAAAGTGTGGACACATGACGGGACGTCAGGTCATTCCAATGGAAGAAATGGTGGGTAAAATCAGGGCGGCCGTCGAAGCGAGAAATAATCCTGATTTCGTGATCATTGCCCGTACGGATGCCCGAACGATTCATGGAATTGACGAGGCTATTCACCGTGCTAAAGCTTATGAAGAAGCAGGGGCTGATATGATTTTTGTTGAATCACCAGAATCGGTCGAAGAGATGAAGAGAATCACATCCGGTTTTAACGTTCCGGTTTTAGCAAATATGGTAGAGGGTGGACGAACTCCTCTTCTATCTGCTCAAGAATTAGAAAAGTTAGGATATGATTTGGTCATCTTCCCGACGGCTTCAACGTACATGGCGGCTCAAGCGATGAAGAATTTAATGGAAGTACTCATGAAAACAGGATCCACTGAAAGCTTAATACCAGAAATGATTCCATTTCAAGAATTTAATGAATTAATCGGTCTGGCGGAAATTCGTGAGTTAGAAGCGAAATTCGTTATTGGTTAGGGTACTTTCCAATTTCCCCTTTTTCGATTAACGTATGGACTTATGAAAAATAAGTGAGAAGAAAATTGAGGAGGGTGAAGCTAGTGAAGCTCGAGGCCTTTTTAGAAGTTGCTACTGAGTTACAACAACTCTATGATGAGGAGGTCGCGGTATGTATTCTAGATACAGAGAAAGTGTTAGCTTGGTATCCGGGGCCTAACCTGAACATGAACGTAAAAGTGGGCGACCCCTTGCCTAGAGGTGGAATATCCGAAGAAGCTATCCATACTGGTAAACGAATTGTAAGGCGTGTACCGAAAGAGGTATTAGGAATTTCCTACGTGGGAATAGGCTATCCGATTAAGGAAAACGGTATTGTAGTCGGGTGTGCCATCATCGACATTTCAGTCGCTAAGTATGATACGTTGACCGACGCTGGTCAGGATATATTAGCAGCGGTAGAGCAAATATCCGCCTCTGCCGAAAACTTGTCGGCTTCTTCTGAGGAACTTGCGGATACCGTGAAAAATATGGATAAAGAGACTACCCACGTTCTTCAGGAGATTGAACATACGGGTAAAGTAAAGGATGAAATCCATAAGATTTCTATGCGGACTAATATCCTTGGACTGAATGCGTCTATCGAGGCCGCTAGAGCCGGTGAATTTGGTCGGGGGTTTTCGGTTGTTGCTGATGAGGTTCGGAAGCTCTCCGAATCCACAAGAGTCTCGACAACGGAAATTGAGATTGACCTAAAAACTGTTCAAATTTCCGTCCTTAACCTGATCGAAGCGATAAATCAGCTGGGTACAGTTACAGAGTCTCAAGCCTATGCAGCTACCGAACTGTCATTAGCCCTTGGGCAGATTGCTAGTTTAGCGGAAAAGCTTGTTGAGATTGGTACCCGAAGATAACCGACGGCTCCAATGTATATAACGGCACAAGCCATGCTTTATTGGTTCTTATTTTGCCATTATGTCCATTGGCAAAGGGTTGGATGGTCTCATCATTAACCCCTTGGACAAGATGATGATGGCTAGTTTGATCACTGCTGAGGTACTGGCTGGCAGGGATAACTATTGTGTCAAGTATCTTAAGGCCTTTCGAAACAAGCAGTTTAAGTTCTAGTTTAGACAATAAAAGGCTCCATGAAAGCGCATGCGTTTTCATGGAGCCTTTACATTTCATTATTCAGCTAGAGCAATCGCTTCAATTTCAACAATTGCATCCTTTGGCAATCGAGCAACTTGTACAGCCGAACGGGCCGGGGGGTTATTTGGGAAATAGGTGGCATAAACGGTATTCATCGCTGCAAAATCATTCATGTCTTTCAGAAAAACTACGGTTTTTACGACTTTATCCATCGAAGAGCCTGAGGATTCTAGAATTGCTTTGACATTATCTAAAGATTGTTTGGTGGCTCCTTCAATATCAGCGACCAATTCTCCACTTTGTGTGTTGATAGGGAGTTGTCCGGATGTGAAGATTAAGTTTCCGACTTTAACCCCTTGAGAATAGGGGCCGATGGCCGCAGGAGCATTTTGGGTATTAAGAGTTTCTTTATTCATGATGTTCTACCTCCTTGAAGTTGTCATGGCTTAAACCAAGTATTCTTCTAATGCATGACACAACTGATTTATAGTATACCTGATTTTGTGGCAATAGACCAAGCAATTTGCATGAATAAAACTAAGTGGGATATTAGGATTTAGTTAGCATCAACAATATTAGTGATTTAGGATTCGTGGCAGTTAGCTAGCGGATAAAATTATTTAGGTTAGTTTGTTCTAATTAAGCGGGTTTTATCAAAGTAAATGATCAATAGACCAAGTTAGTTGAACCGTGGAATTTAAGTTATAATTGAGTAAACTGAAAACTCTTAATAGAGATGACCAATTTATCACAATAATTAAGTAATAATGCTAAAAGCCTTAGATAATTTTGTAGAGGGAGGATAGCCATGGAATTTCTAGAACGTGTAGTTCAAATTGATTTTGAAGATCGCTTGGGATTGGGAATGGAGATCTTTGAGGTTTGCGAAAAGACTGGGGTTGATAAGATTGGCATGGAGGTCATTCCGAATCAAGGCATGTATATCAAATTTCGTTGTTCTTCCGATAATCAGGTTCGAAGCCTACTAAAGGACCTGGAAGCCGTTAAAGGGGTTCTTTTGGTAAACTTACGCGATCAGATGCCCTATGAAGAGAGAGAGCATGAGTTAAGGACTATTTTGAACTCTGTGAGTGAAGGGATTGTCGCTGTTAATAAAGACGGAGATATTATTCAGATTAATAAAGTGGCCTGTGAAATATTCCATTGTTCATATGAAGAGGTAATCGGATCAAATGCTGAGGGGTTGTTTCAAGAGAATGCTCCCATTCTAGACACCCTTAAGACAGGACTACCCTATCTACTCGAGGAACGGGAATTTAAAAAGGGAAATCGGATTATTCATTTTTTGACAACAGGGGTTCCAGTGCTCAATGCCAAAGGTCAGGTGATTGGAGCGGTTGCCACCATGAAAGATTTCCGTCAAGTAGAGGAGATTATTTCAAGGGTCGACAGGAAGAAACATTTAACGTCATTCGGAGGAATCATTTATCAAGGTGCTAAGATGCGTCAGGTTATAGAAACCGCTAAAATGGTGGCGAAAGGTAACTCAACGGTCTTATTGCGCGGGGAAAGTGGAACAGGAAAAGAGTTGTTTGCCCGCGCTATCCATATGGAAAGTTTGCGTAAGCAGGCTCCCTTTATTGCGATTAATTGTGCGGCTTTACCGGATAGCCTACTAGAAAGCGAGCTTTTCGGCTATGAAGAAGGTTCATTTACAGGGGCAGTAAAAGGGGGGAAGAAGGGGCTTTTTGAACAAGCTGAACATGGAACAATCTTCTTAGATGAAATTGGGGAAATTCCAACACAGGTTCAGGTCCGGTTACTTAGGGTTTTGCAAGAAGGTACAATTCGACGGGTCGGGGGTGGCAAGGAACTTGTGGTCGATGTTCGAATTGTGGCAGCAACTCATCGCAATTTGGAAGAAATGATCCCCAAGGGTGAATTCCGTGAAGACCTTTATTATCGGCTCAATGTTATCCCGCTGCGAATCCCCTCGCTTCGAGAACGTCGTGATGATATTCCACTCATTGCCCAACATCTTATCCGAAAAATATCCGTGAAGTTAGGCAAAGCGGAAATCCATTTAACTAAAGAAAGCGTTGAATTGTTGATGAGCCAATCCTGGCCTGGAAATGTACGACAACTCGAAAACACCCTAGAACGGATTATCAATGTTATGGATTCCGTTGAGATTACCCCTCAGCATTTCTATGAATGGACCGATTTAGTTTCTAGCCCCTACACTTCAGAGTCTGGGGCGGGAAATTTTCTGATTAAGATTCCGGTAGAAAAAGAATGGCCTACCTTAAAGGAAATTGTGAGTGACGTTGAAAAACAGGTCCTTATACGGGTACTGAAAACCCATGCGTCCTCTAGAAAGGCAGGAAGGATACTCGGAGTTTCCAATACGACGATTTTAAATAAAATGAAGAGTTATGGAATTGACTAAGAATATAATTCATACAAAGTGACAAGAATTATTATCACTGATAAGAATTCTTGTCACTTTTTCTTATCACTTGTTAGTTATTGGTTGAAATAATGGCAAGATTCTTATAGAAGTAGTGGCATGAAAATTGCAATTATTGAATTATGCATTAAATTCTAACTTATCATCAGGGAAAAGCAGAGGGAGGCAAAGTTATGAGTATCCAGGAACAAACTGAAAGTGGTATGCAAAGAGGACTGAAGAACCGGCATATCCAAATGATTGCCTTAGGTGGAGCTATCGGAACTGGGCTGTTTTACGGATCAGCCGAATCTATTCGATTAGCAGGACCTGGTATCACACTGTCCTATCTCATCGGAGGCTTAGTTATTTTCTTTATTATGAGAATGCTGGGCGAAATGTCTGTGGATGAACCTGTTTCCGGTTCCTTTAGTCATTATGCGTACAAATATTGGGGCGAGTTTCCCGGTTTCCTCTCCGGCTGGAATTACTGGTTTAACTACATTATCGTCAGCATGGCCGAATTGACCGTCGTGGGTATTTATATTAATTATTGGTTTCCAACCTTTCCACAGTGGTTGTCCGCACTGATATTTCTGGTTCTTATTACGCTGGCAAACTTAGTTAATGTTAAATTATATGGAGAATTCGAGTTCTGGTTTGCAATTATTAAAGTGGTTGCCATTCTAGGGATGATCATATTTGGAATAATGTTGATCTTCACTGGAATTAATGGACAAGCCACGGGATTCAGCAATCTTTGGATTCATGGAGGCTTCTTGCCTAACGGAGTAGGGGGCCTAATTCTTTCCTTAGTGGTTGTTATGTTTAGTTTTGGAGGGATTGAACTAATTGGGATCACGGCCGGAGAAGCAGAGAACCCGAAAAAGACGATTCCAAAAGCCATTAACCAAGTTATGTGGCGTATCCTAATCTTCTATGTTGGGGCCTTAACCGTTATGATGATTATCTTTCCTTGGAATTTGGTCGGGATGGATGGAAGCCCTTTCGTTCAAATCTTCTCGAAGATGGGGATTCCTGCTGCGGCAACTATCTTAAATGTTGTGGTTTTGACAGCTGCTCTCTCAGTTTATAACAGTGGTATTTACAGTAATGGTCGGATGCTTTATAGCTTGGCCAATCAAGGGAATGCTCCTAAATTATTTGGTAAATTGAATAAGAGAGGAATTCCTGTAGCTGGAGTTTTAGCCTCTTCTGCACTAACGCTTGCGGCAGTAGTCCTAAATTATTTAATTCCGGGAAAGGTCTTTATGTACTTGATCTCGATCGCGGTCATTGCAGCGATTATTAACTGGACTATGATCATTATTACGAGTCTGAAATTCCGCAAGGCTAAAGGGGAAAATGCCGATAAACTAGAGTTTAAAACCCCATTACACCCGTATAGTAATTATCTTGCTTTAGCCTTCCTATTGATGATTGCGGTTTTGATGACCACAATGCCAGATATGAAAATGGCTGTTTACATTCTCCCCTTGTGGTTATTCATTCTCTGGGTTGGCTTTAAACTTAAAAAGACCATGGGGAATCAGAATAATGCTTAAATGATCAGTATTTCTTTTCGCCTATCAGAAGTTGACAATTTTTATGAATTTGCCAAGCCATGTTGGAAAACACTAATTTAGGTAATTATGAACTCTTCCGGCAGTGGCACGAAACTTGCAATACTCTAATCATATCCAAATTATCTGGAATAAAGGGAGGAACTTTTAATGGCTAGAAAAGCAGAACCTTATCGCATTAAAATGGTTGAATCCATGCGCATGATTTCTCGTGAAGAGCGTCTGGTAAAACTTAAAGAAGCTGGGTATAATCCCTTTCTTTTAAAATCTGAGGATGTTTATATTGATCTTCTCACTGATAGTGGTACAGGCGCTATGAGTGACAGACAGTGGTCCGCCTTGATGCTTGGAGATGAGTCCTATGCTGGAAGTAAATCCTTCTTTAAAGTGAAGGACGCAGTAAAAGGAATCTTTGGGTATGATTATACAATTCCGACACACCAAGGTCGCGGAGCAGAGCAAGTCCTCTTTCCTCATTTGAAGAAACACGATGGACAATTTGTCCTCGGCAATATGCATTTTGATACGACGATGGCTCATATTGAAATGAACGGTATGGTTGCTGTAAACCTTGTTATTGAAGATGCCTTTGATACGCAAAAAGAACATCCGTTCAAGGGGAACTTCGACCTAAAAAAACTCGAGAATTTTATCGTCGAAAAAGGTCCTGAAAACATTGCTTTCATTATCGTGACAATAACCTGTAACTCTTCAGGGGGACAACCAGTTTCCATGGAAAATTTCCGAGGGGTTCGGAAAATCGCGGATAAATACTCCCTGAAGATTGACATTGACTCCGCTCGTTTTGCCGAGAATGCCTATTTTATTAAAAAACGTGAGCCGGGTTATGAAAATAAGAGCATTCAAGAGATTGTTAAAGAAATGTATGATATGGGCGACTACTTTACAATGAGTGCCAAGAAGGATGCCATCGTCAACATGGGCGGGCTGATAGGCATTAAGAATGAAAAGGAATTGTATCAAAATGCCTGCACAACCTGCGTTCCTATGGAAGGCTTCGTAACTTACGGCGGGCTCTCTGGCCGTGATATGGAATGCTTAGCGGTTGGACTCTATGAAGGTATGGACTTTGATTATCTCGAAAGTCGAATTGGACAAGTAGAATACCTCGGAAAAGAACTTCGTAAGCGTGGTATTCCCATCCAGTGGCCCGTTGGTGGACATGCTGTTTTCGTGGATGCTGGAAAGTTCCTTCCTCATATTCCTGCAGAACAGTTTCCGGCCCAAGCTCTTAGTAACGAACTATACCTGGAGGCCGGTGTCCGTCCGGTTGAAGTAGGTTCTTTACTATTGGGTCGTGACCCAGTGACCGGAATTCAAAAGAAGGCCGATGTTGATTTCATGCGTTTGACTATTCCACGCCGTGTCTATACAGACAACCATATGGATGTGGTCGTGGAGGGTTTAGCGAAGATTTGGGAACGTCGGGACCAAATTAAAGGCTTGGAGTTTACCTATGAGCCGAAAGTGCTCCGTCACTTCCTTTGTAACCTTAAACCGATCGAGGACTAAGTTCTAAAGCTTGTAAGAACGAGCAAGAAGCTTATGCACAAGCGCAGTGAAAGTTTACTGCGCTTGTGCGCTGTTTTGAACCCATTGGTTGACCCGATGTCTAAAGGTGATGTGCCCATGTGCCCAGTTGATAAAGTTTACTGAGGGGTTTAAATAATGACGCTAAGTCATGTTTAGGAGGAATAAGTAATGTCTGAAAAAGGTACTTGGGCTTTGAAAAGAGGCTTGGCTGAAATGCTTAAGGGTGGAGTTATCATGGATGTAACCACTCCTGAACAAGCAAAAATTGCGGAAGAGGCGGGCGCCTGTGCTGTTATGGCGTTGGAAAGGGTGCCTTCGGATATTCGTGCGGATGGTGGGGTTGCTAGAATGGCTGACCCATCGATTATTCAGCGGATTATGGAGTCGGTTACGATCCCAGTAATGGCTAAAGCCCGAATTGGACACATGGTCGAAGCTCAGATTTTAGAGGCACTCGGAGCAGATTATATTGATGAAAGTGAAGTCCTCACTCCAGCTGATGAAGAATTTCATATTTATAAGCATGATTTCCAGGTTCCATTCGTGTGTGGAGCACGAAATTTAGGAGAAGCCCTTCGCCGGATCGGTGAAGGGGCAGCTATGATCCGAACCAAAGGAGAGCCTGGAACAGGTAACGTTGTAGAAGCGGTTCGGCATATGAGAAAGGTAATGAGCGAAATTCGCTTTCTTCAAAATCTCCCGAAGGAAGAATTAATGACCGCTGCCAAAAATATGGGTGCACCTTATGAGTTAGTGGTTCAAGTCGCTGAACTTGGAAAGCTGCCCGTTGTTAACTTTGCGGCGGGAGGAATAGCAACTCCAGCAGATGCGGCGTTGATGATGCAATTGGGGTGTGATGGGGTCTTTGTAGGATCGGGAATCTTTAAGTCAACGAATCCGGCTGCACGTGCTAAAGCGATTGTGGCGGCAACGACCCATTACCGTGACAGTCAGATTTTGGCGGAGATATCTAAGGACTTGGGAGAATCAATGCCAGGACTTGAAATATCAACTCTTCTTAAATCAGAACGCATGCAAGACCGTGGTTGGTAAGCTTAATTAGATAATAAGGTCTCTCCCAAAATATAGGGTTGTTTAAGGGGTGTGTGAAAACTCAGTCCCCGAAACTCTAAGTGGTTGCAACAAGCAAAAATCGTCCTATTTCACTATCAAAGTGGAGTGAGGACGATTTTGTTTTGTTGTTATAGAAGCAAAAGTGGGGATGTGAAAACAACTTAAACAAGTTTTAGTACAGCCTTATCTCTGCCCTTTTAAGTTCAGTTATTGTTTACTAACTTTGAAACATATGAAACATATGAAATATATGAAATATGGAGCCGTAATCATCACATGTGCAGGATATTCTTAGCCTAGGCAAGAACGAAAAGGTGAGACTGATTTTTCGAATGTTTGCTGGGGTTCAGGGTAAAATAGGATATTATATGTGTTAAAAGGAGCTGGGGTTATGAGTTTAGTCTATTCGGTATTTGTTCCGCATCCACCCCTCCTCGTCCCAGAAGTCGGACGGGGAGAAGAACGTAAGTGTCAAGCAAGTTTGGATGCTTATCGTGAGATAGCACGGCGTCTTTCCCAAGCGGAGGTAGAGACTGTAATTTTGGTTTCGCCGCATGCACAGCTTATTAAAGACGGGATCACTCTCACCATAGAGGATAGAGTTCAAGGGGACTTCTCTCAGTTTGGGGCAGGGCAAGTGAACTTATCGTTTGCCAGCGACGCAGGGATCATTGCGTTATTTAAAGAACACCTTTCGAGAGTGGTTCCGGTGCGGGGGGGAATTGATCATGGCGCCTTTGTACCACTATATTTTTTACATGAAGCAGGGTGGAACCGGAAAGTCGTTCTCTTGGGAATGCCTTTGGAACATCCGGAAGAGTATGGTAAGCTTATGGGGCAAATCCTTGAGAACTTACCTGGACGTTATGCTCTTGTGGCTAGTGGGGATCTTTCCCATCGCTTGAAAAAGGACGGGCCGTATGGCTTTGATTCTGCCGGACCAGAATTTGACCAACTTGTCGTGAATTTACTGCAGAGGGATACCAAAAAGATTGCTGTTTTACCAGATGATCTTGTTGAAAAGGCAGGCGAATGTGGATACCGGAGTCTTCGCTTGGCATTGGCTGCTAAAGAAGGAGCGCCTGAAATACTGTCCTACGAAGGGCCATTCGGTGTGGGATATTTGGTAGCAGATCTGTATCATGCCTCATCTCTACCGCAGTGGGCACGACGTTGTCTAACGACCTATTTAGAGAAAGGTAACCCTGGTCTACTGGATTTACCAGACATGTCCTCAGCTGAGTTCGCGGTGCGGAGGGGATGTTTTGTCACGCTAAAACAAGACGGAAATTTACGCGGGTGTATTGGTACAACCGAGCCTTGGCAGGAAAATCTAGCTTTAGAAATTCAACATAATGCGATTGCTGCCGGAACCCAAGATCCACGTTTTCGTCCAGTTCGAGTCGAGGAAATAGATTCTCTAAGCATCACTGTAGATGTCTTGGGGGAACTCGAGAAAATTGCAGGACCTGAAGAATTGGACCCCTGGAGGTATGGAGTTGTCGTTCGTCAGCGTGGGAAAAGCGGGCTTCTACTCCCTCACTTGGAAGGGGTTGATACCGTTGCAGACCAAATCAGTATTGCCAAACAAAAGGCGGGGATTTCTGACGGCATAACGGAACTCTGGCGCTTTGAGGTTAAGCGACATTATGAGTAAGACAAATGAAAACTCCTACCGTTCAAGTTGTCTCTTGTGTCCCCAGCATTGTCAATTAAGACATGGGCAGATGGGTCGATGTCATGCCCGGGAGAACCGAGAGGGAGAGGTCGTATCTCGAACTTATGGCGAAGTAGCGGCTTGGAATATGGACCCGATTGAGAAGAAGCCCCTTTATCATTTTTATCCTGGATCCTGGATTTTTTCCGTAGGAGGTTTTGGTTGCAACCTAAGGTGTTCGTTTTGTCAAAATCACGAAATATCCCAGCAGCATCAAGTTGGAAAAAAAGCCACTCCTGCCGAGCTTGCAGAGCTTGCTGGGCAGGAACAGAAATCGATAGGATTGTGTTTTACGTATTCAGAGCCGAGCGTGTGGTTTGAAATGATCCGGGATACCGCTCCCCTAGTGCGAGCTCAAGGGGGTAAGGTGGTATTGGTGAGTAACGGAACGATTTCGCCACGCTTTCTCGAGGAGTTAATTCCGTGGCTGGATGCCGTCAATATAGATATTAAAGCCTTTTCGGAGGATTTCTATCAACACTATTGTGGAAGTAAACTAGCTTGGGTTTTAGATAATGTTGAACGTTTGGCTGGTCGGGTTCATTTGGAAGTTACAACTCTCGTCATTCAAGGGGCAAATGATAATCCGCAAGAGCTTACTGAATTGGCCCGCTGGCTTCGCCGGCTTAATGTTCCACTGGCTTGGCATCTGAGTGCCTACCATCCGGCATATCGACTCGCGGTTCCGCCTACGGAGCGAAAAACCTTAGAACGGGCATGGGATATAGGAAAAGAGTATCTGCCCTATGTGTATTTAGGAAATGTCAGAGGTGGAGGTACGACGTTTTGCCCCCGGTGTGGTGAAGCTGTAATTCATCGCGAACCTGTCTTGGTTAATCGATTGAATCATGGGTGTTGCCCAAAATGTGGAGAGGGCATTTTCGGGGTTGGGATGAAAAGCTAATCATGGAACTCACAATTTAGAAGTGATAGTTTAAAAGTGGATAAAATGCAAAGGAGTCTCCTAACCGTGCAACTTTTATTCCTAATGATTGAACATATCGGCCTGATCGTGGCCATCGCGTTTATGCTAACAAGACTAACTACGTTTCGTAATCTCATCGATCATAAACTCGATCGTTGGACGATCATTCAACTTTCGATCGTATTTGGGTTATTCGGAATCGTCGGCACGTATACCGGGATTTCGATTCGACCCAGAACAGAATCTCTTCTTTGGATTCCCCGCGTAGAGGCAATCGGTTTTGAAGAGGCTCTCGCGAATTCACGGGTCGTGGGTGTCGTAATCGGTGGACTTTTAGGTGGGCCCTGGGTGGGCCTTGGAGCAGGGCTGATCGCGGGTATTCACAGAGCCCTTCTCGGTGGCTTTACTGGGTTAGCTTGTGGGATTTCCACAGTGACGGAAGGCTTAATTGCCGGCCTCGTTTACCTTAAAATCGGGAATCGGAGAATCCTCCCTACTTCAAAAGCTTTTTTGACCGGGGTCATTGCGGAGACGTCTCAAATGCTGATCATCCTTCTCATTGCTAGACCCTGGGAAAGTGCCGTTGCTTTGGTTCAGGTCATTGCCCTGCCGATGATCCTGGCCAATAGTTTTGGAATCACACTTTTTGTCGTAATTATACGATCTGTTATACACGAAGAGGACCGTATCGAAGCCAATCAAGCCCAAAAAGTCCTCCACATAGCCGATCAAATGCTGGTCAATCTCAGTAGAGGGCTCACTGAAGAATCTGCAACCCAGATTTCTAAGCTTCTTTTAAAAACTACGGGTGTTTCTGCGGTCTCGATTACGGATCATGAAAAAATCCTATCTCATGTCGGGATAGGGGATGATCATCATTTGCCAGGACACACCATTTTGACTGAAGCGACGAAGCTAGTACTTAGAACTGGGAGACTATACATACCTAAATCCCTAGATGAGATCCACTGTCCGCAAAAAGGCTGTCCGCTTGCGGTAGCTATCATTGTCCCTTTGAAAAAGGCAGATGAAGTGATTGGGGTTTTAAAATTCTATTTTTTAAACCCCAAACAGATTAAGCCAGTCGATGAGGAAGTAGCCCAGGGTCTAGGTAAACTTCTCTCGCATCAGCTTGAAGTGGTTGATGCGCAGAACCATGCCCAACTCATCCGAGAGGCTGAGATTAAAGCACTCCAAGCGCAGATGAACCCTCACTTCTTATTTAATTCCTTAAATACCATTGTTGCTCTCGTGCGTATACAACCCGATATGGCACGTAAACTTCTGATTCAACTTGGGAACTTTTTCAGGCAGAATTTAAATGCCTCTCTTCACGAATTTGTCACCCTAGGACAGGAACTAGAGCATACTCGAGCCTATCTGGATATTGAACAAGCTCGTTTTACAGAACGCTTAAGTGTTAAACTTAAAATCGATCTTACGCTAGAAAATGTTCTTTTACCCCCACTTACACTCCAACCTCTTGTGGAGAATGGAATACGTCATGGGCTAAAAGGACTTGAGAAAACCGGCGAAATCCTCGTTCATGTGAGAGAATCCGAGGGGTATGCCCTCATTTCTGTGCAGGACAATGGAATTGGAATTTCCCCGGATCGAATTGCTGAATTACTTCACAATCGAATCGAATCTCAAGAAGGGTCAGGCCTAGCCTTATATAATGTGAACCAGCGTCTGTTGTACCATTTTGGCGAGGAATCCCAACTTCATATTGACAGTGAATTGGAGCAGGGAACATGTATCTGGTTTAAAGTTCCGCTACAGAAGGGAGGAGGTATGGCGTGATTTCTGTCGTTATTGCCGATGATGAACCACTCGCTCGTGATGAATTGACGTATCTCTTAAAGCAATGTAAAGATATCGAAATTGTGGGAGAAGCGACCCAGGGCACAGAGGCTTTAGAAAAAATCCTAACCCTCAAGCCTGATGTGGCCTTCTTAGATATCCACATGCCCAATCTGGATGGTTTAACGGTAGCGAGAAAATTGCTCGAAGAGGATCAAACGTTAATGATTGTTTTTGCGACAGCCTATGACAAGCATGCCATTCAAGCCTTTGAAGTCAATGCCATAGACTATTTACTGAAGCCTTTTGATCAGGAACGCGTATTAAAAACGGTGGAGCGAATCCGGCAAGGAGTCAGACATCCCAAGAACGATTCACAAAATGAAGCGCTCCATAATTCCCTCATGGATATTCTAAAGAAGATGGGCAGAGAAAGCATATCCGCAGCAACCGGCCAAGTTCGAGCTCCAAAAATCTCAAAACTTGCGGTTCAAGGCGAAGATAGTGTCGTTTTGATTGATCCTCAAGACATTCTTTACGTCTACCGTGAAAACCGGGATGTTTTCATTAAAACGACTAATAAAGTGTATACAACAAAGTACACTTTACAAACTCTCGAAGAAAAGTTAGCAAGCTATCCTTTTTTTCATGCTCATCGGAGCTACTTAGTGAATTTAAACTTTGTACATGAATTAGTTCCTTGGTTTAATGGAGCCTACACGCTAATTTTAAATGACGAAAAACGTTCTAAAGTACCTGTGAGCCGAGCTTATGTTAAGGCCTTAAAGGATTTATTGGAAATCTAGTTTATGACATCTCTGCAAAACGTGCTTAAGAAACCCACTTTCAGACATCCCTTTTGACATAATAGACTTATTTTTGGCATTCTCCTCTCAACTTGATTTAAACTAAGGACAGTCGATCGATCAACTTGTCCTTGTTATATTTAGATCTAAGAGGAGGATTTTTATGATTACTTTTTTATTATCCTTTGTAGCACTTATCGTAGGTTACATGGTCTATGGTAAATTTGTCGAAAAGGTTTTTGGAATTAATGAAAACCTTGAAACTCCAGCCTATGCTAAAACGGATGGAGTCGACTATGTTCCCATGGGCTCAAACAGAGGGAGTCTCGTTCAACTCTTAAACATCGCCGGTCTGGGGCCAATCTTTGGACCGATCGCGGGTGCTTTATGGGGCCCAGTCGCTTTTCTTTGGATCGTACTCGGAGGAATTTTTGCTGGTGGAGTACACGACTATTTTAGTGGTATGCTTTCCGTGCGCAACGGTGGAGCACAACTCCCGGATATTGTTGGTAAGTATCTAGGCAAAGGAATGCGTCACTTTGTTAATGGCTTTTCTGTCGTCCTCTTGCTACTTGTGGGAACGGTTTTCGTGGCCGGTCCTGCCAACTTAATTGTCACGCTTACTCCATCTTGGATTAGTTTAAGCGTCGTAACGGCAGGAATTTTTATCTATTATATTTTAGCAACCCTTCTACCCATCGATAAGATTATCGGTAAGATTTACCCTCTCTTTGGTGCGCTGCTTATTATCATGGCGGTCGGCGTAGGCATCGGGCTGGTTGTTGAAGGATATCATATCCCTGAACTTACCTTGAGTAATCTTCATCCTAAGAATTTACCCATGTGGCCTTTACTCTTCATTACGATCGCCTGTGGTGCGATTAGTGGATTCCATGCCACTCAATCTCCGCTTATCGCCCGTACGATTCAGAATGAAAAACAAGGTCGTAAAATATTCTATGGCATGATGATTGGAGAATCTGCTATTGCCCTCATTTGGGCTGCTGCCGGAATGGCCGTTTTTGGTGGAACCGGCGGATTACAAGCAGCTTTAGCGGCTGGCGGACCTGCTGCAGTCGTCCGCACAGTATCTATTACCCTGCTTGGATCTATCGGTGGAACGCTTGCCATTCTGGGGGTTATCATTCTCCCGATCACTTCCGGAGATACCGCGTTTCGGGGCGCTCGACTGGTTATCGCTGACTTCTTTAAAATGAACCAAAGACCTATTTCCAAGCGTTTGGCTATCTCGATTCCTATTTTTGCGATTGCTTTCGGTTTGAGCAAGATCGACTTCAACTTTCTCTGGAGATACTTCTCCTGGGCGAACCAAACGACAGCGATGATCCTTCTTTGGGCTGCTGCTATGTTTCTTGTTAAGGAAAAACGCCTGCATTGGATTGCAACAATTCCTGCCATTTTTATGACGGCAGTGACTTTCACTTATCTTTTACAGGCTCCGGAAGGCTTCGGTCTAGCGACGAGCATTTCCTATCCGGTCGGACTTCTAATTACTCTCGGAATAACGTTGCTCTTTGCCAACAAAGTCCGTAAAGAACGCAGAATGGAGACAGATAAAATTGTTCCTGCTTCTGCGAAGTAAATTTTAAGCTCTATGTGGTATTTATGAGTGCAGTTTCTAAAAGTTTTTAGGTGAAAAGGGAGAGATATAAGAATGGTCATACCCCAAGTAGACCTTCAGGTTAATTTATCTGAACAGGCCATTGAATATATCAAAGAACATGGTGGAATCCTCACCCTCGATGAAGCTCCTCAAACTGGATGTTGCACAAACATCGTCTTCGTCGGAGCACATTCTGGAAAGCCTCAAGAAGAAGGGTATTTCGGAGTGAAGGAACAAGACGGGATCCAGATCTTCTATGACCCGTTTATTATCAAGCAAGATAAACATTATGAAGTAGTTTTAGAAGGTTTATGGAAGTTGAAGACCCTAAGGGTATATTAGTACGAAAAAGGGTGGCCCAATGCGAATAGAAGCATTGGGCCACCCTTTTTCGTACTAGGCAGAAAGTATAACTTTCGTTAATACTTTCTGGAAGGCCCCTAGCAAGATGGGTATCCTATAAAAACATTACAACTCAAGAAGGAACTTTGCTAAGAGTTAACCGTTCAATCCAGGTAGAAGGACGTTCTCAAAAATGAAAACCAGAGGCATGTTTCGCTGTGCCAAAAATGAAGCTCATACTTTTAGGATTACAATAGGTACATTGTTGCCAGTACACCTGTAAGAGACATAACGATGGTGTATGGCAGAGCCAGTTTCACCATTTCCATGTAAGACAGGCGAATCAGCGGAGCAAGTGCAGAGGTCAACAGGAACAGGAACGCCGCCTGACCGTTTGGTGTAGCAACGGAAGGGATGTTTGTACCCATGTTGATTGCAACTGCCATCTTGTTGTAATGCTCCAGCGCAATGCCTCCAGCTTCAAACGCTTTCTGTGTTTCGGTCATATATACGGTAGCAACAAATACGTTGTCACTGATTGCAGAAAGGACACCGTTTGCCGCAAAGAAAGCGACAAGCTGATCCTGTCCTTCCTGGTGCAGTACCCACTGAATGATCGGCGTAAACAGATGCTGGTCATGAATAACCGCAACGATGGAGAAAAATACGACCAGTAGCGCAGTAAACGGCAGTGCCTCTTCAAACGCATGACCGATGCGCCCTTCTTCAATAACCCCGTTGAAAGCGGTAAGCAGGATGATAATCATCAGACCAATAATACCTACTTCTGCCAGGTGCAACGCCAGGGAGAAGATTAGCAGAACGCCGCATACAGCCATAATAATCAGGCGTACACGTCCGCGAGTATCCATGGCAGCATCTTTGGCTTTTGCATCATCTTCCATAACCTTTCGAACAGACTCAGGAAGCTGATAGCCGTACCCCCAAAACTTGGTGACTTCAAGGGTAATGGCGGTCAGAAGCCCGGCGATCAGTACCGGGATAGACACAGGTGCGCTGTTTAAAAAGAAATCAACGAAGTCCCATTTCATAATGGAGCCGATCAGTAGGTTCTGCGGTTCACCAACCAGTGTTGTTGCTCCACCCAGCGCAGTACCCACAGCACCATGCATCATAAGATTGCGCAGAAAACCACGGAACTGGTTCAAGTCCTCCTGATATATGTCATCAACAATATGGTCGTGATTGATGTCATACTTTTCGTATACTTTTTCGCTGGAAGCAAACTTGTGGAAGATGTTGTAGAACCCATATGCCACGGCGATAATCACCGCCGTTACGGTTAGCGCATCCAGAAAAGCGGAAAGAACTGCACCCAATAGAGAGAACAGGAAGGCAAGCGCGACTTTAGAGCGTACTTTGGTAAGGATCTTGGTAAACAGGTACACAAGACCTTCTTTCATAAAATAGATCCCGGCAACCATGAACATCAGAAGCAGAATAACCGGCAGGTTCAGTTCAACTTCGTGATAGACCGAATGCGGGTGAGTAAGCCCGATCAAAACGGCTTCGATCGCAAGAAGTCCACCTGCAGGGAGCGGATAACATTTTAGCGCCATTGCAAGGGTAAAGATAAATTCCACAATCAACACCCAGCCAGTAACGTACTTACCGACTGTAAACATCAAAATAGGGTTCAACACCAGAAAAGCAAGAATTGTTGTTTTGTACCAGCTTGGAGCGTGACCCAGAAAATTTGCTCTGAATGCCTGTCCGATACCCATCTTATTCATATACACTCCTCCAAAATGAGAAAATTCTATATTCGCCTAACAACATTGTAAATATTCACAGGTCAGTCACTTACTGTAGTATTCTGCAGTATTACCATTTTTTGTATCAAGTATCGCTGCTAAACCTGCGTACCGCTCCACACGAGCGTAGCCGGAAAAAACTTGTTTGGATTAAAACTAAAAAGCGTCGATTGCTAGTTCCTAAATGAGTAACACCAGCAAAGTCAACAATCCTGCTCCGCAAGAGCAATTACTACGCGATGTAAGAATAAATCCGTAGGTCAGGAGAAAAATACTACAACAATTAAGTCAATGTTCAATTACCTCCTTTGAAAACGCTAAATAACTACTTCGATTATCCTACTAATGCGTCGCGGTATAAGAATAATGCGCAATAGTAAATCCACAATGCTCCCATAAAATGATCTCCCTGGGCCTATTCATACAGGGAGATCATTATTAAATTCGGTTAATTAATTAACTGTTCTTTCTATTTCCTTCAATGTATGACTAAGTTACATCAATTCCATGAGCTAGAGCACCCTGCTCTATGTTCTCAAAACGAGCGGCCATTCAACCAAAACAATGCATACCATATTTCAGAAATACTTCGACAGTTTCAGGATGTCTTGAAACGACTTCCACCTCCGGTTAGTATTGTTTAGCATTCCCAAAATAAAAAGAGAGTAGTCAAATATGACTACTCTCCCCAGAGAAGTTCGATGCTTGTAATCTGGCGATCCTAGCGTAATTTCAGGCGTCTGA
Organism: Desulfosporosinus sp. I2; assembly: GCF_000960765.1. Lineage (GTDB taxonomy): Bacteria > Bacillota > Desulfitobacteriia > Desulfitobacteriales > Desulfitobacteriaceae > Desulfosporosinus. The sequence goes on along the minus strand of NZ_JYNH01000091.1, from coordinate 117 downwards.
AATTAGCCTTAGACCCATGACTTTAGCGTCCTTCACTTTCGTCGAAGTTTACCCCAACCTGATCCATGATTATTAATTTTCTTATAAATTAATTAGTTCAATTATTAGTAATATATC
>NZ_JYNH01000090.1 GCF_000960765.1 Desulfosporosinus sp. I2 | reverse complement strand
AAGCCGTTTCGTCAAAACTTGCAACATTATAAAAGTTGAAAAGCAGATTCGTATACTTCATCGAAATTTGAATGGAATTAGAAGTAATCATATCCATCAAGCCACTAATACAATTGTGAAAACCAAACCTTGTAAAGTGGTTATGGAAACCTTGAATATCAAGGGGATGATGAAGAATCGACATCTATCTAAAGCTATTGCCAAACAAAAGCTTTATGACTTCAAGTCAAAGCTTCAATATAAGTGTGAGAAACGTGGTATTGAATTCATGGAAGTTGATAAGTGGTTCCCATCGAGCAAGATGTGTTCCAACTGTGGAACTATAAAGCAAGACTTGAAGTTATCTGATAGGGTATACAGATGTGAGTGTGGCTTAGTGATAGATAGAGATTATAATGCTTCCATAAATCTTTCGAGGTATCAATTAGTAGTCTAGTCACTTGATCGACACTACTAATGTGTACGATTCGTTGCATCGGAATTTACGCCTGTGGAGTGTTATATCAAACGAAAGTAGTCTTCGGATAAAATCGGACACAATGAATCAGGAAGCAAACAGAACTTTTATATACCTTTATAAGGTTTTGGCAACGGTGAAGTATGCTCATAGAAACCCTGATCCTAGCATTATTATTTGGTTTGTTAAGAGGGGGAAAAATGAGTCGTCTGGGTGAGCTCGTCCTTCGGGAATCTTGGCTGGTCCCAGTAGCTCTTTTAATACAGAGTGGCCTTTATTGGGCAGCTGTTCATGGAATTGGTTTTGGCCCGAGTTGGCTGGTCCAGTTGCTAGGTACAGGGTCCTACTTTTTATTGTTATTCTTTACCTTTCGCAATATTTCCTTGCCGGGTATGCGTTGGCTGACCTTCGGTATTCTGCTTAATACTCTCGTGATTGCCTTGAACGGAGGAGTAATGCCAGTCGATCCATTGTTTCTCCCGGAGCAAAGCCGCAAAGCATTGCTAGAGGGGATGGGTACTCATGGGCTGATGACCTCAATGACTCACCTCAGCTTCTTAGCGGACCGCTTCTATCTGGCTATTCCAGGACTGGGAAAACAAGTGTTCAGTGTTGGGGATGTTCTTATTGATATAGGCGTTTTTCTCTTGGTTTATAAGACGCAAAAACGCCTTTAGACATTGAACCTATCATGCTTTCCGTTCGGAACCTTGCAATAAATCTCGTATTACTTCCCCAGCTATTAGAAGTCCAACCACAGAAGGAACAAAGGAAATGCTCCCTGGGATTTGGCGGTTCTCGTTGGAGGAGATCGGGGTTAACGGAAGGTCCGGGCTAAACACAACCTTAATCCCTTGAGTGATGCCTTCTTTGCGGAGAAGTTTACGCATGGCCTTAGCCAGTGGGTCTCCACTGGTCTTAGAGATGTCTGTTACTTTGTAATTTTCAGCAGTAAGACGATTTCCCGCCCCCATACTCGATATAAAGGACACTTTGCGCTGTAAACATTCTTTGGCTAAATTCACCTTACTTGAAACAGTATCGATAGCATCGATGACATAGTCGAGCTCTCTATCCAGAAAGTGGTCAGCATCAGCTGCAGTATAGAACTTCTTGATCGTTTCGACATGGGCTTTAGGATTAATCTCTAGAATTCGGCGTTTCATGACCTCAATTTTTGCCATGCCCACAGTGGAGTGAAGGGCGTGTAATTGGCGGTTAATATTTGTGAGACAAATATCGTCATAGTCAACAAGAATTAAATGACCGATGCCTGCGCGGGCCAAGGCTTCCACTGTGTAAGAGCCAACCCCTCCGATGCCAAATATCATGACAGTGCTTTGGCGAAGTTTTTCCAGACCCGTATTTCCAATCAGTAGCTCTGTTCTAGAGAATTTGTGTTGCATCCTGTCCTCCATTGATTTGTTTTTCCTTATGAGTTTATCATAACCTTTTATATGAAACAAAGTAAGGGAAAGAGCTAGTTAGACGCGGGTAGACACAGGGACGGTTCTTCTGTCTGGAAACAGACAGAAGAACCGTCCCTGTGTCTACTAAATTTTTTGGCGCTGAGTGAAGCTTGTATGAAGCAATTGATGTGCTTTTTCTCCGTAGGGTTTGCCAATGAAATCGTTGTATAGCTTGAGGACAGCCGGATTTTCATGGGACTTGCGCAAGGTTTTGGAACGATCTTCTTTATATATGGCGCTAGCACGGGCTTGTAGAATTTCCAGGTTCCCATGATGATAAGGTTGTCCACCCCCTCCGATACAACCACCAGGGCAAGCCATTATCTCGATGGCATCATAATGACTTTCGCCAGATTGGATTTTCTCCAAAATGGTACGGGCATTGCCCAGACCATGGGTAACAGCAATTCGGAATTCGCGCTCCCCAATCGGAATGACAGCTTCCTTGATTCCATCCATTCCTCGAAGCGGCTCAAATTCCACGTTTTCTAAGGGTTGACCGGTCAGCCATTCGTAGGCTGTTCTTAGTGCGGCTTCGATGACCCCGCCGGTAGTTCCAAATACGACGGCAGCACCAGTTGATTCCCCTAAGGGATGATCGAATTCTTCTTCTTTTAGGAGATCAAAATGAATGCCCGCTTCCCTGATCATGCGCGAAAGTTCCCGGGTCGTGATGACGATGTCTACATCCGGGGTGACTGGGTCTTGCCCCAGTTCTGGGCGAGCTGCTTCGTATTTTTTGGCAATACAAGGCATAATTGAGACAACAGTAATTTTCTTAGGATCGATCCCATAGGTCTCTGCATAATAGCTTTTGGACAAGACTCCTAACATTTCATGAGGGGATTTGCAGGTCGATGGTATGTCCAGTAAATCCGGAAATTGATGTTCAAAGAATTTGACCCAAGCAGGGCAACAACTGGTGAGGATCGGTAGACGTCCGCCGTTCTCTATACGGTGAATCAGCTCGGTGGCTTCCTCCATAATCGTCACATCAGCCCCAAACTCTGTATCAAAGACACGGTCAAATCCAAGTCTCCGGAGAGCGGAAACCATTTTGCCAGTCACAATCGTTCCTGGCTCCAGCCCGAACCCTTCTCCGAGGGCGACTCGTACGGCGGGTGCCGTTTCGACAATTACGTAGCGGGTCGGATCGTTAAGGGCTTTCCAAACTTTGTCGACTTGATCTAGTTCCATCAAAGCGCCCGTTGGACATACTGCTACACATTGTCCACAGAACGTGCAAGAGGTCTCGTGTTGAGGTAAATCGAAGGCGGTTTTAACCACCGTTTCGAACCCACGCCCCACAGCAGAGTAAACGCCAACCGTTTGAACATCGTTGCACATCGTTTCACAGCGGCGGCAACGAATACATTTATTGGGGTCGCGAATAATAGCTAGGCTGGATTTATCAATATCAAACTCAGATTCTTCCCCTTCGTAGGAGATATTCCGTACACCTAGATCTGCAGCAAGAGATTGGAGGTCACAGTCTAAGTTTTTGGCACAGGTTAAACAAGATTTAGGATGGTCAGAAAGCAGCAGCTCAACCATGGTCCGTCTGCCCTGGATGGCACGCAGAGTATCTGTTTTAACGACCATGCCACTGAATACTGGAGTTGAGCAAGCGGGGGCCAAATTGCGTCGACCCTCGACTTCGACCACACACACTCGGCAGGAAGCAATGTGATTATTCATTCTCATCTCATGTAGATTGAGATAGCATAAGGTCGGAATGTCAATGTTTATAGTCCGCGCAGCGTCCAAAATGGACATTCCTTCTGGAACAGTAAGGGATATGTCATTGATGGTCAGTTGAATATCCATAACGGGATCCTCCTTTAGGGGTATCTTAATGGCGGATAATAGCACCGAAACGGCATTTTTCCATACATGCCCCGCATTTGAGGCAACGTTCTTCGTCGATGACGTGAGGTTCCTTAGCGGAGCCTGTAATGCAGTTAGCCGGGCAGTTTTTGGCGCAAAGAGTACACCCTTTGCATTTGTCAGTAATCTTATACTTCAGTAAACTTTTGCAAACTCCCGCTGGACAAGATTTATCGACGATATGGGCCAGGTATTCGTCTCTGAAATACTCCAAAGTGGAAAGAATGGGGTTGGGCGCACTTTGTCCAAGCCCACAAAGAGAAGTATCCTTAATGATCTTACTCAATTTCTCCAGACTATCTAAATCATCTAAGGATCCTTTGCCTTCCGTGATTTTGGTTAGGGTTTCATGAAGACGTTTCGTACCGACTCGGCAGGCGGTGCACCGACCGCAGGACTCATCCACCGTGAATTCGAGGAAGAACTTAGCGATATTGACCATACAATCGCTATCATCCATGACAATCAGGCCTCCAGAGCCCATCATGGAGCCGATGGAGATTAAGGATTCATAATCGATAGGGGTGTCCAAATATTTGGTGGGTATGCACCCGCCAGAGGGTCCGCCAGTTTGGGCCGCTTTAAAGTTTCTGTGGTGTTTTATCCCACCCCCGATGTCAAAAATAATTTGTCGGAGGGTTGTTCCCATTGGGACTTCCACTAGACCAACATTGTTGACTTTTCCAGCTAAGGCAAAAACCTTGGTTCCTTTACTTTTTTCCGTTCCGATACTGGCAAACCAGTCGGCACCCCTTAAAATAATGGGGGAGATATTCGCGAGCGTTTCCACATTATTAACACAGGTGGGCTTGCCCCAAAGTCCCTTTTGTGCAGGGAAGGGAGGTTTGACCGAAGGCTCCCCTCGAGCGCCTTCGATGGAATGAATAAGAGCCGTTTCTTCTCCACACACAAAGGCTCCGGCCCCGTATTTTATTTCAACATCAAAGCAAAAATCACTGCCTAAAATTTCTTTCCCAAGCAAACCATATTCCCTAGCTTGGGAAATAGCGATTTCTAAACGGTGAATAGCTAGAGGGTATTCAGCACGAATATAAATAAATCCATGGGTTGACCCGATCACGGAGCCTGCAATAAGCATAGCTTCTAAGACACTATGCGGGTCGCCTTCAAGGATGGAGCGGTCCATAAAAGCGCCTGGATCTCCCTCGTCAGCATTACAGATAATATAGCGTTGCTTCGCCTCACCCTGACGCGTTAATTCCCACTTTACGCCAGTGGGAAATCCACCGCCGCCTCGCCCACGAAGACCACTTTTTTTGATCTCAGCTATAACCGAGTCGGGAGTCATCTTAAAAAGAACTTTGGCTAAGGCCTGATATCCATCGGCTGCGATATATTCGCGAATGTTTTCAGGTGCAATATAGCTACAGTTACGGAGAGCGATACGAAGTTGATTGTGATAGAAAGGGAGGTCAGAGGCAAAACGCTTTTCTGTGTTGGGCTCAATATAGAGAAGTCGTTCGAGTTGTTTCCCCTGGATGAAGTGTTCCTCAACGATATCTGTTACATCGGCGGTGGAAACTTCTACATAGAGAGTATTATCAGGGTGGATTTCCAAAATTGGTCCTTTTTCACAAAACCCGAAGCAACCTGTTTGGAGTACTTCAACTTGATCGGACAATCCGCGTCGTTCTAGTTCCTCTTTAAGAAGTTTAGCGATCTCAGGACTATCCGAAGCATGGCATCCGGTTCCACCACAAACCATAATATGCCGAGGTTTACTTTGGGCGTCCATAGTTGAAATTGGTATAGAGACACGTCGATTTTCGAGAAGAGCTAGGCTTTTTGCCCTTAGCGCATTTAGCGCAGCGGTGTCTTTAAGTTTCATATGACTTCCCTTCCTTTAGTCGAGGTTCGAGGCGTGAGGTTCGGAGTTTGAGTTGAGTTTTTAATATCGCGCAACGGTAGAATTCAAGGTTCAGGGTCCGAATCCAGTTTTAAATATGCATATTGCACATCGCACCTCGTGCCTAGTTCCTTGCTTCCGGACGATACTTAGCAAGGACCTGGTTAATATCCTCGGTGCTTTCTAGACGTCCATGAACTTTTCCATCCACTGTCATGACTGGAGCAAGCCCACACGCTCCAATGCAACGCACAGAATCCAGAGAAAAGGAATTATCCGACGTAGTTTGCCCAGTTTTAATCCCTAGCTGATTTTCAATCTCCTGTTGTAACTTCTCAGAACCTCGCACAAAACAGGCAGTGCCCATGCAAACATTCGCTGCGTGTTGCCCGCGGGGTTTCATGGTAAAAAACGAGTAGAAACTCACGACACCATAGACTTTGGCCGAGGGAATATCTAATTTTTGGGCAATATGCCACTGCACCTTATCAGGCAGGTAACCAAAAAGTTTTTGGGCATGGTGGAGGATTAAAATAAGGTTTTCTTTTTTATAGAGCAGGCTGTCAATATAGCCATCCAACTGTTGATAGGGATCTTTAATTAATGGGTTATTCACATGGAAGTCCTCCTTTAGTATGACTATGTTCTTATAGTTCCCAGTTTTCCATGATTTAAGCGTGTAACAGGGATGCGCGGACAGCATGAAACGCCGACCCATTCACGGAATTGGATAAAAGGGGTTGACGTTCACGTAAACTGGTGTCAGAATATTATTAATATTAAATTTACGTTTTGGAAAGGAAGTGTAGTTTAGTTGTGGAACAGCCACTCGTGAGCATTTCGAATTTAGCCCAGGAATTGCTCATTACACCGAGGACCATTCGTTATTATGAGGAAATGGGATTGTTAACCCCATTCCACCACGAGAAAATGAGCCAGAGGTTATATGGCCCCCGCGAAAGGGCCCGCTTAACCTTAGTCCTTCGGGGTAAAAGGTTGGGGTTTACTCTAGCCGAAATTAAGGAAATGATCGACCTCTATGATATTGATCGCACAGAAGGCCTCCAACTTGAACGCACAGTAGCGTACGGAGAAAAGAAGTTACAGGAGCTTGAAGAAAAGATCCAAGAACTCATCCTTCTGAAAGGGGAGTTAATGGACTACCATCAGCAATTTACTGAGTTACTGAAAAAAGATGAACCACCCACCAACGATAACTTAGACAACCGGTAGAAACTTTTCATAAAACGAGGAGGAGAGAAAAAATGTTTGATTTTCTTTTGACCCATGAACAACAAAAACTTCAAAACGAAGCGATCGCCTTTGTAAAGGAAAAAGTACCCAAACAATTGATTCTGGATATGGATGCCGAAAAAGTGGTTTACCCCGTTGAATACATTAGAGACCTTGGGAAAGCCAACCTATTAGGTTTGCGTTTTCCCCCAGAGTATGGTGGCCGAGGGCTTAATTGGGTTGATGAAGTCGGAGTTCTGGAAGAAATCGGCATTTTAGGTACTAGCCTGGCGTGCCTTTATTCACTGCCTTCCATTGTTGGGGAAGCACTTGCTCGCTTTGGCTCAGAAGACCTAAAACAGCGCTATCTAAAACCTACCTTGGAAGGAAAAATCTACACCGCTGAAGCACTAACTGAACCCCGGGGCGGATCGGACTTCTTTGGGGCGACCACGTTAGCAGTACGAGATGGAGACGATTTCATCCTTAACGGGCAAAAGCGATTTGTAGTCGGGGCTGAGGGTGCGGATTATTTTATGGTGTATGCTAAAACAAATCCGGAGGGCAAGTCCCATGAAAGTATGAGTGCCTTCATCGTCGATAGGGGTCCAGGCGTTGAAGTTGGGCATGTTTATGGACTAATGGGGACTCGTGGTGGTGGCGCTGGACGAGTCGTTTTTAAGGATGTACGGATTCCTGGAAAAAACCTCTTGGGCAAAGAAAACGGAGCTACTGAAATTTTCTATCAGATGATGATCCCGGAGAGATTGACGAGTGCGGCTGGAGCCTTAGGTATGGCACGGGCAGCCTTAGAAGTTGCAACAGCTTACAGTACCAAACGCAAGGCCTTTAATCACACGATCAAGGACTTTCAAGGGGTTAGCTTTAAGGTGGCAGACTCTATCACACGCTTAGATGCTGCAAGAGCTTTGGTCTACGCAGCCGCTCGAGCTATTGATTCAGGAGTACCGGCAGCACAGGGTAGAAGATTAGTTTCAGAAGCCAAGAAATTTGCCACTAATACGGCTTGGGCTGTGGTCAACGATGCCATGCAAATCATGGGGGGGATCGGCTATACCAATGTCTACCCTGTCGAAAGGCTCTTACGTGATACACGTTTAATCATGATTTGGACGGGTACTAACGAAGTCATGGATCTAATCATTCAACATGAATATTACAAGGAATTTCAATCACAAACACAAATGCCTAAATACCGTTCGATTGAAGAGGATGCTTTAAATGCACATTTGACGGAAGAGAAAGTCTACGAATAGGTCTCGATGAAGTATACGGTCATCAGTAATGAACAAAGAGATTCAGGCGCATTGATTTCGAGCCTGAGTCTTTTTGCGTCAATTTGAAGGGTTCAATTGAAGTAAAAAGAAAGGAATAAGTACTAATTGACATAAACTATTTATGGAGATTATAATGAGGGCTATCAATGGAACTCTTATTAAGGAGTGATACCCATGACCAAAGGAAAAGAAGCTGTTCTTATGGAAGAGACAGACCTTTTGTTTAGGGCGGTATGGAAAAAGTACCAATGTTTTCTGATGCCTGAAGATAGTAACTTATCTATGCATCAGATGATGTTTTTGAAGTATTTGGAACGTCGCATTAGCTGTACTCCGTCCGATATCGCACAACAGTTCGGGATTACCTTGGGAGCGGTGACTGGATTTGTGGATCGTTTATATAAGTTAGGTCTTATCACGCGAACCCGTAGCGAGGAAGATCGACGCGTGGTTATTATTCAACTTTCACCTCAAGGGATTGAACCCTTAAAAGCCTTTGAAGAAGAAAGAAAAACAAAGTTTGCACGTATCTTTCAGAAGCTGGATCTCCTTCAAGTCTCGGAACTGAATAAAGCTCTGGAACAGTTGAACATTGTGTTGGACGATTTAACGTTAGAACAAAACGCGGTATAGATTGGAGCCTTTTTAAATGCAAAAGAAGTTTAAGCGTCCAATGGTCATCTTATTGATCATTCAATTTTTAGTAATGGTTGGGTTTGGTATTGTAATTCCCATTCTACCTTTCTTTGTGGATAAGCTAGGTGGAGGAGCCCTTTCCTTAGGGATTTTTATGTCCGCTTACTCGATTATGCAGTTCTTTTTTGCACCCTTTTGGGGGCGCATGTCCGATCGCATGGGTCGTCGACCCGTTATCCTTATTGGACTCGCTGGATATGGCTTGACGTTTCTGATGTTCGGAATGGTCAATAACCTCTACTTATTAATTGGAATTCGTGCTGTAGCCGGAATGATTTCATCTGCCACGCTACCAACAGCGATGGCCTATTTAGCGGATATAACGGAAGGGGCCGATCGTTCGAAGGGCATGGGGATGATAGGTGCTGCTATGGGGCTTGGAATGATCTTTGGACCCGCCCTGGGTGGTTGGCTTGGCCACTATAGTTTCTCCTTACCGTTTTTTGTTGCTGGAGGGTTAGCATTATTACTGCTTCCATTCACCTGGCTATTTTTACCTGAATCTTTAAAGCAACCCACCTCAGCCGTTTCCAAACGCCATAGGCCTAGGCTTACCCTAGATGTAGTAAAAAATCCCTTATTCGCACTGTTTGCGTTTAACTTTGCCTTGAATTTTACAATGTCCATGTTTGAAAGTACTTTTGCTTTGCTTTCAGCGGCCGAAGTTGGCTTTGGTCCTAAAGATATGGGGTATACGTTTGCCATAATTGGTATCTTCGGGGTATTTGTACAGGGCTTCCTAATTGGTAAATTAGTCAAGAAGTTTGGAGATGCTAGTCTCGTGAAGTTCGGAGCAGTTCTCTGCTCAATCGGATTCCTTTTGATTATTGTGACGGCAAGTGCTTCAAATGCCGTTTTATTAGTTTCCTCTACCGTAGTATATATGGTCGGTAATTCGCTCATGACCCCAACTAGTTCAAGTCTTGTAACCAAGCAAAGCACTGGGGGCCAAGGTGCTTCCCTCGGGCTTTTTCAAGCCTTTGCAAGTCTTGGAAGGATTATCGGACCCGTGACAGGAGGGGCCCTATTCGTAATCGGCATGCGGTTTCCCTATATTGCAGGCGCAGTTTTAATGCTACTCATAGTACTAGTGGCAGGGAATAAGATAAGCCCAAATCCTAAGACACTGGTACAAGAATGAAAAATAGACTAGAATAGGTGAAGAATGTTATTCTGAGCGTAGGTGAAAAATAATGACGAAAAGAAATAATACACAGACTGCTAATCTCACCCTGGGGGGTATTACCCTTGGATTTTTGTTTAGTTATCCCTTTCATGGCAGTTTCATCGGCGGGCTGATCTCAAGCGGATGTAGTGCTGGGATGATCGGAGGGCTAGCTGACTGGTTTGCGGTGACGGCTCTTTTTCGACGCCCGTTAGGAATCCGGACGGGCAAAGTGCTGCGTACAGAGATTATTCCGCACAACCGGGAACGGATCTTTGCAGCCTTAGCAAATATGGTACAGCACGAATTACTATCACAAGACGTACTCCGACGTAAATTATCCGCTTGGGACTTTTCAAAGGTGCTAATTCAAATCTTCTCAGAGCCGGAGGTTCAAAAAACTATCAATCTTCTGCTCGCCAAACTTGGTAAGGATTTGACGAACCAACGTGAGGGAGAAGAAGATGGACGTGAGTTTGAGCACTTGCTCCTAGAAAGCTTGGGTAGTTTGAATCTCGCTCAAACTCTTGTGGGAGTTTTCGAATTTTCACTGGAGCGTGGAGATGTCGATCAGCTATTAAAGGTCATTTGCCAAACAATGGATCAGTATATGGAACAACCTCTGGTAAAAGATGCGTTGATAACAACGATTGAAGCAGCTTTAATCAGGTATGGAGAGGATAATCCGGCCCGAAAAATGGTGGGAAAATTCCTGCCATCTCCTTCCGTTTTAGCACAAGGGCTTAGTAATAAAGTTACAACATCCCTACAGGATGGCACTGTTGAGCATTGGTTAAAGGCCTTCTTGCTGAGCTTTTTATTAGAACTTAAGACAAAACCTTCACTTCAGAACCATTTGAACACCATAATTCTAAACGTTATCAAAGGGACGGGGACAAGCACTCAAAATCCGTCTTTAACGCATTCCTTACTCGGACGTTTTTTAAATCAGTTAAAGGACAATTGGGATAGTAACCTAGGGAAATTTGAGCAGAATAACGATCTTAGGCTTAAAGTAGATGAAAGGGTCAAGCAAATTCTAGAAAATCAGATTGGATTGTACCATAATGCGATTGGGCGTATGGTTCGGGAAGGGCTAGACCCTCTGACGGATGACAAACTTGTCGAGTTAATTGAGGAAAAAGCCGGTAATGATTTGCAAATGATCCGGATAAACGGGTCGGTAGTTGGCGGGTTGGCCGGAATGTTAATTTATGTGCTGGGGATGGTGTTACGCTCATGAATTACCATAAAAAAGCAAACATTACGTTAGCCCTAGTTTTTGTCTTTTTTATAGGGGCAGCAGGGTTAGAACACTATTATCCCAACAGCTTTGGAATTAGTCTGATCTATTTCGTTTCAGAAGCAGCTTTAGTGGGTGGAATCGCTGATTGGTTTGCGGTCACGGCGATTTTCAGAAAGCCGCTTGGCTGGGGCTACCATACGGCACTAATTCCAAGAAATAGAGAAAAAGTCATTGAAGCGGTGGCTTCCATGGTACAAAAAGAACTCTTGGGCCTGGATATGATCCGTAGCAAAATAGAAGGAATTCCGTTTATCGAGACACTGCTTAAGTATTTGGAAAAGGAAGGTGGGTCCCATTATCTTACTGAGAAGTTAACGTTTTATATCCGAGGCTATCTTGAAAAACAAGACACAAGGCAGCTTGCCCACAAGTTAGCCGAGTTTCTTCGGGATAATGCGAAGACTTGGGACTTGACTCCGAAAATCCAAGGTTTGAGCGGGTGGGCATTAGAATACGGATATCTCGATCAAGGGCTAGATTGGGTAGCGGAAGAATTATGGGATAAAGCCTCGGAAGGGAAAACAAAAAAAGTTATTGTTCATTACCTCGAGGAAATTAAAGAAGAAAAAGTCGCAAACGGTGGAGCCATCTTTCGAACCATGTTAGGCTTTATTGAAATGTCGGATGGTTTGAATCTTGACGATGCAGCCGAAGCGTTACAGGTGGAGTTATTATTAACCTTGCGCATGCTAAAAGACCCTAAACATCCTCTGCGTTTTAGCCTGAAGGATACTTTCTTAGCTAAAACAGTCGAGTTAGGGCGGGATAGTCAGGTTAAGGAAAAAATAGAGCAATGGAAAGAGGCTGTTTTGGCAGGGGCTTTCTTTGAAGAGTTTTTAGAATCAATCATCAAGGCGATCTGCGTAGTCCCTGCCCCATCAACGTTTTCACAAGCGTCCGAGCCGGATGCCCTGTATCGTGCGCTACACCCATACATAGATCAGTACTGGGTAATTGTTCGGGAAAATAAGGTATTTCAGAAGATGATCAATGCATTTATTGCGGATACCTTATGCCAAGTGATTAAAAACGAACATGACTTGATCGGCAATATAGTCAGAGAGACCTTAGCATCATACACTGACCAGGACCTTAACCAATTTGTCGAGGACAAAGCAGGCAACGACCTACAATGGATCCGAATTAATGGTTCGATGATCGGTGGAGTCGTGGGGCTCATCTTGTTTCTGTTTTTGAATTTTGTCTATAATCCCTTAATCATGCCGGTGATCAGGGAATTCATTCAAATATATTGAGCAATTGGAGTTAGTGCAATCAGTGTAATTAACGTAATTAGCAGTTCTTTTTTCCCGTAATGTGAATAACAATTTTTAGGTAGATAAAATGTTAGGTGCGAAGGGGGAAGGGGACATGGTCGAGTTTACGTCCCATGAGCTGGAAATTATTGAAGTAGCCCTAGTTCAATATATGAAAAGGCTGGAAAGCGGAGTTTTTGCCGAGCGCGAGCGTGGGCGAATTCAAGTAATTCTTGAGAAAATTGACAATTTGTCTAATGATATGGAAAAGTTATAACTTTTTTGTGGATCTAGTATTGTTATCGAAATCGGTCATTAACCTGTGAAAGGTATACAGGATTCATGAGATAAGGGTATTGTAAAATGTTCCTTCTTCAGTTAGAATATCAAACATAAGGTGTGCACACCGATAACCCGCGGAAAGAAAAAGCAAAGCAAAGGCGCTTTGAGCATACTCGCAAGAGTAGCTCAAAGCGCCTTTTATTTCACGAGGAGGAATGATGATGGATACGGGAGATACAGGATTTGTTATGATTTCGACAGCACTAGTTTTTCTAATGACACCCGGGTTAGCTCTTTTCTATGGTGGTATGGTTCGTAAAAAGAATGTTCTTAGTACCTTGATGCATAGTTGGATCATTATGGGGATCATGTCTTTGCAGTGGATTTTAGTGGGATATACTTTGGCCTTTGGGACAGATTATCATGGTCTAATTGGAGGTTTAGACTGGCTGGGGTTAAATGGAGTCGGTATGGAGCCTAACTTGGATTATGCGGCTACCATCCCAGCGGTTGTCTTTATGGCGTTTCAAATGATGTTTGCGATCATTACTCCCGCCTTAATAAGCGGTTCTATCGCAGAACGGATGCGTTTTCCCGCCTTTACTGTCTTCATACTATTGTGGGCAACCCTCGTTTATGATCCTTTGGCCCATTGGGTTTGGGGTGTGGGTGGCTTCTTAAGGACTTTCGGTGCGTTGGACTTTGCCGGAGGAAACGTGGTGCATATCAGTTCAGGATACTCCGCCTTAATAGTGGCCTTAGTGCTCGGAAAACGCAAAGGGTTGGGTAAAGACTCCATGGCTCCGCATCACGTTCCGATGACCGTTTTAGGAGCTGGTCTCCTCTGGTTTGGTTGGTTTGGCTTTAATGCAGGCAGTGCCCTAGGTGCGAATGGTCTAGCAGGAATGGCCTTTGTCAATACTAACACAGCTGCTGCTGCTGCAGCTATCGCTTGGGCAGTAGTAGAACGTATCCATAGAGGAAAATCCACCATTCTAGGCACAGCCAGTGGTGCAGTGGCAGGTTTAGTAGCCATAACCCCGGGCGCAGGATTTGTAACTCCTCTCTCTTCCATATTTATCGGATTAGTTGGCGGTACGGTTTGTTATCTAGCAATCAGCGTAATGAAAGCAAAATTCGGATACGATGATGCCTTAGATGCCTTTGGCTGCCATGGAATAGGTGGAACCTGGGGAGCCTTGGCAACAGGGATCTTTGCTACCACCACCATTAATCCAGCGGGTGCAGACGGCTTGTTCTACGGGAATGCATCGCTCCTAGGAATCCAGGCTATAAGCGTGGGGATTACGATTGTCTTTACCGGAGCAGCAACATTTATCATATTAAAGGGAATTGCTCTCTTCATGAAACTTCGTGTCAATGAGGAACAAGAATCCATAGGCTTAGATTTATCGTTACACGGTGAGACCGCTTATTCTGAATTCGTCTAAACGGATGCCAGACAGTGAATGCAAGTTAGGGACGAATGCAAGTTAGGTACGGTTCTCAACTTGCATAACTTGCTAGGTAACATAATTTTGAGTTTGAATTAACCAAATTGTATTGGAGTGATTTAGGTGAAGAAAATAGAGGCGATTATCCGTCCTGGAAAGTTAGACAATGTGAAAGATGCTTTGGGGAAGCATGGGGTTAATGGTTTGACCGTTACCCAAGTAATCGGGTGTGGTAAACAAAAAGGGAATACGCAGATCTATCGAGGTGTGGAATATACCATACATCTAATTCCTAAGGTCAAGATTGAGATCGTTGTATTAGATCAATTCGTAGATGAGGTTATTCAGATTATTAAGCAAGAAGCACGAACTGGTGAGATCGGGGACGGAAAAATTTTTGTTACTCCCGTCGAAAATGCTTACACTATAAGGACGGGTGATAGTGGGGAAAAAGCTTTATAGTAAACTCGAGTTTACTGCACCTGAAGTGGAAAACCAGAGAGACGCCTACTTACAAGAAGTGGGCGTCTCAACGTTATGAACAAATAGTTGAAACTATAAAGAATTTAAGCCAAAGAATTCGTTTACCCAAGGCAGACGGATTCTTTGTCTATGAGAAGCCATTAAACTTTGCCCGCGAAAGCCGAATAGCTTAATTTCAAAAAAGGTCCATAAAATAATTGGTAAAAAATGGAACAATAACAATTAACAATCGTATACTGTATCAAAGAATGAAAGGGGGATTTGAAATGGCATTCGGAGCTGGCGGAGTTGGCGGAGCTTGTGGCGGTGGCATTGGCGCTGGTATTGCGGCCGTAGTTGTAATAATTTTACTCCTCATTGCAATGGGAATTGTATTCTAAACCCTCAAACTCTTACGTTCATGGATCGAATTTGAAGGAGGTATAATAATGTACGGATATGGTGGATATGCAGGTGCTGGTTGTGGTTGCCGAGTAGCCCCGGTTGCTGTTGGTACGGGTGTAGGCGTAGGGATTATCGCGATCGCAATATTAATCTTGATTGCTTTAGGAGTTATCTTCTAAAAATCTTAAAAGTAAGGTCTCTCTGGAGGGGGACCTTTTCATATTTATCCAGTTGTAAGACTCCCACTCATCATCGGCACTCATTTATACATAATACTTGATCCAACTTATGTAACTGACGGACAGTTATAGAGAACTGTCCAAATGTTGGCTAACGCTTTTGAGCAAGAAGGAGTTGAATTCCTGTAGCTAACGTGAAGAGATTAAACGCAATTTCGGTGGCAATTAAAGCGCGGGCAGTCAGATTTTCCGGCAGGATGTCCCCTAAGTTTGCAGTAGCCATCGTGGTAATACTGAAATATAAAAATGATAAAAATTGGGTTATTAAATCATCCCCTACATTACCCTTGAAACTTGAAGGGAAAAATCTGTAGAGGAGAAGATACTCTGTTGTGAAAAGAAGGATAACTGAGACAAGTGCTCCCCCGATCGGATAAACAAAACTACGAACGTGGGCTTTTGGATCAGTTACGACATGGGATATGCAAAAAGAAACAGCAACTGTAGCACCAATAGAATACCCAACGATGGCTAATTTGAAGAGGGTCCCTCCAAAATGTTTGATAAGGTCATTCTCTTCACTAGAAAAAAGGCTGAGGAAAAGACTACCCGCTATCCCAAAAAACGTGGGATATAACAGTTCCCAATAGCTTGGTGTAAGCGTTGTACCCGAAGGAAGGATCGGTGAGCGTGGAGCGACACCGTGAGATTTAGGAATTAGAGGTTGATACCTCCGAATGAGGTTTGGATTTATCGAATAAGGTCCATAATCGGTTGGATAAGGGGTAAATCCGTTCTTAGATTGATCCACGTTTGAAATCCCACCTTTTCGCAGATAGTTAATACCATTATATTCCAAGTGGCGGATTAGGTTAAGAAGAGATATCAATGAGATGACAGAGGAAAAGAGCCTGTTTTTTGCAACCCGAAGGAGGATAATGGAGAATTTTGGAGAAATATAAGAAGAAATATATCATTCTTAAATATATTAGGCAATAATACATGAATAAGGAGTGAAGATGAGTTAAAACTGGCACAAGGGGGACAACTATTTTCGTGAAGTTCAAGAAAACATTTGACCTTACCTGACCTTTGTACTAAAATAAAGTTAATCGGCAAGAATATAATGAGTAGAAATGCAGTACGCTAAATAAAGAGAATAGGGGGAATTGTGAATGGGTTATCTAGTCCCAATGGTAGTGGAACAAACGAATCGTGGGGAGCGCTCCTACGATATATACTCCCGATTATTAAAAGACCGGATTATTTTCCTCGGGGGTGGTATCGATGATGATGTGTCCAATCTTATAGTAGCGCAAATGCTCTTCCTTGAAGCGGAAGATCCAGAAAAGGATATTAATCTTTACATTAATAGCCCAGGTGGTTCCATTACAGCCGGTATGGCCATATATGATACTATGCAGTACATTCGCTCAGATGTCCGTACGATTTGCATTGGTATGGCAGCAAGTATGGGTGCCTTCCTTCTAGCGAGCGGTGCTAAGGGGAAACGGGTTGCGCTACCTAACTCGGAAGTCTTAATCCATCAACCGTTAATCGGTGGTCATGGTTTATCTGGGCAAGCGACTGAGATTGAAATTCATGCTAGGCAATTGCTTCGGACCAAAGCAAAAATGAACAAAATCCTTGCCGAAAGAACTGGGCAACCCATTGAGAAGGTTGAAAAAGATACTGAGCGCGACTATTATATGACGGCCGAAGAAGCCAAAGAATACGGCCTTGTTGATCAAGTCTTAGAAAAAGTTGAGACTGTTGTCGAAAATAAATAGGTGAAGATTTTCAACTAAACGTAAGAGTGATTAAACGCTCTTGCGTTTTTTTGTTTGGCTTGACCTAAGGTTTACGAGACTCTCCACCTATAGAAGTGAAGGAAATTGCAAAACAGACAAAATTTTACCAATTGCAACATTTCAAAAAGGATATTCCAACCAGATGTAGAATTAATGCTAATCTAGACAGCATTGCAAGGAGTGGAAGATTTGAATTACAGAAATTTAAGGCTTGGCATTCAAGTCACGGCGTTGATGCTCTTTATTGCCTTGGCGGCCGGCGTGGTTGGAGCGATCGGGATTTATGGGATGTCTCAGTTGCACGATAATTCAAATCAGGTCTATCAACAGGATGTAGTTCCCATGAACGTACTCTCCCAGATGCATTTTGACGCACAGGCCTATCGCTCTAATGTCGTCTTAGCTGTTAGTGCTCGCTCAACCGATGAGCGTGAGAAATTTTTAGACCAAATTGATGTAAAAAAAGATGCGATGATTAAACACATGGCGAAGGTTGAAGCCTTTTCTAAAACGCCCGAAGAAGATGAAGCTTGGAAACAGTTTAAACTCGCATGGAATGATTATGTTATTTCAGCACAAGTTACCATTCAAGATGCCGTGGAAAATAGGCTAGAGGAGTCTAAGGCCAATATGTTTGGAGTTGCTGGCACCAAAAATCAGATCGCAGCAGATATGTTGCAAAAAATGGTTGACTCAAAAATGGATAAAGTAAACACGAATAGTACGGATAAGACGAACCAAATTTTCACTAAGACCTCAAAACTGTCTATAATACTTATAGTATTAGATGTTCTGGTCAGCATCCTGATTGGCTGGGTTCTTAGCCGTGCTCTCAGTAAGATGATGAGCAATCTAGTACTCAATGCGAACGAAATTGCTGCGGGGGATATTGTACGCAAGAAAAAGTCTCCTTGGAAGCCATGGAATCGCGAAGGATTAGAGTTACAAAAGGCTTTTGGAGATATGGTCATTTCACTGAGAGAAATCATCTTGAAAGTGGTAGGCATGGCGGATCAATTAACGATAACTGCTCAAGAAATGCGTTCCGGCGCTGAGCAATCGGCACAAAGCGCAGAACAAGTGGCAACGTCAGCAAGCACGATTGCGATTGATTCACAACTACAAGTTAAGGAAATGACGGAAAACTATCAACGGATGAGCCAAGTAATCGATGAACTTAATACGACTGAGAAGCATGCAGAGAAAGTAAGCTTGGCTTCAAGACGTTCTGCCGAACTTTCACAGCATGGAAATCTCGCGCTTGGACAAGTAGTCGGACAAATGAAGGATATTGAGAATCAGGTCCATAATCTGAGCCGAGTCATAGGACAAGTGGATGAAAAGTCAGAGGAGATCGCTACGACAGTGCAAATAATTGATAGTATCGCGCAGCAGACAAATCTCTTAGCTTTAAATGCAGCGATTGAAGCCGCACGTGCTGGAGAGAATGGCCGGGGATTCGCAGTGGTTGCAGAAGAGGTGCGCAAACTTGCCGAACAAGTCCAAACTAGCCTAGTTGAAATTTCTCAACGAGTCAACGAAATGCAACAAGCTTCCCAAAGTGCGCATCAAGGCATGAAATCTAGTGTGGAGAGCGTAAACCAAGGGAGCATTTATTTAAAAGAGATATCAGACCAGTTTTCTATCATTCTAACTTCAGTAGAAGAAAGTACTGAATTGGCCCAGAATATTGAAATGACTGTGCAGAAAGTACAGCAAGATGGGGAAACCATTAAACTTGGTATGAATAACGTGGTAAATCAAGCAGAAGCTACGTCTGCTGGGACCCAAACTACCGCTGCAGCGGCAGAAGAACAAAACGCTTCCGTTGAAGAGTTGTTTGCCTCTGCCGAAAATTTAAATGAAATGGCAGGGGAATTGAAGCAGTTAATGGACCACTTCAAACTTTAGACTCTAGACTCTAGACTCTAGACTCCGAATGAGCGGGCTAACTTTTTAACATGACGTGAAGGTGTATCAGGAGTAGCCTATAATGAGTAATGAGTAATGAGTAATGAGTAATGAGTAATGAGTAATGAGTAATGAGTAATGAGTAATGAGGGTATAAAACGCCCTCACTTTTTCTTTTGGAT
>NZ_JYNH01000089.1 GCF_000960765.1 Desulfosporosinus sp. I2 | reverse complement strand
GTCTAATGCCGTCGATCTGCATTAGACTTTTTCTTGCTATTTTAGGGTAATTATCTTGGACAATGTTTAGAGGCTAAAACCTCGCTAATTAGAGTCGATGAGCTGTCGTTACAGAACACGAACCGGGGGCTCTCCTTTAAAGGATCTAATGTCTCTGATAGCACGTTGAACCTCTTCATCGAGTCCTTCAATGGCGATTGTCACTGAGCCTTCTGAACCGTCTACTCCACCAGCTGCAATACAACGGGCTTCTACATCATATAAGACTTCTAAGGCCGTTAATTCAGTGATCACGGTTGCACCTAACATCGGGATAAGTCCGACTTTATGACCAAACGCTACATCTAAAGGGGATTTAGTCATAAACTCTACAGCAACTCGGACATCGGGAACCATTTTTTCCAGCCCAATTGGTACAATTAATTCAATTCCTCGAGCATAAAGGATTCCTTGGGCTGCCCCTATCGTTCCCCCCATTGAATCAGAAACCATTACAGCAGCTAAACCAGTATGGTCAATAGCACTTCCACCTTTGATAAAAATATCTCCCGACTTCAACTTAGGTAAGTGTTCTTTCCAAGAAACCGCAAGAGCCTGACCGTTGACGATAACATAAGGGGATGTTTTTTGAGTGGAAAGGCTAATTCCTAGCTCACCTTTAGTCACAATACCCATGGTATACCCAGTTTTATCTTCAATCTTAAGTCCTAATAATTCTTCCGCAACAAACGCATTCGTAGTTCCACCGGCCACGATGATCGTGTGTTTTTCTTTCGCATTTTGAACAGTGGGCAGAGCCGTTACTCCTTTAGCGATAAGCCGTTTGGATTCACTTGAGGTCAACGTAATCAAGGCTTTCATTTTATTCCTCCTAAATATATATGTTTCATGAGCTTAACCTTATAATATACAAAAAGAGTTTAAAGTAAAAGTCAATCAAGAAAATGAACGAATGATTTAAAACTACGAAACAAAGTATCGAAGATTAATTACCAAAATATGTAACTTTAAGCTTAGTTACTAACATATAATGCATCAGGAAATGGAATAAATTGTATGGAACGGAGGAGTTAATATGGCCTTTGGTGGAGTAGTCGATGGAGCGTGTGGACCAAACTTGCTATCAGGGATCGCGGTTGTAGTGGTTATCATTCTTCTTCTTATAGCAATGGGTATTGTATTTTAGTTTAAAATTATGATCTTGACTCTGTAAACTTTGAAAGGAGGGAAGGTTCATGTACGGATACGGTGTCGGTTGTGGATTAGGTAGTTACGTTGGTGTGGGTATAATTGCCATTGCAATTCTAATTCTTATTGCCCTTGGCGTGATTTTCTAGATCTAAGTTTAAAAATGAGGAGCATTTCTGTAAGGATATCCTTCGGAGGTGCTCTTTTCATAGTTTACAGAACTATAGTTTTTAAAGTTAACAATTTACTAAATATTCATAATCAAGACAATAATTGCCATCAACTTCTGCGATGGTATTATGAGAAATGATAATTTTACAAGCATCAAAAACTCACTTAGACTTATATTGTTAAAATAATAACAAGTGTAGGGAGGTTGAGGGTTTATGTTTCTAAGTTTAATCGCGTACTTATCCATACTCCTTTTTGTCGGAATATCTGTTTACAAAGCTTATGAATTTGCAAAAATGCCCTTACATGGGAGAATGGAGCTCTATCCTGTACCTAAAGAAAAGGGGTTTGAGCACGGAGGTTCTTTTTACGAGGAAGTAGCGTGGTGGAGTAAGCCTCACGAAGTTTCTCATGTGAGGGAAATATCTGAAATGGTGAAAGAGATATTTTTTATAAAAACGTTGTTTGAAAATCAACGACCTTTTTGGTGGATTTCTTACGCTCTACACTTAGGGATTTATTTTATTATGGCTTGGACCATCTTATTGGTCATGGGAGCAGTGTCTGAACTCAATGGGATTCTTGTAGCAGCAAACAGTCTAAGTATTTGGGGACTGTTGATTTTCTATTTATCGGTTGCAACAGGTATTATTGGACTTGCACTTGCAACTTTGGGTTCCGGCTTTTTGTTTCTTCGCAGGTTGTTTGATAAAACTTTGAAAAAATATACAACTCCACAAGAGTACTTTAATCTTTTACTCCTTTTTGCGGCTCTTTTTACTGGGGTCCTCACATGGGGCAGTGATTTAACGTTTCATAATGCCAGAGTCGTGACCGCGAACCTTGTCACGTTTACACCCTTTGCAGCCAGTGGTCTGGTTACGTTACACATTATTTTAGTTGGAATTATGTTAATTTATATTCCTACCAGTAAGATGAGTCATTATGTTGGAAAGTATTTCACCTTCCATACGGTTCTATGGGATAATAGTCCAAACGTAAAAGGGAGTGCGGTTGAGCAAAAGGTTAAAAAAGCTTCCACGTTCCGTCCAACTACCTCATGGTCCGCTCCTCATATCAAGCCCCCAAGCGTACCTAAGTAATCACTATAATCTTCCAATTCTTAGGGTTAACTTAATAGAAAAAGGAGATCTAAGTATGATAAATCAAAAAGATTTACGTCCCAAGGATATGGGACGTTCTGACGAGCAACTGATTAAACTAGAACTCGATCAGTTTATGCCATTATTGGCGCCGTATGATAAACCGGGAATGGAACCACCCTTAACAGACCCTAAGCCTGCCTGGAAAGAGAAATATTGTACCTCGTTAGATGGTTACGTTGGTATTGATACTTTAGTTCGTCCTAAATCTAAGGAGGAGGAAGATGAGTTTGTACGGAAGTTCCTTAGTGGCTTAGAAAAAATTTTTTCTGATGCCAATAATGGAGTACTTGAGCCCCTCTTATTGACCTTTGAATATTGCGCGAAATGCAATACGTGCTCGGAAGCTTGCCATATTTATAAGGCCACAGGGGATAACGAGTTGTACCGTCCAATTTACCGTTCTGAGGTTCTCAGGAAAATTATGAAGAAGTATTTTACCCCAAGCGGGAAATTGCTAGGTGGCTTTGTTGGAGCGGATATTGATGTGAATTGGGAAACAATTGCTCGCCTAGGTGAACTAGCTTATCGCTGTAATCTTTGCAGACGCTGTGCTCAGACCTGTCCATTGGGTTTAGATAATGCCATTCTCACTAAAGAAATTCGCAAGATATTCAGTCAAGAGATGGGCATTGCACCTACTCCTTTGCATACAAAAGGGACGATGCTGCAGATTAAAACGGGTTCTTCGACCGGACTGAGCAAACCAGCTTTTTTAGATACCCTAGAGTTTTTAGAAGAAGATACTGAAGAGAAATTTGGCATAAAGCTAAAATTCCCGGTTGATAAGAAAGGTGCAGACATACTTGTCTTGCATAATGCAGGAGAGTTTATGGCTTGGCCCGAAAACCCAGTTGCTTTTGCCATTCTCTTTGATGCTGCAGGTTTAAATTGGACACTTAGCAGTGAGATCATGGGATATGATAGTGTCAATTATGGTCTATGGTATGATGATTATCAGGCTAAACAAATTGCTTTGATGCAGATGAAAGTAGCCAAAGATTTTGGAGTTAACCGAATAGTCGTTGCGGAGTGTGGACATGCCCATAAGGCCTCTATGGTTGTAGGGGATCGCATGGCGTATGGAGATGCTAAGATCCCTGTGGAGAGTTGTCTACCTCTTCTGTGGGATATGGTTAAGAGCAAACGATTAATACTCGATCCCAGTAAAAACAATTTCCCTGTGACACTTCACGATCCTTGTAACGTGGTGAGACAATTAGGGATCGTTGAGCCTCAACGAAATGTCTTAAAAGCTATATGTCCTCAATTTAGGGAAATGACTCCACACGGAGTGGACAACTACTGTTGTGGTGGGGGAAGCGGTTTTGCAATTATGAATTCCCAAAACTTCCCTCAATTCAGAGATCAAGTGGCTTCTCGGATGAAATTCAACCAAATCCTAGGGGCTTTCCAAGATACCATAGAAGACGCTTCCATTCCAAAATATATTTGTGCTCCTTGTTCTAACTGTAAAGGAGCAATGCGGGCTATTCTAGAACATTACGAGGTAACTGAGAAATTTAACGTTCAGTATGGTGGTTTGGTAGAACTAATGGTCAATGCGCTAGTTAGTATGAAAAAGCCTTTCCTCGAATTTCTCGAATAACTCGTTCACTGAAACTTAATATCGAGAGGATTACATCGCCAATATGCCAATAAGGACCATTTCAGACTCGCTGAAATGGTCCTTATTCCAACTATATGCACCGCCCTTTGCTACAGCCATTGACGTACTCATTAACGCTGCTACAACCTTGGAAAACATTCGTGAGGGGTTAGCACAAGGAATCACGACAGAAGCAGTTATAAGGCGTTTAGAAGCGGGAGAGAAGTTATGTATACTTGATGTCCGTGAACCTGAAGAAGTCGCTGCTAGCCCGCTACCTTTTCAAGATACAAAGGTGATTGCCTTAGGAGAATTACGGGGGCGTTGGCAGGAGCTACCAACAGATGCTTTAATCGTTACGGTATGTGGTTTAGGGATCAGAGGATACGAAGCAGCGCGTATGCTTCTCGGAAAAGAAGTCCACCAAGTGGCTTTTCTTCAGGGAGGGATCTCGGTTATTAATGCCTATTTTGATTAAGAATAGAGAAGTGAAAACCATAATTAGTTTTCCATATAGTACAATCTGTATTATATATTGTACGAATAGAACTCAAGGTGTTAAATTATGTACATGGACTAGTGTTAAATTACACAAGTGAAATTTTTCCCCAACAACCAGCACTCTATAGTTGAATTGTTCTCTCTAGATTGTCTTTATGAATTTAAGGAGGTGTAATTTGTGTTTATTGTATCTATCGATGAGGATCTGTGCTCAGGATGTGACTCTTGCACTGAGGGATGCCCAGCTCACCTGCTTGGATTTAGCGAGGACAAGGCTCACGTAATTGGAGACGAGTCAGAGTGCATGGGTTGTGAAAGCTGTACATCAGTTTGTCCAACTGGTGCTATCAGCATTGCCGAAATGTAAGAAACCCCATAAACTTGAAGACGGAGGGTGTGCCATGACAGAAAAGAAAACGCCACTACTGGACGAACTGGAAAAAGGTAAATGGCCCAGTTTTGTGACGGAAATTAAGCGCGCTGCGGTTAAAAGTGAAGCTGCAGGCGAGTTGCTCCAAGTCTTGGAAAGATCTTATAATGAGCGCAGAGGACATTGGAAACACGGTGGGATTGTTGGAGTTAGAGGTTACGGCGGCGGAGTAATTGGTCGTTATGTCGATGAGCCTCAAACTTACCCAAATGTTGCTGAGTTCCATACGATCCGTTTACTTCAACCATCGGGATGGTTCTACAACACTAAAGCATTACGTACTATCTGTGATATTTGGGAGAAACATGGTAGCGGTTTGACAAATATGCATGGCTCTACAGGAGATATAATTCTCTTAGGGTGCAAAACAGAGCATATTCAACCTATTTTCGACGAGTTTAGTGAAGCTGGATTCGACCTCGGTGGTTCAGGATCCTGCCTAAGAACTCCAAACTGCTGTGTTGGACCAGGACGTTGTGAACATGCTTGCTATGATACCCTAGAAGCATGCTATAATATTACGAACGAATTCATGGATGAGCTTCATCGTCCTATGTGGCCATATAAGAGCAAAATTAAGTTCTCCGGTTGTGCTAACGACTGTACTTCTTCAATTGCTCGTTCTGACTGCTCAGTAATTGGTACTTGGCGCGATACTTTAAGAATTGACCAAGACGCTGTAAAAGAGTATGTCGCTAAGAAATTTGATATTCAAGAAATGGTCTGTGACAAATGCCCAACTCGCTGTCTCACGTTCAATGCATCGACTCAAGAACTCAGCGTAGTCGGCGAAGATTGCACACGTTGTATGCATTGTATAAATATGATGCCTAAAGCTATTCGTGCAGGCAAAGAAAAAGGTGCTACCATTTTAATCGGTGGTAAATCGACGATCGTTCAGTCTGCTTTCATGTCATGGGTAATTGTACCTTTCATGAAAATGGAAACCGAAGATGATTTCGAGCCATTTAAAGATCTCATGCGTCGCATTTGGGAATGGTGGGATGAAAACGGTAAATCCCGCGAGCGTATCGGTGAAACTATTTATCGCTTAGGAATGACTAAATTCCTCCAGGGAATCGATGTTCCTCCTGTACCGCAAATGGTCTTCCGACCACGTGCTAACCCATATGTGTTCTGGAATCAAGATGATCTTGACAGATCTGGAACAGCACTTGATGGATCGAAACTCTAATTTTAAAAAATAAGTAGCTAACGAGAGGTGGATAATGATGGCAGTTTTAGATCAAGGACCTCCGCATTATAAAAAGATGCTTCCTCCGATTGTACAAGAAAACTATGGACAGTGGAAATATCACGAAATTCCTAGTCCCGGTGTATTAAAACATGTTTCCGAAAATGGCGCAGCCCTGTACAGTGTACGGGTGGCTACTCCACGGTTAGTCAGTATTGATTTTATTCGCGACGTTTGCGTAATCGCTGATCAATATTGCGATGGATTCCTTCGCTGGACGACCCGTAACAACATTGAATTTTTAGTTTCAGACGAGGGTAAAGTTAACCCATTGCTCGCTGAATTAGAAGCTAAAGGACTACGTGTTGGTGGAACTGGACATTCTATAAGCAATATCGTACACACTCAAGGGTGGGTACACTGTCATACACCGGCTACTGATGCTTCAGGTGTCGTTAAAGCGGTTATGGATGATTTATACGAGTATTTCAATACCATGAAGCTGCCTGCTAAATTAAAAATGGGTTTAGCTTGTTGCTTAAACATGTGCGGTGCTGCACACTGTAGTGATATTGCGATTGTTGGTGTTCATAGAACTCCTCCTCGTATCAACCACGAAGTAATTCGTAAAGGGACTGAGATTCCAAGTCTCGTAGCCAGCTGCCCGACTGGAGCTATTCGTCCAGATCCTAAGAACAAGAGCGTTATCGTTAATGAAGATAAATGTATGTATTGCGGTAACTGCTATACAATGTCCCCAGCAATGGAGATTTATGATCCTAAGAATGATGGTATTGCAATTCTTATTGGTGGTAAAACCTCCAATGCACGTACTGCACCATCTTTCTCACGTATGGTTATTCCATTCCTGCCGAACACAGCTCCACGTTGGCCTGAAACGACTGAAGCAATCCGTAAAATCGTTGAACTCTGGATTGCAAATGCTCGTAAGGGAGAGCGTGTGGGTGAGTGGGTTGAGCGGATTGGCTGGGAGAAATTCTTCAGCATGGCTGAGCTACCGTTCTCAGATATGTTGATTGATGATTATATCTTCTCCAGAGAGACATTCCGTACTTCAGCATCATTTAAGTACTAATCTGAAGGAAAAATTTAGAAAGTTGGGATTTAAAATGGCAAGAGGACCAGCAGATCCCGAAGTCAAAGCCAAGGTATTAGAATACCTGGGAAAAGTACAAAAAGCTAAGAGTAGAGATGTCGCAGTAGCTATTGGAGCGACAAAAAGCGATGTGGATAACGCAGTTAAGGAACTTACTGCAGAAGACCTCGTTGAATATCTCTATATCACTACCACGTTCATCTGCTTAAAAGGTAAGGTTCAAACTCCAAGCTAATCGAATCTTTTAGAGTAGATCAAACCCAAATGCCTAAAGTAATTAAGATTCCCATTAGACCATCCTAAATGTTCAGTTTCTTATAATGCAGATTTTTTTAAAGTCTGCATTATAAGATGGGCACAGGGTGGTCAATTTTATGATTGACAATCCCTCTGGAACTAGTATTATGTAGTAGACTGAGATGTCTTTCCTATTTCTCGAAGTTGGCTGACCAAATATCTCCAAAGAAAGGTGTGGGTACGATGTTATCCTTAACAGATAAAAATGAATTAAGTATCAATCATGTCCCTCGCTTAGTAATTGGAGCACCACATGGTCGAAGTGGAAAAACAACCTTTACCCTGGGTTTGCTCAGAGCATTTGCTCGGCAAGGCCTAGCTGTTCAACCCTTTAAAAAAGGCCCAGATTATATTGATGCTAGTTGGCATACTGCTGCAGCTCGGTGTACCTGTCGAAACTTAGATTCATTTTTTATGAATAACTATGAACTATGCAAGTCTATATCTAATCAAGCAATCGATAAATCTATTACAATTATTGAAGGTGCCATGGGACTTTATGATGGATTAGATCTTAAGGGTAGCAGTTCTACGGCTGAAATCGCTAAAGTAACCCGTTCTCCTGTTTTATTAGTCGTAGATGCAACTCGTATGACCCGTAGTGTAGCTGCTATGGTGATGGGCTATCAACATTTTGATCTTGATGTTCAAATAGTGGGTGTAGTTCTTAATAAAGTGGCAAAACCTCGTCATGAAAAGATGGCGCGTGCGTCCATCGAAGAGTTTTGTAAAATTCCTGTGGTAGGTGCAATCCCTAAAGATATTAACTTATGCATTCCTGATCGCCACCTAGGACTTGTTACTAGTGGTGAAATAGATGAAACTGAATCATTACTAGATTACTTTGCGGATGTCATTTGTGAACATGTCGACCTAAAATTAATTCAAGAATTAGCTCAGAATGCCCCTATTCTTCCTCGAATTTCTGAAAAAAGCGTTCCTAACTTGACGAAATACTCTATTCAAGACAAAGATATCACCCCTAAAATTGGGGTTATTCAAGACGCAGCCTTTAGTTTTTATTATCCGGAAAACCTCGAATCTTTACAAAATTTAGGGGCTGATGTGGTCCTTATCAACTCCCTTATAGACAGTCAACTTCCTTGGGACATCGATGCGCTCTATATTGGTGGGGGATTTCCAGAGGTGTTTGCAGCTGAGCTCGAAGGAAATAAACTATTACGTAACGATATTAGACGAGCCGGAGAAATGGGACTGCCAATTTATGCCGAGTGTGGGGGACTTATGTATTTAGGTCGCTCAATCCTACTATCTTCCCAAAACTATAAAATGGTGGGGTTACTACCTTTTGATACCCAAATGGAGGCCAGGCCTCAAGGACATGGGTATACGATTATGGAAGCAAATAATGATCAGTCATGGTTTTCCGAAAACACCCTAATTAAGGGGCATGAGTTTCATAATTCTCGAATTATTAACTTGCCGCCAGACGTAAAATTTGGGTATAATGTTAAACGAGGGCATGGAATCAATGGACAAAATGACGGAATTTGTTATAAGAATGTTTTTGCATCCTATAATCATATTCACGCACTAGGAAGCCCTGAGTGGGCAGAGGGCATGGTAAAGAAAGCAATTAGCTACCACAGGACAAAGAGAATGAAATCTGACCAGGTAACTGGATTTTGTGGATATAATGAGATCATTAATCCTAAAGTTATCTAAATGGATAATATAGAGTAATTTTAGCTATAAGCGTAAAAAGCCTTCCAGCGGGAGGCTTTTTACGTACTATCAAAGTTATCGATTGTATAAAGAAATAGTCTTTCACCAAGTACTATGCTCCAAAATATGCTTGAAAGATTAGAAAGTCTGATAGTTTAAAAATAATAGTTTAATTTTTAAGAAATATAGTTGTAGTTATCTGGCTTATAACTCCTACCAATGGTATTATAATAATAGTAGATGTTCAGACTTAAGAATATGGTTAATAATCTTCATATTCTCAGACTATTGAACATAAGGATTGTGTTGATCTTCTGAACTGGAATACGCATACTATTGTTGAGCATATTAACTATAGAGGATCTAGGAAGGGGATACTTCAACATGGAACAACACCTTCTTGTATTTAAAGAGGTGGCAGAAACTAAAAATATTACTTTAGCGGCTAAAAAGCTCCACATGAGTCAACCCAGCATTAGTTTGCAGATTCAGAACTTGGAAAACCAATATGGCGCTCGTTTTTTTGACCGTACTAATAAAGGGGTTACCTTAACAAAAGAAGGTAAAATATTCTATGCACACGTGCGGAGTGTCTTGGACATTTTAGCAAATGCTAAAGAACAGATAGTTGCACTCGCCAAAGATCAGAGAGGCTTGATTTACCTAGGTGCTACTCTAACTATCGGGGAATATATACTTCCTAATATTTTGGCATTTTTGTATAAGACTCACCCTGATGTAGACTTTAAAGTTAAAATTGCCAATACTGAATCAATTTCTCAAGATGTTTTGGAGAAAAAAATACACATTGGTCTCATTGAGGGACCGGTTCCTCAGCATAAAGACCTTAATGTTGAAAATTTCTGGGAAGATGAATTAGTTGTGGTAATTCCTAATTTTCATCCTTGGGCAGCCAGAAAAAGTATTACTTTAGCCGAACTTCCTCATGAACGTCTTGTGACAAGAGAAGATGGCTCGGGAACTCGTAAGGTGATGGAAATGGCTTTGAAAGAAAGAGGTCTTAATCCTGATCAATTAAACGTTTCAATGGAATTAGGGAGTACGCAGGCCATAAAACAACTGGTCTCAGCAGGATTAGGCATTACCATTATTTCATCGTTGACGGTTAGTCGTGAAGTAGACCAAAAGATATTTAAGACATTAAAGATCCAGGAAGCTCCAATCTATCGACCTCTTAGTATTCTTACAAATGCACGAACAACCCAGACCAAAGATGAACGTATTTTAATCAATCTACTCCACGATCACAGATTACTATCGGATGTTTTAAGTAGAGACCATGTTGAGTTAGAAGAGATCGAGTAAACTTATTGATCTTGGTAGAAAAGGACTGGAAAGAATTTAATGAAAACGGATTGTAAAATAGGTCTTGTTCAAATGGAGTCAGTAGTGGGACAGACTGAACAGAACTTTAGGACTATTGCTCATTTAGCTGAAGTTGCCCAAAAACAGGAAATATCGTTGCTATGCTTTCCAGAATGTGCGTTAAATGGTTATTCGCCACACGATGGGTTAGAAATCGGAGAATCTTTGGAAAGTACTTGGATTAAACGGTTAAGTGAATGTTCGAGTGATTTAGGACTTACACTCCTAGTGGGTTTGGTTGAACGAGGTTCAGGTCATAGTAAACCTTATATTTCACAGGTTATTTTATCTCCAGGTGAGGAGCCAACAGTCTATCGCAAAGTGCATTTAGGACGAAGTGAACTTGACTATTTCAGTCCAGGGAATTGTTTCCCGATTTTTAGCGCACATGGAACCACTTTCGCAGTTGGGATCTGTTGGGATTGGCATTTTCCTGAAACAGCTGCTATCTATTCTCTTAAAGGTGCGGAAATATTATTTGCCCCTCATGCTTCTCCCATAGTCGCAGGGGATCGAAAAGAAATTTGGTTACGTTACCTTGGAGCGCGCGCCTATGATAATTCAGTTTATCTAGGAGCTTGTAACTTAGTAGGAAGTAACGGAAGATCTAAGGAATTTAGCGGAGGCGCATTGGTTATTGGCCCAAAAGGAGACCAGTTAAATCAATCTGAAATGAGCCGAGAGGGTATACTTGCCGCAACCCTTTCTGCAGAGCGAATTAATCTCATTAGGCGTCCGGAACGTTCCTCGATGCGGGATAGTTTTTTCCTTGCAGATCGGCGTAAGGAACTTTATCATGAACTTCTTGAACTAGATATTAAAGAATTGCAAAAGTAAAAAAACCTTTCCAGCAATTAAGTTGGAAAGGTTTTTATTGATTAATGGTTTACCAATTGTTGCGTGCCCGAGGTTGATAACAATCTCTGCAATATACGGGTTTATCACCTGAAGGTTGAAAAGGAACAGTAGTTTCTTTTCCGCAAGTAGCACAAATAGCTGGGAACATTTCACGTGGTTGACGTGAATAGCCTCCGCCACCGTTATTTCTAGTTTGTGCTTTACGTGCAGCACGGCATTCAGGGCAGCGACCAGGCTCATTAGTAAATCCTTTTTCAGCATAGAACTCTTGTTCAGATGCAGTGAATTCAAATTCACGACCACAGTCTTTACAACTTAGAATTTTGTCATTAAACATTAACAAAAACCTCCGCAAAATTTATTACCCGCGACATGGGGAAGTTCAGTGAAAATCTTCCCACAGCCTGAGGCAATCGAGAAGGTTTGTGTAAAATCCACAAGTACTTCGAGCATCTTAATTATAGCTAATTAAGAAATCTTAGTCAATGGTTCTGCACAAATTTTATCAAAATTTTCCAAAAAACAAGCTTATTTGGAAGTTTTTATAGTTTAATATACTGATGTCAGCTCCTCTCTTTAGAAATGTAAATATGAAAGCTTAATAGCTTATTTGACTATAGAAAACATCAAAGATCATAATAATATAACACGTTTCAGCATAATAATAATCTAATAGAATTTAGAATCTTTCTGACAGGGGATGACGACATTGGAATATCTCAACTCAGAGAATCTTCCCGCTCGTATATTTGGTATGAAGAGATTAGAATCCTTATTTAATCAAAATGGTTTTTTAATCTGTCAGTTAACCGGGAAAAGGATTTATGACTTTGATCAAATTGTAGCAATCTTTGTGCCGCTTACCACCTCTTTAGATCAGGTCATGGCTGTTCATTGCGACCATGCCCAGGAGTTTACACAAAAATGTTTATCTTCTCTTAAGAACTTCAATTAGCGTTTTTTAGAATCTGATCATGGTACCTTATTAAGGCTAATTGGCAAGTGAATATTATAAGAAGGCAGAACCTAAATTCTGCCTTCTTTGTCATTGTTGGAATAGGACTAACTGCTAGGACTTATTCTCCTCCGATTGTGACTATTGCCTTATTTTTGTTCAAAGAGTTTCCCCTTATAATAAGGTTAAGATAATCTCTGGATCACCAGAAAAAAGGAGGGTATGTTCATGAAAGAAAAGCTAGTCAGGCTTATAAGAGATGAAGAAGGTCAGGGTATGGTTGAGTACGGGCTCATTATCGGACTCGTAGCAATCGTGATTGTTGCAGCTCTCGCGACAATGAGTGGGAGCATTACTGGAATTTTCGACAGAATATCTGCTGCACTTGATGGAGTATAAATTGTTTAGCATTATAATTTAATAAAGTCCGAAATACTTTGATTCTTTTATCCCATTAAAACTAAGAACCCTACTGCCCGCAGTAGGGTTCTTAACTCAAAAGGGGGTCCCGTAATGGGTTTAAATGAGGTTGCCCTAGGAATAACGTTAAGCATCGCAGCTTTCACAGACTGGCGTAAACATAAAATCTATAACAAATTACTGATACCTGCTTTTTGCGTAGCACTTTTGCTTCGTACATATCAGGAAGGTTTTTCAGGATTGACCCATAGTCTCATGGGAGCAGCCATTGGTTTTGGGTTGCTTCTTCTACCCTATCTGATGGGCGGTATGGGTGCGGGGGATGTGAAGTTTCTCACGGTGATCGGAGCCTTTGGCGGTGTATCGTTTGTCGTTATTAGTTTTCTATACGCTGCTGTGATCGGGGGGGTTATCTCAGCTTTTTTACTCGCCCGTCGTAAGGTTTTGTGGACTTCAATTAAATCCTTACTTCTTTTTGGCCCAATTCTTCAAAAATCACAACGTGTGGGCTCACCGATGAGTAACGCACGACAAGATAAATTTCCATATGGAATTGCCATTGCCTTAGGCGCGTTGATGGCTTTGTTATTCCCCCTTGGAGGAGGCTGATCATGATACGAAAATTCAGGAAAGAAGAGCATGGACAAGCATTAGTTGAGATGGCACTTGTATTGCCACTCTTTTTCTTGCTTTTGTTCGGCGTAATTGAGATGGGACGCATCGGTCATGCTTATATTATGATTAGCAATGCCGCTCGGGAAGGGGGACGGCTGGCTACGATCGGTAAATCAGACCCCGTGATAGAGGATTCTATTAAGAACGCTGCAACAACCCTTAATCCGGATAATCTAACCATCACTATTTCGCCAATCCAAGCTCTACGGCAATCTGGTGAAGGGGTAACGGTCTATGTAGAGTACCCAGTTCAGTTAATCGTTCCGCTCATCAATAATATTATTCCTAATCCCTTCGTTGTGAGTACAAGTATTAATATGCGTTTAGAATAGAAAATTATTATGTTCCATTTCTGTAAAGATGGGGAGTGGTCATGATTCAAAGATATAGATTTTACTTGATCAAGTGCAGGGTCTTTTTATTAAAATGGTACTCACCTCATTTTAGTCAAGAGCAGAGCTACATTGGTAATCATCGGCATGAACGGGGGAGCGTTGTCGTCTTAGTTGCCCTTGCTTTAACCTCCATGCTTGGCTTATGTGCCATTGTGGCGGATATTGGGGTATTGTATGCTGAAAAGGCCCATCTTCAGAATTCAGTAGATGCTGCAGCCCTAGCAGGAGTGCAGGAGCTTCCGAATAATCCGACTCTCGCTGAACAAACTGCAAAGTCTTATGCCTCTCAAAATGGAGTAACTGATGTTACGGTGACCTTTGAAGGCAGTAACGTTCAAATCAAAGTACAAGCCACCCAGCAAGTTCCGACTTACTTTGCCCGAATTTGGGGGATCACAGAAGAACAGATCGCAGTTTCTGCTCGGGCCATGATGGTTCCACCGACAGGACTAGCTGGAGCTGTTCCTCTTAGCATCCAGGAACAAGACTTAGTCCCTGGACAGAAGTATGTCCTTAAATCTGGAGGAGGCTCTGGAACTACGAGTTGGTACTTGGATGACAGTGAAAACAATGTCGTCAAGAAGTTTGGGGAGGGGTCTGGGTCCTCCGGGTGGTATGGTGCTTTAGAACTTAGTGGTACTGGGGCTAATACGTATGAATCAGATTTAGCTAATGGATATCAGGGAACGCTGTATGTGGGTCAAATTCTAGATGTCAAACATGGGAATATGAGTGGTCCAACAGCCGATGCGATTAACACACGCTTAAGTCGTGACACGAACGTTCCACGCAATACATTGGATCATTATGATAGGGACGCCCCACAAATTATTTACATCCCCATAGTTCGGATCATTTCCCAAGGTGGTAATTCCATTAATCAAGTACAGATTGTAGGGTTTGCAGCTTTTTTTCTGGAAGGTGTTGCCGGAAGTGGGAACGAATCCATCGTGACCGGTTGGTTTATACGGACCTTAGTTTCCAATCAACAAACTTCGGCTAGTCTATCCGATTTATTGAAAACGGAACAAGATATGGAGAATGCGGGCTCGAGCGCCGATTTTGGCTTGTATGCACCAAAACTTATTTGAGTTACTTGAGATTCCGAAGCTATTGTAACTTTATTTACTATTAGTTAGTTAGTTAGTTAGTTAGTTAGTTAGTTAGTTAGTTGAACCTATATTCGGTAAAATAAGGGGTGACCATATATGCCACGTAAAGGATTTTTCGTCCTGGCCTTAATTTGTGGTTTGATTGCTGCCGGATCAGTCTATTTTTTCTTGAACGGTGCGACCAAAAATGTGACTTCCACGCTTAAACCTTTGGTGATTGTGAAGGAGAACATTCCTGCACGCACAGTTGTCTCAACTGCTCAGTTGGAAGTCAAAGATGTCCCGACCCAAGGATATCCCCAAGGCGGTTTTTCCACGATTCAAAGTGTTGTGGGCTCTGTCTCGTTGTTAAATCTTTTACCAGGAGACATTCTTGTTAATACCATGTTAGAACGTCAGAATTCAAGCAGTGGAGTTTCGGGAGGTAGTACAACTGCTCTCACGATACCGAATGGAAAAAGGGCTGTTGCCATTCCAATTGGTTTAGTTAGTGGCGTCGGATATGCTATAAAACCCGGTGATCACGTCGATGTTTTAGTAACAATGGATATAAAGAATTCTGCTACAGATTCTCAGGCTGTGACAGTAACCTCTCTTGCCGCACAAGATGTTTTAGTCCTAAGTGTGGGGGAAACAATCCCTGGAGATAAAACTAAGGCTGAAACTAAATCACATACGTTAGCTCTGAGTGTCCCGCAAGCAATGGCAGTTACCCTTGGAAGTGAAAAAGGAAGTCTCCGATTATTGTTGCGCAACCCATCAAACACTGAAATCCGCCTAGATACACCAATAACTGCAAAGGAGTTTTTGGATCCAAACTATCATGAACGGTTTAAGTAAGGAGGTCCTATTTTGAAAGGTGTAAGTGTTTTAATCGTTGACGATATTAGCGACACAAGGGATAGCATTCGACGGCTTCTCCAGTTTGAAGAGGATATAGAGGTACTTGGAGAAGCTGGTTCAGGATCCGAGGCCATACTGATGGCAGAGAAGTTGAAGCCAGACATTATACTAATGGATATTAATATGCCAGAAATGGATGGCATAAGGACAACCGAACTGATGGCACTTCGCGTTCCACAAAGTTCCGTCATTATTATGTCGGTACAGGGAGAACAGGAGTATCTACGTCGAGCCATGGTGGCTGGAGCCCGAGAATATATCGTTAAACCTTTTACCGGAAATGAACTAGCGAATGTTATAGCTAAAGTTTACGAGATGGATCAACGGAAAAAAGAGGTCTTTGGAGAACAACTCAAGAAGCTCGACGAAACTAAACCACGAAACGGTCAAATAATTTCATTTTTCAGTACCAAAGGGGGAGTTGGAAAAACTACTTTAGCCACTAATTTGGCAGTTCAGTTAGCAAGTTCTGGAAAGTCGCGGGTCCTCTTAGTGGATCTAAATCTCCAATTTGGAGATGTTGCTGTATTCTTAAATTTAGCGCCTAAACGTACTATCGCAGATCTAACCCAATCTGGTCCGATCAAGTTTTCGGAGATCCAGTCGTACTTTTTGACTCACACTTCGGGTCTTCAAGTCTTAGCGGCTCCTACTCGCCCAGAATACGCTGAACTGGTTACAGCTGAGCAGGTTGAACAAATTCTCAATGAAGTAAAATCTCACTTCGATTATATCATTTGCGACAATGTCAGCCGATTTGAGGATGTTAGTCTGGTAAGCTTCGATGTGGCTACTCAAATATGGTTGGTCGTAGCAATGGATGTGCCGACCCTTAAAAACGCTAAACTTAGTTTAGAGGTCATTGAGGGTCTTCATCACACTCAGAAAGTACGTGTAGTTCTTAACCGTGCCAGTAAAGAGATGGGTATGGATACCCGGGATGTGGAAAAGAGCCTTAACTCTAAAATATGCTATGAGATTCCAAGTGATGGTCGAGCTCTTGTTGCCGCGCTTAACCGCGGTATGCCCTTTGTGACCTCTTACCCAATGAGTTTCGCAGCCGAAGGGATCCGCAAGATGGCGGAAGTGCTTACTAACTCGGAGGACGTCAGGAAAAATTCGCTCGAGGGAAAAGAACGTCGAAGCTTAAGCTCGTTAAGAGAATTCCGTCGAGTGTTTGGCTTTTAGGAGGGATGAGAAATGTCTTTACTTAAGCGTTTAGAAAAAGAGAAGGTTCAGTTGAAGGATGAACCTATCAACGATTCAAGAGGAGGGCGTTCGATTCCCCCAATTGACCCGTGGCGTGAGTTTAAAGAGACTGTTCATCGCGAAGTTATCCAAGCTTTAGATAAGAGTAACAACCACGACCTAACCACTGAAACGTTGCATCCAATTGTTGAAGCTACCCTCGATTTACAAGCGGATAATCTAGGTATAACTCTTCCACGGGTGGAGCGTCACCGTTTAGTGCAATCAGTGGCAGATGAAATTTTAGGTTTCGGACCGATTGAATCCCTTCTTCATGACCCTTCGATCAATGAAATTATGGTCAATGGGCCTCATCAGGTCTATATTGAACGAAAAGGAAAACTCGAACTGGTAGGGGTAACATTTTATGATGATGCTCATGTTTTACACATCATAGAAAAGATTGTAGCTCCTTTAGGACGACGCATCGACGAAAGTCAGCCGATGGTGGATGCTCGATTACCAGATGGTTCTCGGGTTAATGCCATCATTCCCCCTCTGGCCTTGAATGGACCCACTCTTACTATTCGAAAGTTTTCTGAAGTTCCATTTAAAGTAGATGACCTTGTCGGCTTCGGGACGTTGACAACAAAGATGGCAGAATTCATAGATGCTTGTGTCAAAGCACGTTTAAATATTATTGTCTCAGGGGGAACTGGATCAGGAAAAACTACTACTTTAGGCGTAATTTCTGCTTTTATTCCAGAAGATGAACGGATTATTACCATTGAAGATGCCGCGGAACTACAGCTCCGTCAAACTCACGTAGTAACATTGGAGACTCGACCGGCAAACATAGAGGGTAAAGGCGCAGTGATGATTAGGGATCTTGTGCGCAATGCTTTGCGAATGAGACCAGAACGAATCATTGTGGGTGAAGTTCGAAGTGGGGAAGCCCTAGATATGCTGCAAGCGATGAATACGGGTCACGATGGTTCACTGACGACTGGGCATGCTAATACTCCTCGTGATATGCTCTCACGTTTAGAAACTATGGTTTTAATGGCAGGAATGGATTTACCCGTCCGGGCGATTCGCGAACAAATCTCCAGCGCTCTTGATGTTATTGTTCAGCAAAGCCGCTTGCGCGATGGTAGTCGAAAGATAACTCATATCACTGAAGTTTTGGGTATGGAAGGAGATACAATTGTTCTTCAAGATATTTTTCGATTTGAGCAAACGGGTGTGGACAAACAGGGTAAGGTTTTAGGTTATTACCGATCGACTGGGATTCGTCCTCATTTCATCGATAAACTGATCGCTGCCGGTCAACTTC
The DNA here is from genome assembly GCF_000960765.1 of Desulfosporosinus sp. I2. Taxonomy (GTDB): domain Bacteria; phylum Bacillota; class Desulfitobacteriia; order Desulfitobacteriales; family Desulfitobacteriaceae; genus Desulfosporosinus. Next base: position 1,173 of record NZ_JYNH01000089.1, on the reverse strand, counting down.
TACCAGACGATCTATTCTTTAATTGAGGATAGTCGGATTGAAAATTAGAAAGGAGGAGAAGGATGGTTAAAGGTACAACTCAAACTGTCATTCTCATTTCAGTGTTTTCAACATTCTTTACCATCTACCTGGGAGTCCTGGCCTTTGCCCGTCAAGAAGAGACGCTTGAAGCTAAACTCCAGAGGTTTACTGCAATACGAGTCCCAGTTCAGATGAGTACTAGTAAAAGAGGAATCAAACAATTACTAGTAGTTTTAGGCCGCTTTGCTCCCCACCGTTGGAGTGCAGGGCTTGACCGTGAACTGATTCGTGGAGACATACCCCTTAAAGGTGGAGAGTTTTTAGTTCTTCAAGGATTATTAAGCATACTTTTTCTCCTAATTGGGTTCATATTGTCTCAAAAGATTCTCCTAGGGGTTACCTTGGCAATCTTAGGAGGAGGACTTCCTCGGCTTTGGCTTAGCTCTGCCAAGAAAAAAAAGCGCAATAGATTCAATAATCAACTGGCAGATGCACTGCTGATCTTAGCAAATTCAATGCGTTCTGGTTTTAGCCTTTTACAAGCTATGGAAATGGTCAGCCAGGAAATGCCTAATCCTATATCAGAGGAATTTCAGATTACCCTGCGCGAAATGCAGTATGGTACAGCAACAGAAACTGCTTTGGATCATTTATCTGAACGAGTCGGAAGTGATGTCTTAGACCTTCTCGTGACAGCAATGATAATACAACGCCAAGTGGGGGGAAACCTTGCAGAGATACTAATCAATATTCATGCAACCATTCAGGACCGATTGCGAATCCAACAAGAAATTAAGACGCTGACTGCCCAAGGCAGGATGTCGGGATATATTATTGCAGCACTTCCGTTTGGTATCGCGGCCGCAATAAGTATGATTAATCCAAATTATCTGGGAGTATTATTTACTCATCAAATTGGTTGGGCGATGTTGGCTGGAGGGCTTACATCCCAATTTATTGGTTTCTTAATTATTCGGAAAATTATTTCAATTGAGGTATAGTGTTTTCGGGGGATAATCCTAAAACGAAAGGAGAGACCGTCTTGCCATTATCTGTAGCATTACTAAGCGTTTTTGGCACCGTCTGGTTTACCCTAATCGCTATTTTTTCCAAACAACAAGCTAAACCACAGGAAAGAATTTCAAGGGCCTT
>NZ_JYNH01000088.1 GCF_000960765.1 Desulfosporosinus sp. I2 | reverse complement strand
AAATCTCTGATGTCTTCAGGACGTTCACGCAGGGGAGGCAATTCTAAGGTGACGACTTTCAGGCGGTAAAATAAATCTAAACGAAATTGCTCTTTTTCAACAAGGGCGATCAGGTCTTTGTGCGTGGCGGTAATGACTCGGACATTGATATTGATAGCTTTTGTATCTCCAATTCGGGATACTTCCTTTTCTTGAAGTACGCGAAGGAGTGCAACCTGAACATTTAAAGGCATATCTCCAATTTCATCAAGGAAAATAGTCCCTTTGTCCGCTAATTCGAACTTGCCGGGTTTCCCGCCTCGGCGTGCTCCAGTGAAGGCCCCTTCAACATAGCCGAATAACTCACTTTCAATCAGTGTAGAAGAAAGTGAAGCACAGTTCAAAGCAACAAAAGGTCCTTCGCGTCGTGGACTAAGTTGATGGATTGTTCGGGCTATGATTTCCTTACCTGTTCCGCTTTCACCGTGAATGAGAACGGAAGAATGGGTCGAGGCAACCTTCGAAGCTCGTTCCAGAATTCGCTGCGTATGTTGGCTATGACCGATCCATAAGGTATTGGACGGCGATTGTTTATTACTTTGAAGTGTTCCTACGGCCCCCAATGATTTGCCAGATTCGTTAACTACACGCTTTAAGTGGGAGGAAATTTCTTTCCCTGAGCGATCTTTTATATGGAGATCTAAGGATTGTCCACTTAACGTCCACCCTTTCGGTGAACTGAAGATGTCCGCAGCGAGTTGCCCGATGATGTCTTCTTGTTTGCGCCCAAGGAGTGCAGCACCGAACGTGTTGATATTAGTAATGATGCCGTTGTGATCAATGGACAGAAACCCTTGGTTTAAAAGTGAGGAAGCTAACTTAGCTCCTTCTTGGTAAAATTTCAGCTGACTCTCCAACTCGAAAAGGCGCAAGTTTTTTTCAATCATACTTGCTCCCATCATGGCAATGGTTAAGATCTTTTCGCGGTCTCGACTAGCTTCCCCACTGATATCTATAACTCCAATAGGAGCCCCCTGGGTGTTTTGAATCGGGGCAGCCCAGCATGCTAAAAATTGATTATCGTGTACAAAGTGTTCCCAGCCGAAGACGGAGATGGGGGCATTGTCACGAAGAGCAGTTCCTATGGCATTGGTTCCTCGAATTTCTTCGCGCCAACTGGCGCCCGGACTCAAATTCACTTTTTGGGCTTTACTCATAAAGGGTGCGTCACCCATGGCTTCAATGATGTAGCCATCGTTGTCACCCAACAGAACAGTATAATTGCTATTTCCAAGCATGCTGAAAATGTAAGGCAAAACAGCTTCGCCCGCTCGGATTAGGGTGTTTTGAGCATCGCGGCGTTCACTAAGACGCGGCGAAGACAGAATGTCCTGATTAGAAATTAGAGTATGGTCTACTTGATACTCTAAACTTCTCTGCCAGGAACGATAGATGGAAGGAGAGACTTCAGATTCAACACTCTCGCCATTTATAAAACGTTTCCAATGGTTGTCCATAGATCGCTTTCCCTTTCCTCTCTAGGCATGAATTTTATTGTCCTTACAATTGTCAGAATACCATATCCATTTAAATCAAACAACAGCCAAATAAAATAATAATGACAAAGTGTCCCATTATGGAACACAAATATAAGGCAAAATGATCAAATATGGAACGTTTATGGTGCTGGGTAGTTAAACTGCCCGTTATTACTTCCTTCAAGAGCTCTTTGAGCAATAAAATTTAATTTGTTCTAATTTGTTTTAATTTGATCCTTTTTGTTTTAATTTGCTATTGCTATATCTATTTGAAAATTTAAAATAATTTTATTCCCCTTAAAAGATGGCATGAATCTTGCTTTATTACTATAGACAAGAACGCTTATAGTAAAATATGGTTTTAGTCTCTGAAGAAAATAGTTTAGCGGAATCTTATAGAAATAAGGGGGAAGATTCATGGGTGGATATACCGGAAAAGTTTTGCGAATCAATCTGACGGAAGGGAAAATAAGCACTGAGCCTTTAAACAAAGAACTTGCCAAGAACTATATTAGTGGACGTGGACTTGCAGGGAAAATGTTTGCAGACGAGGTGCCTGCAGATGTTGATGCACTTTCTCCCGAGAACAAATTGTTTATTGCTTCAGGTGCTCTAACGGGGACTAACGCTCCGACTTCCGGACGCTACATGGTTGTGACAAAATCCCCCCTGAATGGAGTTATCGCTTCTTCGAACTCCGGTGGGCAATGGGGAGCCCATCTTAAGTTCGCCGGTTATGATATGGTGATCTTAGAGGGTAAGGCTGCTCGTCCAGTATATATAAGTATTTCTGATGATTCCGTAGAAATCAAAGATGCAGCTCATGTATGGGGCAAGGATGTTTATGCTACAACGGACATCTTAAAACAGGAATTTGGGGATGACAAAGTTAAAGTCTTATCCATTGGCCCAGCTGGGGAAAAACTTTCCTTGATTTCAGCAGTTATGAATGATCTCTACCGTGCAGCAGGTCGTAGTGGAGTTGGAGCTGTCATGGGGTCGAAGAATGTTAAAGCAGTTTTGGTTCGTGGAACCGGTAAAGTAGAAAATGCGAACGCAGATGAAATGAAAAATGTCTTAAGCGCAACCATGGCTAAGCTCAAGGAAAATGGCGTAACAGGTCAAGGACTTCCAACGTATGGAACGGCTGTACTCGTTAATATTATTAACGAAAGTGGGATATATCCGGTTAACAACTTCCAAGAATCCTATGATCCCGATGCGGATCTTATCAGTGGAGAAACTATGACCGCAAACCACTTGATTAAAAAAGATCCCTGTTATCGCTGTCCAATTGCTTGTGGTCGCTATAGTAAATGGAAGGGCGGAGAAGGCGCTGGACCGGAGTATGAAACTGTATGGGTCTTTGGTTCTAACTCGGGTATCCATGATTTTGATGCCATACATAAGGCAAATGACTTATGTAACAAGTATGGACTAGACACCATTTCGGTCGGTGCCACGATTGCAGCGGGTATGGAACTGGTTCAAAAGGGCTATATTAAGCAAGAAGAACTAGACGGTACACCACTAGAGTTTGGAAATGCTGATGGAATGGTTGAATGGGTACGTAAAATCGCGTTTGCTGAAGGATTGGGTGCCAAAATGGCGTTGGGTTCTTATCGTTTAGCGGAAATTTATGGAGCGCCGGAATTGTCCATGTCGGTGAAAAAATTAGAACTTCCAGCCTATGATCCACGAGGCGTACAGGGTCAAGGTCTTCAATTTGCCACCAGTAACCGGGGCGGCTGTCACGTTCGTGGGTATTTGATTTCTCCGGAAGTCATAGGAATGCCTGAAAAACTGGATCGTACCGTCATCGAAGGAAAAGCAACTTGGGTCAAGATCTTCCAAGATCTCACTGCCGTGATTGACTCTCTTGGTCTCTGTTTATTCTCCTCGTTTGCCCTTGGCCTTTCAGACTACAGAGCCTTGGTCAATGCTGTGACTGGTTTCAATTATACGGATGAGGAGCTGCTCGCTTGTGGAGAGCGGATCTGGAACAATGAACGCTTGCACAATTTAAAGGTTGGCTACACTGCAGCAGAAGACACTCTGCCCAAACGGTTATTAAATGATCCAATTCCAGAAGGCCCTTCTAAAGGACAAACCATCAGATTAGCAGAACTTCTGCCTCAGTATTATATTGAGCGTGGATGGAGCGCAACAGGAGTCCCTACACCTGAACGTCTAAGCAGCCTGGGAATGTAGGCTTCAAGGCGAGGCTTGAAGTCCAAGGTTCCGGGTTCGAAGCTCGTAATTTAAGTTTCAATGAACAAGTTATTGAGGGGGGGACCTTTTAGGAGGTCCCCCTTAGAGTATCGTGGTATAATAAAGTATCTTACGATTAAATCAGAGCATTAACCTTTCGAATTCCTGTGAAGAGAGGGGGAACCATATTGCGTGTGACGGTTAAACTTTTTGCCACCTTTAGGGAAGGTCGTTTTAAAGTCGAAGAGAAAGATTTGCCAGACTCTAGCCGCGTCATTGATGTCCTTTTACCCTTGAATATTACCCCTGAGGAAGTGGCTATTTGTCTTGTTAACGGACGTGATGTCAATGAACAACACGTATTAAACGATGGAGATACTATTGCACTCTTCCCACCAGTTGGGGGGGGTTAAATGAACTTCGAGGGTCGATATAAACGGAATAGTGAAACCTTTTCTAAAATTGACCAACTTAAGTTTGCTGCCTCAACGGTGGCGATTGTGGGTTGTGGAGGACTTGGAGGATATATTGCTGAAGAGTTCGCACGAATCGGGGTGGGACGATTAATTCTAATTGATGGAGATCGCCTCGAGGTCAGCAATCTTAACCGACAGATTATGGCGACTGAACTAAACTTGGGACAGTACAAAGTAGAAGCCGCTCAGGAAAGATTAGGGATTGTGAATTCTGAGGTGCGAATCGAAGTGGTGAAAGGTTGGTTTGAGGAAGATCGGGGTGCCGAATTGTTTCGGGAAGTCGATCTAGTCTGCGATGCTCTTGATTCGATGCAAGCCCGAGTTGGGCTAGAACGAGTCTGTCATCAAATGGCGTTGCCACTGGTTTTTGCTAGTATTGCAGGCTGGTTTGGTCAACTGGGAGTTAGTTTACCAGGAGATTATAGTGTTTCTAAGCTATTTGGACGTGCTGATCGAGGCGTCGAGAGTATTTGGGGTAATCCTGCGTTTACTCCGGCCGTCTTGGCAAGTCTAAGCGTGGCGGAAGGGGTAAAGATATTGGTTGGACGCCAGCCTTCACTACGTCATGCTTGGTTACAAGTTGATTTACAGACCATGGAGTTTGAACGATTTGAAATCCAGTATTAACAATTGACGAAAGGTGTAATGAACCATGGGTAGCAGTAGCGAATTGTTTAAGGTCAAGACCTTGGCTGAGGCAATTGAAACCATCAAGCCCTATGTACTCTCCTATTATCAGCGCGTAGAGACTATTGCTTTGGCTGATTCGTTGGGACGAATTCTCACCCAAGCTATTCCTGCAGTCTGCGCATTACCTCATTTTCGTAAATCCACGATGGATGGAATGGCCGTTCGGGCGGCAGATACGTTTGGAGCGAGCGAAAGTATGCCTGCCTTGCTTCAATGTTATGGAGAAGTAAGGATGGGAGAAGATCCAAAGGAACCTTTGGCAAAAGGTACGGGAATACTAATGCCGACAGGCGGGATGTTACCTGAGGGAGCAGATGCTGTCGTGATGGTTGAGCATCTCGAACATTTTGGCGAACAACTTTATGGTGTTACCAAAGCCGTTGCACCAGGAGAAAATCTGATCGACATTGGGGAAGACTTGATCGAAGGAGAAGTTATCTTACAAAAATTCACTCGGATTAGGGCACAGGAAATGGGACTTCTTGCTTCGCAAGGAATCCTGAAAGTCCCCGTGTTGCCTCGCTTTCGGGTAGGAATTTTATCAACCGGGGATGAAATAATTTCTCCGGAGCAAGAACCAAAGCCTGGGCAGTCAAGAGATATTAATGGCTACACGTTGCTTGGACAAGCACAGGCGAGTGGTGCCCATGCTCGTTATTATGGTATAGTGAAAGATGATTTGGAAGCACTTCGTTCTGCTCTAACTCAGATGTTAGAGGAAAATGATATTGTGTTACTTTCAGGTGGAAGCTCTGTTGGATCACGGGATCTATCCGCCCAACTGATTGGCGAACTTGGAAAGCCAGGACTTCTATTTCATGGTTTAGCTTTAAGGCCGGGGAAGCCGACAATTGGCGGTGTTGTGGATGGTAAACTGATCTTTGGATTACCAGGACATCCTGCCTCCGCGATGATTGTGTTTGAAACTTTGGTCCGTCCCTGGTTGGATGGGTCCATCATATATCCCAAATCGGTTCCCTTGCCCAAGGGAACATTAACCCAAAATTTATATTCTGGAAGTGGCCGGGAAGAGTATGTTCGTGTACAGCTCATACCACACGATGATGAATGGAAGGTTGAACCGATTCGTGGGAAATCTGGTCTGATTCGAACTATGGTCTTAGCTGATGGGTTAGTGCATATTGGCATAAATACGGAAGGTATTGAGGCAGGTAAAAAGGTCTATTTCCAGCTTTTGCGTTAATATGTAGAATTACAAATGGAATGGGAGGTATAGCAAACCGTGGAACGCCAAATATATCTTGAAAACAGGGCTTGGCAAGAGGGCTTGGCATTAATGATGGAAAAGCTTGCTGGGCGTTGTATCCCGAAAAATGAAGTTATCGATGTACGGTCATCACTCCATAGAATCACGGGTTCAATTGTTCGGGCCAAACGTAGTTCACCCCACTTTGCAGCTTCAGCCATGGATGGGTATGCTATTCGGGCTAAGGATACTCACGGAATCTCGGAGCGGGAGCCGCGGTGGTTAGAACTTGGAAATCAAGCAGTTCAAGTCGATACCGGTGATCCACTTCCTGAAGGAATGGATGCAGTAGTTATGTTGGAAGATGTTTTGGAATTGAGCGAGCGTGGAATCTTACTTCAAGCTCCCGTGGTTCCTTGGAATCATGTCCGACCTGTCGGAGAGGACATTGTGGAGGGAGAAGTACTTCTCCCCATTCATCATCGCATTCGCCCCCAAGATCAGGGAGCTTTGCTCGCTGCAGGGCTACTACAGGTGGAAGTTCGACAGAAACCTCGCGTAGGAATTTTACCGACGGGGGATGAAATTCGTTCACCAGAGGAGTCCTTGCTGGTAGGCGATATTGTGGATAGCAATTCCACGGTTCTAGCTTCCTTGGTGGAAGAATGGGGTGGCGTAGCCACGGTTTGGCCAATAACCCCAGATCAGCCCGAGCGCTTAGAAAAGGCAATTTTGGAGATCTCTGAGTCACAAGATATTTTAGTAATTATTGCAGGATCTTCTCAAGGCCGGGATGACTATACCTCTCAATTGATCCAAAAACATGGAACACTTTATCTGCATGGTGTTGCTATTAAACCAGGCAAACCTGTTGTTTTAGGGGAGGTCAACGAGAAACCAGCGTTTGGTATCCCTGGATATCCGGTGTCTACTTACCTGACAGCACATCTCTTCCTAGAACCTTGGGTTAAGCATTTACAGGGTTTAGGTCAAGATTCTGCCAATCTTCTGGAGGCTGTGATCAGCAAGAAAGTCTTTTCTTCGTTGGGAAGTGAAGAATTTGTGCGGGTCAAAGTCGGAAAAGTAGGGGAACGCTGGGTGGCTGCTCCTTTGAGCAGAGGTGCGGGCGTGACGATGAGTTTAGTGAGAGCGGATGGGATGCTTCGAGTTCCCCGTCTACAGGAAGGGTTCCATGAGGGAGAGACGGTCCCCATTGAGCTTTTACGGCCTGTTGCGGAGTTAGAAGAAACGCTGGTATGCATAGGGTCCCATGATCTAACGTTGGATGTTTTAAGCAGCCATATGAAGGCCAAGGGTGGGCAGGGAGGGATTGCCTCAGCTCATGTAGGGAGCCTAGCAGGTATTCTGTCTCTACGTAAAGGGGAGGCCCATTTTGCAGGGATTCACTTACTTGATCCAGAGACTGGGGAGTATAATAAGTCCTATTTGCAACGGTTCTTGCCCGGGAGAGATATTGCTCTCATGAATTTAGTATATCGGACCCAAGTTTTGATTGTACCGAAAGGAAACCCGTATAACATTCAGACTCTTGAGGATCTAGTTCGTCCAGGAATACGCTTTATCAATCGTCAGGGTGGATCTGGAACAAGAGTTCTTTTTGACTATTTGCTTCAAAAACAAGGCTTTACTAAAGAGCAAATCTTAGGCTATGAGCGAGAGGAATTTACTCACTTAGCCGTGGCAGTTGCAGTCGCCTCAGGAGCGGCCGATGTCGGATTAGGTATTCAAAGTGCGGCAGAAGCCTTAGGTCTAGATTACGTGTTGGTCGGTGAAGAACGCTATGATCTGGCAATTCCACGGGAATTCCTCGAGGAACCTCGAATGAAAGCGATGATTGAGGTCATTCAAAGCAAAGCGTTTCAGGAGGACGTTCTGGCACTGGGCGGGTACGATGTCAGAGATACGGGAGTATTTTACGGGTAAGGGAGAAATGGATACCCATATCAAGTTAAGGGTTCTGTTTGAGGTGCAAACTGATAAATTGACAAACAAATTGACATCCAAATTTGAACAAGGCAAAAAGAATCCATGTCAGAATAAAGGGCGTGGATTCTTTTAGATGGATGTGCTATTGGCTATCCTGCCCAAAATCCGACGCAACCGGACCGTGCCTCTATTGAGGAAGTAACCACTTGGTATATTTAAATTACAGAAATTCACCGCCCGGTTGAAGAGTTAATATGCAAAGAGTTGATATACAAAGAATTGATATATAAGGAAAAATGACGTGCGAAAATGTTGCCATTTCGCACGTCATTCCTATTGCCATTTAATCCTTTTTTGCACCTCAAAACGGAACCCGCTACATATCTGTCCCCAACTTGCATTTATTTGCCAAAGGAACAGCGCGGGTAGATGCAAACTGGGCAGTCGAGACAGAGACCACCACTTCCGAGTTTGACGATATCATGGCGCGTCAGGCGTTCACCTGTCAGTATACGCGGAGCGACTAAATCGAAGGCGGTTGTCTTGGAATACATAACGCAACCAGGTAATCCCATGATAGGCACATCTCCGATGTAGGCAAGTAAAAACATCGCTCCTGGTAACACCGGAGCTCCATAAGTGATGAGCTCGGCTCCCATTTCTTTGATGGCCGTGGGAGTGACGTCATCTGGATCAACAGACATACCGCCACTTACTAAGATCATTTCAGCGCCTTGATCAAGTTGATTTTGAATAGAGCTTTGGATCAAGGACACATCATCATTGGCTAAGGTTTGGGCGAGGACTTCAGATCCCCAGTTTTCAACTTTCGTTCGTAGTACAGGGCTGAATTTATCTTGGATCCGTCCGTGATAGACTTCACTTCCGGTGGTTACGATGCCGACCTTCATGTGCTTGAGAGGTCGAACCTCCAAAATAGGATCAGAGAATGTCTGAGCAATCCGTTCCGCTTCAATAATTAAGGATTCCTCAATCATCAAAGGTACGACTCGAGTTCCAGCGACTTTATCTCCTTTCTTGACAGGATAGTGATTATGAAGCGTGGAGAGAATGATGTGTTCTAATGTATTCAAGGCCAAAATGCCGTCCACAGAGGAATAAAGTAGTCCATCGTGGGCAGCGGTAATAGTTACTTTTCCTTCTTTGGGCTCGTCGAGGAGCAGTCCAGAACCAGTTACAGCATGGGCGAGGCGCTCCGCAGCTTCATTTTCATGGATCAGGCCGGGTGTTTGATCCCAGACAAAAATATGCTCTTTTCCCATACTTAGAAGAACGGGAATATCCTCTGCCTGGATGACATGTCCCTTGCGAAAACGCGGCCCTTTAACGACGCCAGGGATGATCTGAGTCATGTCATGGACTAGAATAGCTCCAATAGAATCTTGAACTTTAATTTTTTCCATGGGATATATCCTCCAATACATCATGTAAGGTGTGCTCACATACAACATACCTTGATTGGGATTAAAAACTGTCAGAGGTTCGGGCAGACTGAGGGGAAAACAATATGTCCCACTTGCATGGTACCTCATTCTTTACACTCGGTCAAGGTATAAATCATATTCCGCTGGTCATGGAGGCCGAGTGTCCCTGTAGCCTAAAATCGAACATGGATGTTCAATTTTAGAACACTACTATAACTCAAACACGACGTTCAGTTTGAGCGCAGCCATGGCAAGGGCGCGTGATGGCGAGAAGGGCTCATTGGAAATTCGACAAAAAGTAGCTAATTTTCTACGGTGTCGAAATCTGGAAAGGGAGTATACCACTATTATTGAAATCGCAAAAGTTCTTGGCATAAATATTGCATGTTCATCAAGCTAACCAAAGCCAAGTAAAGCAAAAATAATCAAAACAAGCAAAGCTAAACCAAACTAAACTAAACTAAATCAAAGCCTTTAGGCAAGTAAAAAAGAATGGGAGGAACAAATTTGTCAGTTGTTCATCAAATGGATGGTGGGGAAATTTGCTTTACTGATGTCTAATACTTACCTCAACAAAATGGAAGGCTGCAATTTGTAACATGAATAACTTGCGAAACTCATGGTGTAACCTTTAGAGAATGAAGTTTATAAAGGAGCGGAAAAAATGATTAAAAAACATGTCAGCATTAACGGTGTCTCCCAGACATTAATTGTCGATGGGGAAGTCACCCTAGCCAATGTGTTGCGAGGACAACTGCACATGACCGGGACTAAAATAGGATGTGGAAAAGCTCAATGCGGTGCCTGTTCGGTCATTATAGATGGAAAAGTCATCCGGTCCTGCGTGACAAAAATGAAACGGATTGCCGATGATGCAGTGATTACGACGATTGAAGGCGTAGGCACTAAGGAACACTTACATCCTTTGCAGCTCGCCTGGATGATCCATGGGGCTGCCCAATGCGGGTTCTGCAGCCCGGGATTCATTGTTTCAGCCAAACAACTATTAGAGGAAAATGATAATCCTTCTAGAGAAGATGTTCGTGATTGGTTTCAAAAACACAGAAATGCCTGCCGGTGCACAGGGTATAAGCCTCTAGTTGACGCGGTCATGGAAGCCGCCAGGTTGATTCGTGGTGAGGTTACCGTAGAAGAGCTATGGTGCAAATTACCGGAAGATGGGCGAATTTGGGGCACAGAATTCATCCGGCCCTCTGCGTTAGCTAAGGTCACCGGCACATGGGACTTTGGCGCTGATGTAGGAATTAAAATGCCTTGTGAAACTCTGCAACTTAAACTAGTTCAGGCCAAGGTTTCTCATGCTAATATTCTATCGATCGACACTTCCGAAGCTGAAAAAATGCCAGGTGTTTATAAAGTGATCACACATAAGGATGTCGTGGGCAAAAACCAAATTACTGGTTTAATCACATTCCCAACGAATAAAGGGGATGGATGGGATCGCCCGATCCTCTGCGAGAAAAAAGTGTTCCAATTTGGGGATGCGATAGCCATTGTTGCTGCCGATACTGCAGCACATGCCCAGGCTGCAGCCGATAAAGTAAAGGTGGAGCTCGAATTACTCCCTGAATATATGAGTGCTCCGGCAGCTATGGCTGATGATGCAATTGAAATTCATCCCGGAACACCCAATGTATATTTCGAAGTTAAAGTGGTCAAAGGCGAAGATACTAAGCCACTATTGCAAGCAGCCGATGTCGTTGTCGAAGATGATTTTTATGTTGGACGTCAACCCCATATGCCCATTGAGCCAGATGTTGGCTTTGCTTTCTTTGATGAAGAGGGTAAATTGATCATTCATTCTAAGAGTATTGGCATACATCTCCATCAGGCTATGATCTGTGCAGGGATCGGGATTGAATCGGACAAGCTGATTTTAGTCCAAAACCCAGCCGGCGGCACCTTTGGCTATAAGTTCAGTCCAACGATTGAAGCCTTATTAGGGGTTGCAGCTGTGGCGACAGGGAAACCAGTCTACCTCGAGTTTGACTACTATCAGCAAACAACTTATACAGGGAAACGTTCGCCTTTCTTTATTAATCTTAAGTTAGGGGCTACCAAAGAGGGTAAATTAACGGCTATGGAATCTGATTGGACCGTTGACCATGGTCCTTATTCCGAATTTGGAGACTTACTCACCATGCGAGGCACTCAGTTCATAGGCTGTGGTTACAACATCCCCAATATTCGCGGCAATGGACGAACTGTGTGTACTAACCACGCTTGGGGTTCAGCATTCCGGGGTTATGGATCTCCTCAAAGTACTTTCTCCTCCGAGGTCTTGATGGATGAACTTGCGGAGAAATTGGGTATGGATCCCTTTGAATTACGTTATAAAAACGTCTACAGACCAGGTGACACTACGCCAACCGGCTGTGAGCCAGATGTTTACTGCATGGTTGATATAATGGATAAACTAAAACCTGCTTACGAGAAAGCGCAGGAATGGGCTAAACAGCCAGCATCCACTGCTGATAAGAAACGCGGAATTGGTATGTCTATCGGTGTCTATGGGTCAGGTCTAGACGGAGCAGACAGCTCTGTGGTCAATGTGGAATTAACGGCTAAAGGCGTTACAGTTTATACTTCCTGGGAGGATCATGGTCAAGGCGCGGATATGGGGACCTTAGCTACTGCTCATGAGGCTTTGCGTCCTTTGGGAGTTAAACCGGAAGATATCAAACTTGTTATGAATGATATGGCAAGAACTCCTAACAGTGGACCTGCCGGAGGAAGTCGTTCTCAAGTTTTGGTCGGTAATGCCACCCGTGTTGCTTGCGAAGAGCTGTTGAAAGGGATTACGAAGGCCGATGGGACCTTCCGAACCTATGAAGAAATGATCGCCGAAAAATTACCCGTCTTTTTCACAGGAGCTTGGACCGCACCTGCTAAGGAGTGTAGCGTCGAGACCGGACAAGGGAATCCTTTTGCTGTTTATATGTACGGAGCTTTCTTGTCGCAAGTTGAAGTCAACATCACGACCGGTAAGACTGAAGTTGCCAAAATGACGATGGTAGCAGATGTCGGTAAGATTGCCAATAAATTGGTAGTGGACGGACAAATGTATGGAGGATTAGTTCAAGGTTTAGGCCTAGCTCTTAGCGAGGACTTCGAAGATCTTAAGAAACACATCGATTTAATGAGTTGCGGGTTACCTTATGTCAAAGATGTCCCAGATAATATTGAACTCCTCTATGTAGAAACCTATAGACCTCATGGTCCTTTTGGCGCAGCAGGTTCAGGAGAATTGCCTTTGACCTCGCCTCATGCTTCAATTATTAATGCAATTTATAATGCCTGCGGAGCACGAATGACACACTTACCTGCACGTCCAGAAAAAGTACTTGCGGCACTTAACGCTAAAAGCTAATTATTCCACGTCTGGCCGACGGGTCGTAAACGTGGAGACATAATTGCTTGATCTGATGGCGATGGCTTAGCGTCACTAAACCTTAACTTATGAAGTTAAGGAAGTGGCTCTAAGCCCCTGGAATAAGTTCAGTTAATACTAATGATGAGGTTGCTAACTTCATCATTAGTATGTTTCTAATTTCTGATTTAAGGTGCCCAACTCTCGTATTTGAGCCTTTCAGTACAGAAGTCTCTATGTTCAGCTTTAGCCGAACTAGCTCAGGGGAGTAAATATTTCAGGTGACATAAATGCGAACCAGAAAAATGCGCCCGCTCTAGTGGCTTTGGAAACCAGAATATCCTTAATCGCAGGCAATAACTTAAGGAAGTGGGTGTTGCTGATGGATCAGGACGAATTAAAAAAACAAGAAGCTAAGTGTACCCAGGAAAATCCCCCAGCCTGTACAGCAAGTTGTCCTATCCATGTAGATGCTCGGAAATTGATGTTGGACATTCAAAATCAGGACTTGAAAAGTGCCTTAGCAACACTGCAAAAAAAACAGCCCTTTCCCGGAATTATTAGCCGAATTTGCGATCATCCCTGTGAAGCTGAATGCAAACGCCAAGAGGCTGGACCGGCCATTGCTATTTCAGCTTTAGAGAGGTTTTGCGTGAAGAACCAAACAAAAATAGTTAAGGCGGGGATAGTCCCTCCAAAAAGCCAGACAGTTGCGGTCGTTGGTTCGGGACTAAGAGGCCTGACTGCAGCCTATGACTTGGCTAAAAAAGGATATAAGGTTAGTCTGTTTGAGAAAGCAGATCGCCTTGGCGGTGACCTGTGGAATTTCTCGGATGCCCAATTACCCCCGGAGGTTATCGTCGAGGAACTGTCCGTATTAAATCGGCTTAACGTTCAAATACACCTAAATACAGCAATAACCCAGCAAGATTTAGCTAAGCTTCAAGAAGAATTTAATGTCGTTTATCTGGGGCTTGCTGCTCATTCAGATGAGATTTCTGAGCTCTTAGGCGAACAGTCGTGGATCGACCCGGTTACGTGTGCTACACCACTCCCAGGAATATTCAGCGGGGCAGTTGTGGGAAATGATTCCCCTATCAAGTCAGTTGCTGATGGCCGTAAAGCAGCAGTTAGCATAGATAGATACTTACAGGGCGTTTCTTTAACAGCGTCCCGAGAAGGGGAAGGACCTTTTGAGACGCAACTATACGTTAATACC
Source organism: Desulfosporosinus sp. I2 (assembly GCF_000960765.1). Taxonomy (GTDB): domain Bacteria; phylum Bacillota; class Desulfitobacteriia; order Desulfitobacteriales; family Desulfitobacteriaceae; genus Desulfosporosinus. Next base: position 5,696 of record NZ_JYNH01000088.1, on the reverse strand, counting down.
AAAGGGATAAGCCCACTGCCTGCTGTGCAAATGAATGACGAGCCTGGGGGGTATACGTCTGAGGAAGCCGTTCAGGAGGCAGGCAGGTGCCTGAATTGTCAATGTCTCGAATGTGTGAAAGCTTGCAAATATATGCAAGAATACGGCAGTTATCCAAAAAAATATTTAAGGCAAATATATAATAACGATACGATCGTCATGGGAATGCGCCACGGGAATAAAATGATCAATTCCTGTAGTCTTTGTGGGCAGTGCGCAGAAATATGTCCTCAGGGACTAGACCTGGGTGAGACCTGTAAAGCAACCCGGGAGAGCATGGTGAGCAAAGGGAAAATGCCACCCTCGGCCCACGATTTTGCCCTGCGGGATATGGCCTTTAGTAACAGTGAAGAATTTGCTATGTCCAGACATCAGCCAGGCCATGATTCCAGTCAATATGTTTTCTTTCCCGGATGCCAATTAAGTGGCTCCTCACCGGAACAGGTTGAAAAAGTTTACGCTTATCTAAGAGAGAAGCTTTCTGGAGGAGTAGCGCTCATGTTACGTTGTTGTGGTGCTCCGGCCGATTGGGCAGGTGATCAAACTCTATTCCAAAGTAGTTTAGAGGGTATGGTCGCGGAATTAGAAAGCTTAGGCAAACCACAACTCATCGTAGCCTGTTCCACCTGTCACAGCGTGTTCCGGGAAAAATTTAAAGGAGTTGTCTCTTTGTGGGAGTTGATGGCAGACTTGGATTTACCTGTACAGGGTGCCGTTATAAACGGGAGTATATTAGCTGTACAGGATGCTTGTACGACGAGAAATGAACCGATCATCCAGGATGCCGTCCGACACATCTTAACTAAACTAGGGTGTAAAATCGAAGAATTGCCCTACAACAAAGAACGAACAAAGTGTTGCGGTTTTGGAGGGCTGACGTCCTTCGCCAATCCGGAATTGGCGAAGAAGATCATTGAAGACCGAATCAGTGAAAGCACCACGGACTATGTAGCCTACTGTGCTATGTGCCGAGATAATTTTGCTTCCAAGGGTAAACGCACAGTTCATTTATTAGATCTAGTTTTCGGAACTGACCTGGATAAGGCTGCTATCAGGCCTAGTGTGGGATTTTCCTATCGGCATGAGAATCGAGCAAAACTAAAAAGAACGTTGTTACACTCTCTGTGGAAAGAAGCTCCACAGGAAAAGGATGTGGCGTATTTGACGGTTAACCTCGAGTTAAATGAAAGAGTTCTGGAGATCATGGAAGAACGACGTATTCTGATTGAAGATATTCAACAGGTGATAGAACTTGCGGAGCGAACAGGCAGAAAGTTTATTAATCCGGACAATGGTCACAGTTTAGCCTACTTCCGCCCTGTCAAGGTGACCTATTGGGTTGAATATCAACCTCAGGAACAAGGCTTTGTGGTGCTCAATGTTTATAGCCACCGCATGGAAATTGTGGAGGAAAGTCATGAATAACACGTTAAAACAGACCCCAACAACCCTTTGGAAGTGCGGAAAATGTGGCGGTGAACTGCAGCGGGGTTCGGTCAAGGCATCTTACTTGGGCAATGATTTTGTAGTGGAAGAACTAAAATGCCTTAACTGTGGCTTGGTGTTGATTACTGAGGAATTGGCTTTAGGCAAGATGTTTGAAGTGGAACAAAGCCTTGAGGATAAGTAAGGGGGAGTATGATGGTGGTCGATGCTTTTCGCATGTTTCAATTAGCTACCCAGGGATTTTGTTGTAGCCAAATTATGTTAATCCTCGGTTTGGAGGAACAAGGCAAGGAAAACCCCGACTTAATTAAAGCAATGCACGGTCTGTGTGGAGGAGTAGGCAGGTCGGGAAAAACCTGTGGTGCCCTTACCGGGGGGGCATGTCTAATTGGTTTAAATGTTGGGAAGGGAACTCCCACCGAATTTAGTCACGCCAAAATCAACGTCATGATCAATGACTTGTTGGAGTGGTTTGAAGACGTCTATGGCACTCTAGAATGCTCTGGGATTTTAGACCACTCTCTGGATGAGGGCAATGAGTATCCTGTGCAATGCGGCAATATTGTTACAACGACCTTTAGTAAGGTACAAGAGATTTTGGCGTCTTATGCAGAAGACTCTGAGTCAACGGACGAGGATTAATACAGAGGTCTGAAGCCGGAAGCCGGAAGTTTAGAAGTCAAGTTTAGAAGCCGGAAGTGGGAGTCTTGGAAGTGGACAAATTGTGAAAAACGATATATTTAAAATGTATGAGAGTGACCTGCTGAGTCAGGCGACAGGGGATACTTTAAGACCTGGTGGGTTTTTCTTAACCGATTTGGGAGTCAAAAGCTGTGACTTTCTTCCGGACGCGAGGGTTTTAGATGTGGGCTGCGGTTGCGGTGCAACGGTAGAACGTCTTGTTTCGCTGTATCAGCTTCAGGCCATCGGTTTAGACCCTTCAGAGCTGCTGCTAGAGAGTGGGAGAAGGAAAAATCCAGATTTAAACCTAATTCGAGGGCAGGGAGAAGACCTACCCTTTCCTGCAGAAAACATGGACGGGGTATTTGCGGAGTGTGCCTTGTCCGTCATGGAGGACATAGATCAAGCGCTAAACGAAATTTTCAGGGTGCTCAAACCGAGCGGATGGTTAGTGATCAACGATGTGTATGCTCGAAATCCTGACGGTCTCCAAGGTCTGCAGGAACTCAAACTCGACTCGTGTATCAGAAGAGCGTTACCCAAGGAGCAATTAGTTAATAAGCTTGTCGAACAGGGGTTTAAGATCGTTAATTGGACGGATCATACGAACCTGCTGACCCAACTAACGGTCGATCTGATCATGGCCCATGGCTCTATGACTCAGTTTTGGCTTAAGACTACTTCATGCTCCTGCTCATGCGCAGACTCAGACTCAGACTCAGTTGAGACTCGCCTTGTCCAGGCTGCGCTTAAACAGGTGAAGATGGGATATTTTCAATTGATCGCCCAAAAGGATGCTCACTGCAGTTAGAGAGGGATAACATATGGACGTATTGGATCAATGTTTGATTTCCACGACCGAGCGTTTAAATACCAAGCGTTTAGGTACAGAAAGTTTGTGCCCGGAATGTTTGAAAAAGATTCCTGCGCAAAGAGTGGTTCAGGGAGAAACGGTTTATCTGGTCAAACACTGCCCTGAACATGGAGACTATCGAACCCTGCTTTGGCGTGGTAGCCCTCTTTGGGATTCATGGGTCAGGCCTACGATTCCAACTCCCCCCAAGGAGTGCTTTACTCAGATCGAGAAAGGCTGTCCCTTTGATTGCGGTTTATGCGAAGACCATTATAAGACGACTTGTACGGCCTTGATAGAGGTTACGCAGCGTTGTAATCTAAACTGTCGATTTTGTTTTGCTAATGCCGGAACGGAGCTTGACGAACCTTCCTTGGCAGTTATAGAAGGGTGGTACAAAAACGTCCTTGCTGCCAGTGGGCCTGTCAATGTCCAGTTGTCCGGCGGCGAGCCAACCCTCAGAAACGACCTGCCGGAAATAGTAGACATGGGGAGAAAACTGGGCTTTAACTTTATCCAACTTAACACGAATGGCTTGAGACTTGCTGAAGATCCTATCTTTGTAAGTCGCTTGAAGGAAGCCGGTCTTAGCTCCGTGTTTTTACAATTTGACGGCACTGAGGATTCGATTTATCAGTCGATTAGGGGTCGCAGGCTCTTTGATCTTAAAGCCAAAGCTATCGAGAACTGTGCCCAACATCAGATTGGAGTTGTTTTAGTGCCTACCTTGATACCAGGCATAAACACACACAATATTGGAGGAATCATCAGGTTCGCCTTGGAAAATCATCCCGTTGTTCGTGGTGTGCATTTCCAACCCGTCAGTTATTTCGGAAGAATTTCTCAAGAACCCACAGATGAAGACAGGATTACACTCCCGGAAGTCATTCAAGCAATCGAGGATCAGACGGATGGGCTGATCAAAGTAGCCGACCTGAAACCCCACAATGGACGCTGCTCCTTTAGCGGCAATTTTACTAGACAACCAGATGGAAGCTTGAAACCGATCATCAACAATTCGTGCTGTACCGGACCAGAGCGAGCGGATGAGTTGGCTAGAAAAACACGAACCTTTGTAGCTCGGCAGTGGTCGGGAGCAGAAACACCAACGATTCAGTCTACAAGCTCCAATTCCTGGGACAATCTAATCCAACAGCTAAAAACTTATGCATTTTCCATCAGCGGTATGGCCTTTCAGGACGTGTGGAATATAGATATAGACAGATTAAAAAACTGTTGCATTCATGTGGTAAGCCCGGATGGTAAGCTAATTCCTTTTTGCGCGTATAATCTCACTGATAAGAATGGCCACTCTATTTATCGGAGGGAGAGATAGGGCTTGAACATCGAAACCACCTCGCTGGAGCCTTGGATACAGCGCAAAATTACTGGAAACAGTTCAAGCGTCTTAACCCGAAAGCAAATTGAGGACTATCAGTTGGCTAAACTGCAGGAAACGCTTAACTGGGTATCCAATAAAAGCCGATTCTATACTCGTTTGTACCAAGGAATTGATTGTAAGCTATCAACTTTTCAAGACCTATTAAAACTACCCTTTACCACGTCTGAAGATTTAAAAGATAATCCCCTAGATTTCTTGTGTGTTTCCCAAAATGATATCAACAGGATCGTCACCTTACAGAGTTCCGGCACAACGGGGAAATCTAAACGCCTGTTCTTTACTGAGGAGGATCAGGAATTGACCATCGATTTCTTTCAGCATGGCATGTTAACCTTGGTAAAGCCCAAAGATAGAGTCTTGATCATGTTACCGGGGGAAATACCGGGAAGTGTCGGAGATTTACTGCGTTTGGGTTTAGAAAGAGCGGGTGTAGTAGGGATTGTCCACGGTCTGGTTACGAATCCAGAGTCAACCCTAGGGCAAATTAGACGAGAAAATATTAACGTTTTAGTAGGAATACCTACCCAAGTATTAAGCTTAGCGAGGTTTAAAGATTCCGAGGGTTGCCCGCCCGCCCTGAGTTTGAGAAGCGTTTTGTTGAGTACGGATTATGTGCCCCTGACTATTGTCCAAGAACTCGAAAGGGCCTGGGGGTGTAAGGTGTTTAATCACTATGGCATGACTGAGATGGGGTTGGGTGGTGGACTAGAATGTAAGGGCTTCTGTGGTTACCACCTCCGGGAAGCAGACCTCTATATCGAAATTATCGATCCCAGTTCAGGGTTACCCGTAGTGGACGGGCGACCAGGTGAGATAGTCTTTACTACTTTGACCAGATCGGCAATGCCTTTAATACGTTATCGCACCGGTGACATGTCCAGGTTTATCCCGGGCCCTTGTGTGTGCCATACGGTATTGAAGCGACTGGAACTGATAAAGTCCAGAGACCGGGTTTATCTGACCCAGACTGATTACCTGACCATGGCGGACTTCGATGAGGTTCTGTTTGCGCTTGACAATGTTCTCGATTTTGAGGTAACTCTAACAGAGGGTAGGCAAGAAAAAGAAAGCCACTTACAACTTGATGTTCAGTTAAAGGGACCTGTTTCCTTCGATTCGAAAAGAAATGTGCAACAGGCCTTAGACAAAATCCCCGTAGTGAGTGATGCTAGACAGAAGGGTAGCTTGAGGGTGTTCCTTTATTTAGTCTCAAACTCTGAAGTGGTATCCAGAAAGAGTACAGCTAAACGACAGATTCAAGACAAGAGAGGGAGT
>NZ_JYNH01000087.1 GCF_000960765.1 Desulfosporosinus sp. I2 | reverse complement strand
AATACTTGTTAAACTTTTTAATTTGAACTTTCAAAATTTCTTCAAAATCATTTGAAAATAACAACTCATCGATTTTTTTGATTTCATCATTTAAATCGTCGATATTATCATCTACTTCTACCAATTGCGATATGATGCTTTCATATTCACCCTTAGTACGATACTTTTCATTAAGAACCACAATGACCTTTTCAAGCTCTTCAAAAGAATCTCCTTTAGCTATTTTTTGAGAAAATTCTTTTTCCTGCTTTAACAACTCTGATATGTTTCTCTCTTCTTCGCTTATCATGAACCCTTTGTGGGTGGCGGTGCAGTGTTCTTTCACCTAACTCCCAGTCAAGCGTTTCTGAGTGATATGAACGAAGAGCTAATCAATGCCTATCTACAAGTCAAAGACGATGTAGAAGGCTTAATTTATGCCCTTAAAAGCCACGTGAACGACAAGGACTACTTCTGCAGAATCCGGGGCCTGAATCCAAAAGAGCTGTCTCCTGTCCAAAGGGCATCCCGGTTTATTTACCTAAACAAGACTTGCTTTAACGGTTTACACAGGGTTAATAGGTCAGGGCAGTTCAACGTCCCTTTTGGCAAATACAAAAATCCTAAAATCTTAGACGCAGATAACCTTAGAAGCGTAAGCAAGATACTCTCAACGACCAATATTCAGGTGAGAAACTTTGAGAACGTTCTCGATGTGGCCAAGCCGGGAGATTTGGTCTATTTCGACCCTCCCTATCACCCGACCAACGAAAAGTCCTACTTTACCGAGTACACTTCAGTCCCATTTGACAAACAACAGCAGGAACTTCTGGGTTCTGTATTTAGGGAATTGGACCAGAGAGGATGTCTGGTAATGCTGAGTAACTCTTACACCCCGTTTATCATAAACCTCTTTACCCAGTTGGGTTACCACAAGGCCCTAGTTGAAGTGAAGGCAAAGAGGGCCATCAATTGTAAAGGGAACGGGCGAGGACAAGTTTCTGAAGTATTGGTATGTAACTGGTTGAAATGACGATTAGAAAGGAGCATATCCTATATGACATACATTACCTCAACAATTTCCAGAAAAAAACTTAGTCTAAAGGAATTTGAGCCGGATAGCTCAGTCGTTTCTAATTCGAATTTAACGGAGCCAATCAGTATAAAAGAATTTTACTCAGCTGCAGTCGAGTTGCTGGCTTTGATGTACAAAGAGGTAGTTACTAATAAATAAACTGGGCGTTAAATATATATTTCCTTATGGTACAAAACGGAAGGCGGTTAAGCCTATGGGTGACTACCAATAAAAAACAACAGTTGATTCTAAAACCCCCTAACTTCCATTACTGGAGGTTAGGGGGATATTTTTGCTATTCCATTTTTCATGTCAGTATCGTCAAGACGGTAGGTTCGATATTGCTAGGAAAAGCGGAGGTAATAAAAAACTTAGTGGTCATTCATGGAGAATAAATAGATTTCAAATAAATGGTAAAGAAATTCTACCAAGGAAATTTCAAAAAAAACTTATTATTTTTTTTAAATATATCAGAAATTGTGGTCATACGTAGGGACTTGGTCTATAAGCAGATAAGACGGACGATCTTGATACTGTTGGATGTAAGTTCAAACTGCTTAATACTAATTTTATTTAAAGAGTTAAAGGAGTTTGATTAACATGGCCATCATTTCATTTGATAGCATTAATCCTTATCAATCCGGTAATGCAACGGTTTCCGATGTTCAGTTTGAAAGCAATCGAGTTACTATCTGGTTCAAATTAACCAATGGCAAAGCTATTCGAGAATACTACCGCTTGTCTAAGCCTCGTGAAAAGGAACGCTTCCTTGATGTTGTAACAACCCTTTTAGGAAGCACGCCTGATCAATTGGGTACTGACACACTTATTGGCTTGACTTGTTACGTTCAGCTTGAAGACCGTCCTTGGAAGGAAGGTAAAACATGGAGTGGCGTTGCAAAGGTATTGCCTTACTGTGAAAACGAAGAAGGCGAGTCCGTTGACAATTGGTCAACGGAAGCTGATGAAAATACCGAGTTCGTGGAGAGCAAACAAATTGAGAGTGTAAATATAACAAACCTTTTAATCATACGAATTTAGATCATAACGCGGTCTCGGTATTATCCACTAGAGGACTTTTAGATATTTTTACATTATTCTGATCCTGCTGTTGTATTGCCTCCTGCCTCGATAAGATCAGTAGGATTTTTAAAACATCCCACAAATTAAAATCTTAGTACTAAATCCTTCTCGAAGTTTAAGAACCTCATTCGTTACAGGCAGGTTCGTTAAACTCCCATTAATGGAAGCATCGGCTTTCGAGCCTGCCATTACCATTAACTCCAGTCATAAGTCAATGCCATCAGCACTGAGTCTCTTCTGGCGTATCTGGCGGCAGGGTTAGGATGCGCCAAAAGCATTTCAATTTGATTAAATTGTACATGTACAAAAATCTCTTCCTAAAATGCAAAAAAGCCTTGAGGCTGTACAATTTCTATATACCTCAAGGCTTTGTCACTATTTTCCGCTTAAATTCGAGGTTTAGATGTCGGAGGCGATGCCAAGTCTTGTTTTTACCTTCTCAAGCAGACTCTCAAGTTCCATCACATATTTTTCTTGTATATTACGGCAAATCTCAATCGCCGCTTGTTCACTATAGATATGAGTTGTTGAATTTCTGTCCCTGAGCATGGCAAGCCAAAGTCCCTCGTCATTTATCAGTCCTGCTGAAAAGGCTTCACGCAATACCGTCTTTGGAGAATTAAGACCTGTCAGCCCCTCATTTTCAAAAATAGTCTTCAAAGTTTTCCATGCAAGCTCAAAGGTGAACTCAAAGCGCTGTATTATACCATCTCTTAACAGGTCATTTGCTTCATCATACTTGGCGATCCCTTCTTCGAGTCTAATAAGTGCACGAATGAAATTATCAATTTTAGTGTTCGGCTCGCTCATACAGAGATATCCCTTCTCTCTTGATATTTTCCAATAATTTAGGGTCGATGTGTTCATTGATAAATAGGATATCTATTTTCAGGAGAGTATCAAGGTCTTCGAGCTCACTCGCTAAATACCCTTGGCAATTAGATTCTGGCGAGAGAAAAATTGCTAGGTCAATATCACTTACAGACTTGTAGTCACCTTTTGCTCGTGACCCGAAAAGAACAATTTTCTCCACTGCATGGTTTTGACCGATTTCTTGGATACTCTGGATTAGCCCAGCATTTAAACTTGAAACCATATATTGGCACCTCTTAACAAATTTTTTATAGCCTAAGACTCAATATCTGAAAAAGCACCTCAAAAACTTTGAAGTGCTTCCTTGCTGTGCATATGTAGTAACCGAAGTCGAACTTCTCAAAGAATCATGAAAACAGCTGCTAATAAAAAGTCTAACCTCTCAAATTGGTAAAGTATTGAGTAATACTGCATACGTTTTCTCAATATTCGAGGGTTTAGATGGTGGAGGCGAGGGGATTTGCACCCCTGTATCGAAGAGCTGCCACAAAAGCGTCTACGCGTGTGTCCTTTAATTTAAATTTCGCCAGTCTTGACTCCTAAAGGCCAGGATTCAGTTCAGGCTAGCTCGATAATCTTAGCTAATGTCTCCGAGCATTGACATTAGAGCGTCCTACTTAATTGACACCCTGGTTCTTCATCGTAGGTTCTGAAGGCAGGATGCTAGCGGCACTTAAGCAGCTAGAGCGTAATTATTTTCGTTAACTATTAGGTCCACCGTTTAACGAGACCAGGTGGAATCTCGACGCGCAACCTTTGCCACCGCTTCCCCGAGCGAGTCTAGAACGCCCCCATGTAAAAGTTCCAACACGCATAGTATAACACATTTGCGTATAAAGAATAGGTGAATATCCATGGCATCTTTGCATTTTAGTGGAAAATCAATAAAAATCCATATTCTTTAGAGTCCTTCTTAACTACAAACACCATCGAACTAAATAACTAACGACTTGTAACCGTTCTATTAGCCTTTATTCCGTTCCCTTAGTGCTCGTTCAATATCGCGTTTACCTTCTCGTTCAGCAAGAGACTGACGCTTGTCGTAATTTTTCTTCCCTTGACCGACGGCCAATTCAACTTTAGCCATCCCCTTTTTTAAATAAATCTTAATCGGTATAAGGGTCAAGCCTTGAAGCTGAACTTTCCCAACTAATTTATTTATTTCTGAACGGTGCAATAATAATTTACGCGGCCGTAGTGGATCATGATTAAACCGATTACCCTGTTCATAAGGGCTAATATGCATCTGATGAACCCAAACTTCGCCATCATTTACACGAGCATAACTATCTTTTAAGTTGGCCTTGCCGTTACGAATCGATTTTATTTCTGTCCCAGTAAGCACAATACCAGCCTCGATTCGATCTTCGATAAAATAATCATGGAACGCTTTACGATTTTCAGAAACGATTTTAATTCCCTCGGAAGACATACTACCCCTCCTTTCATAAGCAACTTATTATATCACAAATTACCTAATTTTACCATAATAAACCTTAGGTTCTTGGGAAAACTCTCCGCTTTCGCCATCCAACTTTCCACTTAATAAAAGTTCCAATTCATTCATCTAGACTCCTGGGTAACGAACTGCAGGAGGAATTCATGGACTTTCAACGCAACCTCTTCTCGCTCTCGCCCAAGCGTTAGGATATGCCCGGATTTTTCCCAATACTGGACGATAGGATTAACGTGCTGGATTTGCTTCTTAATGATTTGAACACTTATTGGGTTTACTGTCAAGTCTGCCCTGCTTTGCATCAGTAACGCAGGACACGTAATCGCAGTAAGTTTGCTGCGCACCTGACGAATCCCTCTGTTGAGGGAAATTAAGCCATCCACCGGAATCCGTTCATAAACAAAGCGCTCAAGGCTTGGCGCCTCTTCGGTTCCCGAAATTGTTGATTTTGATGATAATGTTGGTGACGGGATTGTTGTTGTTGTTGTTGTCGTTGTCATTGTTGCTGATGGTGATAGTGTTGCAGTTTCTGCTGATGATGTTGCTGCCGATACTGCTGAAACAGAAGTGGGTATTGAAGTGCGTACTGACGTCGGGTCCGATGTTACGCGATGGGATTTTGGTTTTCCTACAAACGCCATAAACGGTCTAAACAACTGGGCATAACGAGTTCTTCGATCAGCCAGCACCATGGGTGCATTCATTGTAACAATTCCGTCGATCAAACCAAGCGTTGCTAAATGAAGTGTCAGCAATCCCCCCATGGAAAGCCCAATCCCAATGACAGTGTCACACGTCTTCCTCAGTTTTTTTACTCCTGCCTCAGCGTCTTTAGCCCAGTCCTCCCAGCGCGTCTTTGCCATCTCTTCTGGAGTTGTTCCGTGACCAGAAAGAAGTATTCCATGGACCGTCCAACCCAACTTAGCCAGCCGTTCGCCCAACCAACGCATTTCCGAAGGAGATCCCGAAAACCCATGAATGAGTAGGCACCCAACACGATTTCCCGAAAAATAAAAGGGTTCCACTAAGCGTCTTTGTGGTTCCACCCGAAACGTCCTCCCCCACTTACTTCTACAACCATCTATCTTTTATTACAGAGATCGTTAGACTTAAGACTACTTTATCCACCCAAACCTTCATTTCATTCTTTCATATAATCGAAGACAGAACTTATGTCCATGAACTGAATTTATATAATCGTCCAGGTAATAATTCATGTAATAGTTTTATCTACTTATATAATAGAAAAAGCAAATATGTAAATCCGGGATTCAATAAATAGCAAAAAGGGGCACCTCGCATGAAGTGCCCCTTCTAAATTTGGCTTAATATGCGTAAGCGTGGTATGAAGAAATAAACGTTACATGCGTGCTATCACTTTGTAATCATCGATAAACCCAAGGAGCTCAGCAAAAAGATACCTGCTAAAACGGCCGTGAGCTTCGCGAATAGCTCATCCATACCTTTCTTTTTCCCGAAAATTGCCTCACCAGCACCTGAAATAGCTCCTGATAATCCTGCGCTCCTTCCGGACTGTAAAAGTACTGCCGCAATGAGTCCTATAGAACTTAGGATTAAAAGAATAACTAAAAAAATCTGCAATTAACTTACCCCCTAATTGAAATGGTCTTACTCTACTAAATTTTTTACACTAATAAGCTTAGTTTAGCATAAGCAACCCCAAAATTCAATAAACCCTTACTCCATCAACGGTTATGCTGTGTCCGTTATCTAGCGATCACTACCTTGCTAACGCTTTTCGACCACGATATACTGCGCTATCTCCAAGTTCCTCCTCAATTCTGAGGAGCTCATTGTACTTGGCTACCCGTTCGGTTCGAGCCGGAGCACCGGTTTTGATCATGCCTGCATTAACAGCAACGGCAACATGGGCTAACGTAACGTCCTCGGTCTCACCTGAACGATGTGAGACGACTGATGTATAGCCTGCCCGTTTAGCCATTTCGATAGCATCTAATGTCTCGGTCATAGTCCCGATTTGGTTAAGCTTGATAAGAATCGAGTTAGCACATTTTTCTTTGATTCCACGGGCCAAACGCTCTGGGTTCGTTACAAACAGATCATCCCCGACTAGCTGTACTCGATCTCCCAAACGTTCGGTCATCTTGCGCCAGCCTTCCCAGTCCTCTTCATCTAAGCCGTCTTCGATGGAGACAATGGGATAACGCTTAATCAATCCCTCATAGAAATCAATCATTTCCTCCGAGGTCTTCTTCAGCCCTTCTCCTGCTAAGTTATAGGTTCCATTTTCATAAAGTTCGGTGGCTGCAACATCTAACGCCAAAGCGACATCTTCACCAGGTTGATATCCTGCCCTTTGAATGGCGTCAACGATACATAAAAGGGCATCTTCATTAGATTCTAAGCTGGGTGCAAAACCGCCTTCATCTCCGATTGCCGTAGCGAGAGATTTTTCTTTAAGGACGGCTTTCAGGCTGTGGTATACCTCTGTTCCCATGCGTAAGCCTTCAGCAAAACTGGACGCTCCAATTGGCATGATCATGAATTCTTGAATATCCACATTGTTATCGGCATGTTTGCCGCCGTTTAGAATATTCATCATGGGTACGGGAAGTTCTTTGGCATTCACTCCGCCTAAATATTGATAGAGTGGTAAGCCTAAGGATTCTGCGGCGGCTTTTGCGGTTGCCATGGATACTCCAAGAATCGCATTAGCTCCGAGTTTCCCCTTATTCTCCGTTCCATCGATTTCCTTCAACAATTGATCCAAACCCGGTTGGTCATACGGGTTCAAACCCTCTACTTTTGGGCTAATTAAAAGGTTGACATTTTCAACCGCTTTCAATACTCCTTTGCCCATATAGCGAGTATTGTCTCCGTCTCTAAGTTCAACCGCTTCAAAGGCTCCAGTGGAAGCGCCTGAAGGAACAGCTGCCCGACCTATGGTTCCATCTGTCAGAACGACATCAACTTCTACTGTTGGGTTCCCCCGAGAATCCAGGATCTCACGTGCATAGACATCTGTAATAAAGCTCATTAAAATTTCCCCCTTTATCCAATTTTTCAAGTCCCCTACTTATATAAGTGGGATCAGTCGTAATTTCAGGTAAGATAGAGTCCGCACTTCATTCAAGTACAAACTGATTATTATAAAACTTATGTGATGATTAAGGACTTTCCGGTCATTTCCTCAGGTTTGGGAATATTGAGTAATTCTAAAAGAGTAGGTGCGACATCGCACAGAGCACCCCCCTCACGTAGCTCCTGACCTTTAAATCTATCATCGACTAGAATGAAGGGCACCAAATTTGTGGAGTGGGCGGTCAGAGGAAGTTCAGTCTTGGGATCCACCTTTTCCTCGGCATTCCCATGATCAGCCGTCACGAGGAGCGTCCCTTTAATTTTTTGAAGTTCATCCACTATCTCACCCAAACATTGGTCAATCGTCTCTACCGCTTTGACGGTTGCCTTGAACACTCCCGTATGTCCCACCATATCCGGGTTGGCAAAGTTAAGAATGATCACATCATGAGTATTTTGCCTCAGTTGTTCTAAGAGGGTTCGGGTTAATTCGGGCGCACTCATCTCGGGCTGGAGGTTATAGGTGGCGACTTTAGGGGAAGGAATAAGGATTCGTTCCTCACCTAAATTAGGTTCTTCGATTCCACCATTAAAAAAGAAGGTCACATGCGCGTATTTTTCAGTTTCTGCCATTCGCAACTGTTTTAACCCGTGTTGGGAAAGAATTTCTCCCAGCGTGTTTTTCAGGTTCTGTTGCGGGAACGCGACCGGTGCGCAGATCGTATCCTCATATTGAGTCATGCATACAAAGTGGACTCTCGGGTGTATGGGGCATTCAAACCCTGTAACCTCTTCGTCTACAAAGGCATGGGCGATTTCCCGGGCCCGATCTGAGCGGAAGTTAAAGAAGAGTACACTATCTCCCTCTTGAATGGGACCGACTGGTTTTCCGTCTTGATCTACAATCACCGTTGGGAGCACGAATTCATCCGTTACACGCTGATCATATGAACTTTCCAGTGCTGCCATGGCACTGGCTGCGCTTTTTCCTTCGCCCAAAACCAAAGCTTCATAACCTTTCTCCAATCGTTCCCAGCGATGATCTCGATCCATGACATAGTAACGTCCACTCACAGAAGCAATTTTACCTATCCCTAGTTCCTTGATTTTCTGTTCGAGCTGAGTGATAAATAGTTTACCACTTTGCGGTAAGACATCACGGCCATCGAGAATAACGTGAATATACACTTCTTCTAGTTTTCGTTCTTTTGCCATTTCCAGAAGGGCAAACAGATGCTTAATGTGAGAATGAACTCCTCCGTCAGAAAGTAAACCCACTAGGTGAAAGGCCTTATTTTGAAGGTGAGCGTTATCCATCGCTTCGATGATGACAGGATTTTTAAATAACGTTCCATCCTTAATCGCTTTAAAAATGCGGGTTAATTCCTGATAGACTACGCGCCCGGCGCCCATGTTTAGATGCCCAACTTCTGAATTTCCCATTTGACCGTCGGGTAATCCCACAGCTTCTCCCGATGCCTGGAGGAAGGTATGGGGGTATGTTGTTTCCAAGCGCCGAAAGTTGGGTAAATTCGCTTGAGCGATGGCATTTCCTTCGATCGCATCACGATGACCCCAACCATCTAGAATCATAAGGAGAAGTGGTTTGGCTACGTTCATGGCTATATTCCTTCCACGCGTGCCGGAAGGGGATTCGCATTAATGATCAGTTTGGCAAAATTCAAGGGATCTAAGCTTGCTCCACCAACGAGTGCTCCATCGACATCCGGCTCTGTCATAAGCTCGGCAATATTATCAGCCTTGACACTTCCACCATAGAGAATAGGTATTTTCTCGGCGTCAAGACCCATCAGGCTTGTTAAGGTGGCGCGAATCGAGGCACACATTTGTTGGGCATCTTTGCTGGAGGCTGTTTTCCCTGTACCAATTGCCCAGATGGGTTCATAGGCCACAATAATTCGACTTAACTCTTCGGTTGATAAACCCTCCAGAGCTCGGGAAACCTGTCCTTGGACTCTTTCAACTGCTTTTCCTTCTTCTCGAAGGTTCAGATTTTCCCCGACACATAGGATGGGGGTTAGTCCCACAGTCAACGCTTTCTTTACTTTCTTATTGATTTCTCCATCCGTTTCACCAAACATTTCTCGACGTTCGGAGTGACCGAGGATCACATAGGTACACGCAACATCCTGCAGCATCTGAGCTGAGATTTCACCAGTGTAGGCACCTTCGTCTGCCCAAGCCATATTTTGAGCACCTAAGTGCACAATGCTTTCTTCCAGTTCATTCTTTAGGGGATAAAGGGCCGTAAAAGGAGCACATAAGATGATATCAAGGTCAGTTACATCTTTAACCTCTTCTAAGAACTTGACTGCATAGTCCTCTGCTTCACTCACGGTTTTAAACATTTTCCAATTGCCAGCGATGACTGGTCGTCGAATTGCCACTCTAATATTCCCTCCACTTCATTACGATTCGCGAGGTTCGATGCTCGAGGCACGACATTTAAACTTTTCTAAACCTCTAAACCTCTAACTATTTACTATTTACCGAGCCCTTTAGCTTTTAGGTTCGTGCTTCGTGCTTCGCGCCTCATGCCTCGCTTAGCGCCGCAACCCCCGGCAACACTTTCCCTTCCAAAAATTCGAGAGAAGCACCACCTCCTGTTGAAATATGGGTCATGCGGTCCGCAACGTTCATTTTCTCCACCGCTGCTACTGAATCCCCACCTCCTACAATTGTGGTTCCCCCACAGGCCGCTACAGCTTGAGCAATCCGCTCGGTTCCTTTTGCAAAGGCATCCATTTCAAAAACCCCCATTGGGCCATTCCAAATGACCGTTCGGGCTGTCGAAATGTGAGTGGCAAACCTTTCGGCACTTACCGCACCTATGTCCAGAACCATTTCGCCGTCTTGGATTTCTGAAACATTCACGGTTCGATGAGGAGCATCTGCTTCAAAGGCTTGGGCAACGACTACATCAATCGGCAATTCTAACCGAACTCCTTTTGCTTGTGCTTTCTCGATAAGTTGCTTAGCCAATTCCACTTTTTCTGTTTCGAGCAGGGATTTGCCCACCTTAAACCCTTGGGCTTTTAAGAAAGTATTGGCCATGCCACCTCCAATGATCAAAATGTCAACTTTCTCGAGGAGATTCTCAATTACACCGATCTTATCACTTACTTTGGCCCCGCCAATAATCGCCACAAAGGGGCGTTCCGGACGTTCCAAAGCATTCCCCATAAATTCAACTTCCTTTTGCATTAGCAAACCAGCGACAGCCGGAATATAGTGCGTAACCCCTTCCGTGGAAGCATGGGCACGGTGTGCAGTTCCAAAGGCATCATTCACAAACAGCTCGGCAAGCGCTGCTAATTCTCGGGCAAACTCCGGATTATTTTTTTCTTCTTCCGCATGGAAGCGAACATTTTCCAGAAGAAGAACCTGCCCATCTTGGAGCGTACTTACCGCTTTCATGGCTGGATGCCCAATGCAATCTGCGGCGAGGGCGACGTCTTGCCCCAACAGCTCACTTAAATGCTTGGCAACGGGCGCCAAGGAGTAACTCGGATTCACTTGCCCTTTAGGGCGACCAAGGTGAGAAGCAAGTATGACTCGCGCTCCCCCTTCCACCAGATACTTAATCGTTGGCAGGGCTGCTCGCATCCGAGTATCGTCCGTTATCTGACCTTGCTTATCCAACGGAACATTAAAGTCTACCCGAACTAACACTCGTTTTCCTCGTATCTCCACATCGTTTATACCTTTTTTGTTCACACGGAATTCCCCTTTCACTTTGACCCAAGGGTTCGGGATTGTATGAAAATATACCTTAGTATACCGAAGAAACTACCTTCTTACTCCCCCAAACATTAATTATTCTATTTAGTCCAACTTATACTAATTCTACGCCAAGCTCAAGTTTCCTGCCCGAAAAGAGCTAATCTTCCCAGTCCTTACTCCGTTCCACTGCTTTTAGCCACTTCTGATAAAGTTTCGTCCGCCGTTCCACAGGCATTTGATTCATAAAGCAGTGATTGATCCGCCAACTCGAACGTATTTCCGCTTGATCTTTCCAAAATCCTACCGCTAAGCCAGCCAAATAAGCTGCCCCCAAGGCCGTCGTTTCAATCACTTCCGGGCGTTCCACATTCACACCCAAAATATCTGCCTGAAACTGCATCAAAAAATTATTGGCCACAGCACCTCCGTCGACTCTTAAGGTCTTTAACGTTATCTGTGCATCATTTTCCATGGCTCTCAGGACATCTTTTGTCTGATAAGCGAGTGCTTCCAAGGTCGCCCGAATCAAATGAGCCTTGGTCGTTCCTCTCGTTAATCCGAAAATCGCGCCGCGGGCGCGCATATTCCAGTACGGGGCCCCCAACCCCGTAAAGGCTGGAACAACATAAACGCCCTCTGTATCCTCGATAGTGTCGGCGAACCTTTCCGAATCTTGGGCTGTTTCAATAAGTTTGAGCCCGTCTCTTAACCATTGAATGGCCGCACCCGCCATAAAAACGCTGCCCTCCAACGCATAATCAACGTTTCCATTAAGACCCCAGGCGATCGTCGTTAGCGGCCCGTTTTGGGAGGGGACAGCCCTATCTCCTGTATTCATAAGCATGAAGCAGCCTGTTCCATATGTATTTTTTGCCATGCCGGGTTCAAAGCACATTTGGCCGAACAAAGCGGCTTGCTGATCCCCCGCAATTCCCGAAATTGGAATCCCTTGCGTTCCAAATAGGTCGATTTCTGCTTTTCCGTATATCCAGCTTGAAGGTTTCACTTCAGGTAACATGTTTCTGGGGATTTCCAGTTCCGTGAGGATTTCTTCAGACCATTCCAACGTATGGATATTATACATTAACGTGCGTGAAGCGTTAGAGTAGTCCGTAACATGCACTTTACCGTGGGTCAATTTCCAAACTAACCAAGTATCGATGGTTCCAAATAATAGTTCTCCACGTTTCGCCCTTTCAAGGGCCCCCTCCACCTGAGTCAAAAGCCATTTGACTTTTGTGCCCGAGAAATAGGCATCAAGAACTAGGCCCGTGATCGAACGGATTTTCTCCTCCCAGCCGTTTGCTTTGAGCTCTTCCACTAGCTCAGTTGTCCGACGGCATTGCCAAACAATGGCTGGATGAATAGGCTTTCCTGTGGCCTTATCCCATACCACTGTGGTCTCTCGCTGATTGGTGATTCCGATACCGACAATTTCTTCCGGGGATACGCCCGTCTTAGCTAGAAGTTCAGCCATAACCCCATATTGAGTACTCCAAATTTCCTCTGCATCCTGCTCTACCCACCCAGGCTTAGGATAAAACTGTGTGAATTCCTTTTGAGCGACCCCAATGATTTCGCTCTTTTGGTTAAATAAGATTGCCCGACAACTCGTGGTACCCTGGTCTAAGGCTAAAATGTAGTTTTCGAACATAGCTATCTCCCCCTAAAAAGAATGAGCAGCCAATGGCATTGGTTGCTCATTCTTGTACTGCAGTAATGGATGCTTTAGCTAATCGTCGGTTGCCCGTTTGGATATACAAAAGCGTCTCAGCTACATTGACGATATGATCCCCCAGTCGTTCAATCGTCCTAGCAACCACAAGACATAAACCTAATTGCCCATCATTACCTTTCGTTTGGCTGCCTTTAACCAAGGCCGCTTTAAAGCTGGCGTACGCCTGGTCTAAAACATCATCCTCATCCGCTAAATCCATCATGATTTCTTTCTCGCCTTTCAATATGGCCACCGTAAAATCTGTCATTAGGAGTAATTGTTTTGACATCTGTCGGATATCCTCCGGCCAATTTCTTTCTGGCTTAAGCTCGCTCAACTCAGCCAGATCGCAGGCGTAATCAGCAGAACGTTCAAGTTCTTGCGCCATTCGTTGAAACCCCAAGATCCAACGTAAATCCTGGCTCCGCAGTTGTTGTAAACTCATGATATCAAAACTACGATTCACGATGTTATCCCGCAACTGATCGATAACATCATCCCTTTTTTCCCAGTCCTGAACTGTCTCGCCCTTATTTAACGCTTCAATCGCTGCACTTAGATGAGTTTGTACAGCTTCCGCTAACTCCACCGTCATGACACGCAAATTTAACAAAACCCGATCATACCCTGATGTACGAAATATTCCCATACATCACACCTCTTTTCAGTAGATTCCATGCCCAAAGCAAATTTCCTGCGTGCAATATGGCAAAAATCTCCCATTCAATGGTTTATAGCTAACCCGTAGGCTTGCATTAGTACCCATATGGGATGTTTTGTCTCAACTCCTGAACCATGCTGAATTTGCACTTGGCATCCTCCACATTCGGTGGTCATACTTTGAAATTCCCCTTTAGATACGCAGAGTTGGACTCGCTCAAACAAAGGATTTCCAATTTGCATGGCCAACTCGTACTTTTCATGCTTATAGCCATAACTCCCGGATAAGCCACAGCACCCTGCATCCAAATTGTTTACACGCACTCCCGGAATCATGCGCAATAAACGCACAGAGGGTGTTCCGATCCCCTGGGCCTTCAAATGACAAGGAGTATGATAGCCCAGCGACACCAGAACCTCCTGGAAATCTTCCCGGAGTTCTCCGCGCTCGTGAAGTTTCCAGAGGAACTCAAACAAATCATAGGATTGCTGACCAATTAATTCTGCCCCTGATGCATCTATATTCGGATACTCCTCCTTTAACGCTAAGCCGCAGCTCGTACAGGCAGTAATTATGGGAATTCCAGCTTGCAAATACGGATTCATCAGGGACAGATTTTCTCTAGCATTTTCCCTTGCTTCACGAAAGTGGGCATTGGCTTGAAGAGGAACCCCACAACAATGAAAGGCAGGCACGATCACATCATATCCATTGTGTTCCAAGACCTTAACCACTGCCAGACCTGTCAAGCTATCATTGTAGGTGACAAAACAGCCGGGGAAAAAAACAACTTGTTTGTTCGCTGAATGCCAAGTTTTCTTTATTCCCTTAAACTTCCGATGATACGCTGGCAGAGGGGCTTGTCGACTAATCCCTAGGGTCTGTTCCATTAAGCCTCGAACTAGAGGTACTCCCAGCAACCCATTGGTCAAAGCCGGCCAAATCGTTCCTAGCCGTCCTAAATATTCAGCTCGACCTAAGACAAGATCTCTAACTCGATGTTGGAATTTTGCTTCATCTTTTTGACCCGCAAGTTTAGCCTTTTCCCGCGCCCTCAAAATAATTTCAGTAATTTTAACCCCGGAGGGGCAGGTGATTTCACAGGTTTTACAATTCGAACAATAGTTCAAGCATCCTGCGTTCATAAGTATACCCTCAAGCCGAAAACGTTCTGCATCCGGTCCAACGTTCTTTGGTCCTGGGAAAAAGGGATAGACGGTCGCGACTGGGCATTGGGCAGTACACGCACTGCACTTAATACAGGCATCTAAATTTTTCACCCTGTCCTGTTCATTCATTCTGACCTGCATCCTTTCTACATCGTCTCTCCCGCGAACCACCCGGAAGCGAGCGAAACGCCCCCGCCACAGTGCTCCACCCACGGATCCCAATGCGCGATCATTCGTCCAATGACCTGGACATTTTCTAGAATCACTTCATTAAGCTTTGAATCAATGGGACGTAGTTCTCGATCAACTTCAATCCCTATACGAGCATACGGTTGATCTCCCAAAAACTCCGAATTCGTCCATTCATCTGGAACATACAAGGGAAGCCCGAACACCATTTCCTTTGAGGCTTCAGGTGTTACTTCAATTCCGCCGCCAAAAACCCCACCCGTGGCAAGAACAAAGGAGCGAGCAGAAAACTCGGAGTCTTTCCCTTTACTCTTAACAATAATCTTATGACAACGCTTGCCCTGAATTTCAACTTGTTTGACACCCGTCCCTACCATTAACTCTCCACCTAAAGCTCCAAATGTTTCTTTTAAGGCATCATAAAGTTTGTGCCCACTGGCAGATGGCGGAAAAGCGGTCATCTCTACGACAGGAAATGGCAAGTCAGACAACACCTCTTTTATGGAATTCGAAAAGGCGGACGCCAGCCCTGGGAAAACAACCACTGATTTCCCAGGATCAGCAGGGTCGCTTCTCGCCTCGTCAAGCTCTTGGTTGAGGGAATTCACTACCCCTTTTAAGGCCCCCGTTCCGGAAGCAGAGCGCCAATACTTTGTATAATCCATCCCATTTACAGGCTTACCCAGAGTATGCCAAGACTCAAAGGCATCGAGTCGAAAAGGATGCACCTTTACAACACATTGTGGATAGGCTCTCTCCAAATTAGCCTTGGTCACCTTAGGAAAAAAGTCCTTCATCCCCTCAGGAGCCATCAGCACAATTAGATGGGCATCGTGCAAGACTTGTGCGTTGAGCCCATTAGGAATAAACCCCGCCTTTCTCGGGGATCCCAACGGTGTAAGCACGGTCTGGACCTCCCTCCATTTTCCATGATAGTCTGGGAAAT
Organism: Desulfosporosinus sp. I2; assembly: GCF_000960765.1. Lineage (GTDB taxonomy): Bacteria > Bacillota > Desulfitobacteriia > Desulfitobacteriales > Desulfitobacteriaceae > Desulfosporosinus. The sequence continues at coordinate 3,891 of NZ_JYNH01000087.1, read as the reverse complement.
GGGCTTGAAAGTAATCAGCTCCGTTTCGTACTATACTCTCTCCCAATAAAGCATATGGGTGTTTATCCTGCCTAACTAACTGCGCTACATTTCCAAAATCGATCACCCCTGAACTATAGGTCAAGCTCCCTACCCCTTCGGAAATCATCAATATCCGCTTACCTCTTTCGGCAGCTCGAATTCCCGCTAGCAGACCCGCCAGGCCTCCCCCAACAATTATCCCATCCCACATAGGAATTCCTCCTTAATTAGCCCGGATTTTCATTTAGTTGAAGTATACTGGCATAGATGGCCCGCGTTAACTCAGTCTCGCGTAATTGTTGCCCCCAAAGAACCGGTCGTATTCCCTTCCAGCGTTGGTTAATAAAACGTTTTAGCTCATCTTGCAAGGGATCAAACTTTTTATTTTCCAAACCCAACAACGGCAATACTCGATAGGTGCAGAAAGCCCCCTGGCAGGTCCCCATTCCTAGCCGCGTCTTGCGCCGTATATCTGCCAAGTGATGAGAATCCTCATCCGAAGCTACTTTTTCGACTTCAGCAACACTGACCATTTCACACTCACAAAGCATTTGCCCTTTACGTGGATCGTCCATAATTTTCGTTAAAACTTCCTCTGCATCGTCTCCAAGCCGTTCGAGCATTTTCTCTGCTGCCACACAGGGCAAGAGTCGGAGTGCTTGTTTTCTTAGATCTTGTGGGATCTCAGACATTAAATTTTCCTTTGCCGTACTGCAAGGGGCCGTATTACCCAACTTTTCTGCTACCCAATCGCTAACTTTCTCAGCCATTAAACGATAGGTAGTAAACTTCCCTCCGACAATACTGATTAATCCTTCAACCCCGTCATGGACCTCATGATCAATCAAGACAAAGGTCCGGCTTACTTCCCGCCCTTCTTCCACTGAACCCGGAACCTCGCTGTCCTCACGATGAAGTGGCCTTACTCCAGCAAAAGCCCGGATCACCCTGTGTCCCATTAGATTGGGGAGTAGCTTCTCGCCCATCGCCAACAATCTCTTGACTTCTGGTTCCCTAGGTTGGTTTTCCTGCGGAGAGTCCACGATTTCGGAGGTGGTACCCAAAATCGTAATTGTTTCGTGCGGGACAAAAATATCCCCGTCACTGGGTGGATGTAGACGATTAATCACGCGTTGAAAGAGGCGCTGATTAAAGGCCAGCAGAGTGCCCTTATCACAGATAACATCTAATGGGACCCCTATTGTACCAACGATCTGAGAAGCCCATGCACCGCCAGCGTTGACCACCACTTCACAGTGAACCATGATTTCTTCCCCATTGACAAGATTCTTGGCCGCCACACCCACAATTCGCTTATTGTCGAGAATTAGCCGTTCCACTTGATGATAGGTTTTATAGTCTCCCCCATAACGCTTAGCAGATTTGGCATTGGCCCAAACGAGCTTAAATCCGTCCACGGTCGCATCAGGCACTTCGAAGACGCGCAAAACATCCTTACTCATTAAGGGCTCTTTTAAATAGGCATCAGCAAGGGATATTTCCCGTATGGGAATATGGGCATAAGCACATCCTCTTATCCATTGTTCAACATAACTCTGAGCATCTTCTGACGACTGCACAAACCACCCTCCCGTATCCGAGATGCAGTGAGCAGCTATCTGTTTAAGAATCACGTTCTCATCAATACATTCAGCAGCAGACACGGGATCCTTGACCGCATAACGTGCTCCACTGTGTAATAAGCCATGAAAGCGCGAGCTTGTTCCATGCGCTAAGTCCCCTTGCTCCAACAATAACGCCGAAATCCCCCGCATACTCAAATCTCGCAAAATACCAACGCCAGTTGCCCCGCCTCCGACAATCACAACCTGGTAATCTGTCATATCGGCTCCTCCTCATTATATCACCCGAACGTTATACTTTCTGGATAACATAAAAAATCCACTGGTGGGACCGTATATAACGCTTCCTCCAGTGGCTTCTCTTCTTCTCTCAGCCATTTTATCAAATTATAATCAAAGCAACAGACTAATTTACCTTTATTATAAACTTGAGTTCTCTTTACGTCAAACACAGCTTCCACAGATTTCTGCGACTCGCTGTTACCGCAGTCAATCCGTTACTTAGCGCTTTATGCACATCCTCTTCCGTTCGGAGTAATCCTCCCCCTAAGATACTTAAATCCGTCACTTTATGGAACTCGTCGATGGCGAATTTTGGCACGGTTGCTGGCAAAATTTCGATGGCATCGGGTGTTACCTTTTTGATGATTTTTAGACCTGTACGAATTGCTTCCGAATCAACCAGAAACAACCTCTGAACCGTTAACAGTTTATTTTCTTTGGCATACCGCAAGAGCTGCCATTTTACGGAGACGACCCCTTCAAGTCCTAGGCGCTTCAAGTAACGCATTCCGGCCTCATCCTTACCGACCCCTTCAATCAAATCCACATGGGCCAGCAGATATTTCTCGGGGTATTTACTGCGAACTTTTAAGACCCCTTCTAGGTCATTAATATCTCCGCCGATGAGAATAACCACGGAAACCCAAGGTATGTTTAAGACTTCAGCTAAATCCTCCAGATGTTTAACAGCTGGCACAATCCGGCTCTCTCTTAAAGCCTCTTTGAACGCAACTCTATTCGTCATACTAATCCATCCAATTCTTACATTTGCTTAGGCGCGTGTAGACCTTTGACCGTTCAGGCGGATCTAGTGACCGAGGATTGTACAAACCTTTCTTTCGATTACCAGCCCTACCTCTTCTTTCAAGGCAAACCTTGAGCCTTCAAATCTGTTAAGATGATCCACAATAATTGTCCTACCCTGGACGATCACTTCAGCCCTAGCAGTGTTGCCTAATATATAGAACTTTTCCAAAGTTCCCTGTAGCTTAATTACCTCCGGATCTTCAATCTGAGCCAATTGATCTTTACTGATTAACGAAATATGCTCTGGGCGGATACATACTTCAGCCTCTTTATCCATCATAAAACCTACTAAGGCACTGGGAACAAAGTTATAGGTCCCAATAAATTGGGCCACAAACTTATTAGCAGGCTTGTGATAAATTTGATCTGGAGTACCATACTGCATGACTTCCCCACCGTTAATCACCACGATGCGATCAGACATAACTAAAGCTTCCAGTTGATCATGAGTCACAAAAATCGTGGTAATCCCCATCTTCTTTTGAACGTCACGAATCAAGATTCTTGCGCTTTCTCTTACCTTCGCATCCACCGCGCTTAAGGGTTCATCTAAAAGAAGTAGGTCTGGTTTAACGACTAGTGCTCGCGCTAAAGCGACCCTTTGTTGTTGTCCTCCCGACATTTGATGCGGATAGTTGTTTTCTTTGCCCGAAATGCTAAGAATATCCATAATTTCTTCGACTTGTTTTCTGATCTCTAAAGAAGGTATTTTCTTAATCTTAAGACCAAACGCAATATTTTCAAAAGCCGTCATGTTGGGGAACAGGGCATACGACTGAAAGACCATGCCGATATTTTGTTCCTTCTTACTCTGCCCCTCAATAATTTCCCGACCATTAACCATAATTTTTCCACTGTCCCCACGTTCTAAGCCCGCAACAATTCTTAGGAGTGTTGTTTTTCCGCACCCACTAGGACCTAATAACGTGACAAATTCCCCTTTTTCGATCTCCAGATCGATTCCCTTCAAAACTTTACGGCCCTGAAAGCTCTTATCAATGTTGACGACCTGAACATAGCTCACGCATCATACCTGGTTTCCAAATACTAAACAATTCTATACATTTGCTTAATATCTTCACTTTGCCGACTAAACAAAGCGGTAGCGTCACAGGATTCAGCTACTAGGGTTAATACTTTCGTATTAAACATCCGTCCAGCCTATGGAGTCCCTCCATTAAGTACAACAGATGTGCGA
>NZ_JYNH01000086.1 GCF_000960765.1 Desulfosporosinus sp. I2 | reverse complement strand
GGGGGGTATGGTTACTGCAAAGAGTACAAAGTTGAACGCTATATGCGAGATGCTAAAATTACACAAATATATGAAGGCACAAATCAGATTCAGAGGATTGTAATAGCTAAGCACCTGAAAATTTAGAGCTTCCATTAATGGCGAGGGATTAAAAGAAAAAGGAGCGAGCTCTAAAATTTCTAGAGCTCGCTCCTTAACATGATTAGAATGATGCCCTTTGGATATGGATAATTAATGATTAAAAAAGGATTTGCCTCTCTCGGGTCGAATTATCTGATAACACAATAAATGCGGGAGGTTTATCAATGTTGCTGGAGGGACAGGCTTTCTCGATCACCCTAGATGAAATTCTCGAGAATACGAATAACGCAATCATTGCGGTTGATCCCAAAGGACAAATCATTTATGCGAACCGCGCTGTTTTAAATATTTTAAAAACAGAGGTCCTTGATCTTGTGGGGGAACCAATTACCAAACACTTTCCTGAAACTGGACTAATGCGGGTTTTTGAGACTGGAATTGCTGAGTTGGGCCAGCAGTTGAAACTTGATAATATCACCTTATTAAGCAATCGAACTCCCATCTATGTTCACGGTGAACTGGTAGGAGCTGTAGCGGTATTCCATGATATCACGATTCTTCAAAATTTCCTCGACAATCTGGTAGTTGAACATGAAAAAACGAAGCAACTACAACGTACTCTTGAGGTCGTTCTTAATACCGCTTATGATGGGCTAATCGTGGTAGATAAAGAGGGGATCATCACGATGACCAATCAGGCCTTTTCGAGTTTCTTTAATCAAACCCCAGAGGATTTGATCGGTAAACCTGTTATAGACGTCTATAAGAACGCTAAATTTATAGATGTTCTGGAAACTGGTCAACCTGTGTTTGGATACATTCATGACTTAAATGGACATGAAATTATTGCTAGCAGAATCCCGATTAAGCAGGATGGGAAAATTGTCGGCGCTTTAGGAAAAGTGGTTTTCAAAGATGTCAATGAACTTTACGCCTTAACAAAAAAAGTGGATTCATTGCGTTTGGAGCTGGATTACTATAAAAAGACCATGTTACAGAAAAACAATTCGGCCTTGGAACTCTTAAAGGGAAAGAATGCAGTGATGGTTTCCTTAGTTCAGACTACCCTTCGTGTTTCAAAGTCAGGGTCTACTGTTCTATTGAGGGGAGAAAGTGGAACTGGCAAGGAATTGTTTGCCATGCTACTTCATTCTGAAAGCACTCGAAGTCAAGGTCCCTTTATAAAGGTAAATTGTGCGGCAGTTCCTGAAAATTTGCTTGAATCTGAACTGTTCGGCTATGAGGAGGGGGCATTCACCGGGGCACGCAAAGGTGGGAAACTGGGAAAATTTGAATTAGCAGATGGAGGGACCTTGTTCCTTGACGAAATTGGAGATATGGAAATGACCATGCAAGCTAAGCTATTGCGGGTTATTCAGGAACGAGAAATTGAACCGTTAGGAAGTAGTAAGACTCGTAAAGTTGACGTTCGATTAGTTGCAGCGACAAATCGTGATCTCGAAGCAATGATACAAGAAAAGAAATTCCGTGAAGATCTTTATTATCGCTTAAATGTCGTGACTTTAACGATTCCTCCTCTGCGTGAAAGGATTGATGACCTTGAATGTCTAATTGAAACCTTTATTAAAAAATTTATCGTTTGTTTGCACAATCAGTAACGGGAATTACGTTTGAAGCAATGGATGTCCTAAGGAAACATCGCTGGCCAGGAAATATCCGTGAACTTGAAAACATTATCGAGAGAGCATTTAATATGCTTGATGACACAGAAATCCATCTCAAGCATCTACCTAATTACTTGCAAATTCTTGCTGGCCATAATACGCGACCCTTTATAGAAGGGTCATTAGAGTCAATTCTTAATAATGTGGAAAAAGAAGCTCTTATGATTGCTCTGGAGACTGCCAAAGGAAATAAAGTTCAAGCTGCTAAAAATTTAGGGCTTTCTAGAGCGGGATTGTACAAAAAACTTATCAAGCATCAGTTACATAAATAGCATAGGGCAATGGGAAAGGTTTTACATGTCCACAAATGGGTTTATGTATACATTCGTAGACACTTGTCTGAGCTTTGGGAACTGTGTCAGCCTCAGAGGAGGCAGAGTACAATATGTATACTTTCGTATACATATTGTTAGGGGAAATATCCATTAATCAGGAAGTGAAAAGACGTTTAAACCCTTACGCATTCCTGAACGCCAATTATTCTGAATATATAAGTAATAATTGGCACGAAAATTGCAAGATAATTCAATAGATTTGGAATTAGCATTTACCCTACTAAGTGATTATTCGCTAAAAAGAGGAGGACATTATGAAAACAATTATGGTTATAGGAGCAGGACAAATGGGTGGGGGAATCGCTCAGGTTGCTGCCCAAGCGGAATACTCTGTCATCTTAAATGACATTAACGATGAATTTGTGCTAAGAGGTCTCGGCATAATCGAGAAGAACCTCAATCGCAGTCTCGAAAAAGGAAAACTTAATAAGGAGGAAAAAGAAGGGATTCTAGGTAGGATTACCAAATCGACCAGTCTAAACGATGCCACATCAGCGGACTTAGTCATAGAAGCCGCAGTTGAGAATATGGCCATCAAGGCCCAAATCTTCTCTCAACTCGACGTCATCTGCCCGGAGCATACCATTCTCGCTACCAATACGTCTTCCCTGCCTATTACCGAGATCGCTGCGTTCACGAAACGGCCGGATCGAGTGATTGGGATGCATTTTATGAATCCCGTTCCAGTCATGAAGTTGGTGGAGGTTATACGGGGTCTGGCCACCAGCAATGAGGTGTACAATACTATCGAAGCTCTGAGCCTTAAAATGGGAAAAACCCCTGTGGAAGTTAATGATGCCCCTGGATTTGTGGCAAACCGGATTTTAGTTCCTATGCTTAATGAAGCAGTCTACACTCTCTCTGAGGGGATCGCCACAGTGGAAGCCATCGATAACGTGATGAAGTTGGGTATGAATCACCCAATGGGACCCTTAGCCTTAGCAGACTTAATCGGGCTCGACACCGTATTATCCATCATGGAAGTCCTCCATGATGGGTTAGGGGATAAATATCGCCCCTGCCCCTTACTCCGAAAATATGTTAAAGCAGGCTGGTTAGGCCGAAAAACCGGACGTGGTTTTTATCAATACGATGTATAAATTAATTAATCCTGATCAGACAGGATCAATGAGGAGGACAAAGCATGAAGTATACAAACCTATTACTCGAACAGATTGGTGCTATCGCCATTCTAACGATTAACCGTCCCAAAGCCTTAAATGCACTCAATAGTGACACATTGTCGGAACTGTCGACTGCGATCGATGAGTTAGGAATGAACTCCAGTGTCAAAGTCGTAGTTCTCACGGGTAGTGGGGAAAAGGCCTTTGTCGCAGGAGCCGACATATCCCAGATGAAAGACTTTAACTCCTTAGAGGGAAGACGATTTGCCCAATTAGGGCAGGCTACCTTTCGAAAATTAGAACTGATGCCTCAGCCTGTGATCGCCGCTGTCAATGGTTTCGCCTTAGGCGGAGGATGCGAGCTAGCTATGGCTTGTGATCTAAGAATTGCCAGTGATAATGCTAAGTTTGGACAACCAGAAGTTACTTTGGGAATCACGGCTGGATTTGGAGGAACCCAGCGCTTACCTCGCCTCGTCGGGACGGGGATCGCCAGTGAACTACTTTTTACCGGGGACATTATTGATGCTAACGAAGCCTATCGCATTGGCTTAGTTAATCGAGTCTATCCATTAAACGCCCTCAAGGAGGAAGCCCTTAAGCTGGCTAATCACATAGCGGGGCGAGCACCAGCGGCTGTACAGCTTAGTAAAAGTGCAATCCAGCGGGGCGGAAATATGGACTTGGACAGTGCTCAAGCTTACGAAGCAGAAGTTTTCGGGCTAACGTGTAGTACACAAGATCAAAAAGAGGGGTGTACGGCCTTTTTGGAAAAACGCAAACCGATATTTGAAGGCAGGTAAAAGTCGAGGTACAAGCACGAAACACGAATGGTCTCGCCGTTAAAGCGAAAAGTATTGGGCTTAATGAGAAATTCGAAAAACTCAAAATTATCGAGAAACGAGAGGATTGATTAAAGTGATTTTTGATTTAACTGAAGACCATATCATGATGCGTAAAATGGTTCGTGATTTTGCTGAGAAGGAATGTGCACCAGGAGCAGAAGAACGGGATGAGACGGAAGCATTTTCGGTTGAGATCTGGAAAAAATGTGGGGAGCTCGGTCTTGCTGGAGTTACTTTCCCTGAAGAATATGGTGGCGTTGGAGCAGACTATATTTCTTATGCTATCGCAGTCGAAGAACTGTCTCGAGTCGATGCTTCTGTCGGGGTTACTATTTCCGCACATGCCAGCTTGTGTGCCAACCCAATCGCCATGTTTGGAACCGAAGATCAAAAACAGAAATACTTAACGCCGTTAGCGACTGGCGCAAAACTTGGGGCATTTGGTTTGACTGAGCCTATGGCAGGTTCAGATGCTTCAGGGACACGAACTACTGCTGTTCGGGATGGAAATGACTACATTTTAAATGGTAGCAAAGTTTTTATTACCAATGCCTACTATGCTGACCTATATGTCGTTACAGCTCAAATGGACAAGAGTAAAGGAAATAAAGGAATTGCTGCCTTTATCCTTGAAAAGGGAATGCCTGGCTTTAGCTTTGGTAAAAAAGAAAAGAAGATGGGGATCCGTTCTTCAGCCACCTATGAATTAGTGTTCGAAGATGTTCGGGTACCTGCTGAGAACTTATTAGGGCAAGAAGGACAAGGGTTCAAAATTGCCATGCAAACGCTTGATTTTGGCAGAATCGGTATAGCTTCCCAGGCCTTAGGAATTGCCCAAGGCGCCTACGAGCAAGCCTTAAAGTACACTAAGGAAAGAGTACAGTTTGGCAAACCTATTTCTGCTTTTCAAAATACACAATTTAAACTAGCAGATATGGCCACCCAAATTGAAGCAGCTCGGTTGCTCGTTTATCAATCTGCTTATCTAGCTTCTCAACATAAACCCGTTGGGAAAGCTTCTGCTATGGCGAAACTATTCGCTTCCGAAACGGCTATGGCAGTAACAACAATGGGCGTTCAACTTCATGGCGGATATGGTTACACACGAGATTATCCGGCTGAGCGCATGATGCGGGATGCTAAAATTACCGAGATCTATGAAGGAACCAGTGAGATTCAACGCATTGTTATTAGTAGTCACATTCTTAAAGATTAATATAGCGACGTGTCGACTTACTTTAATTGTTTGCTTGGACTCTCTTTGCACATTTAACCAATTAAATGTGCGAGAATAAGTAGCTAAGTAATCGTGTTAAAAGTGTGTTAAAAGGACCGTCCCCTTTACACACTCTGAAAGGAGAGTAATTAATTTGAGAGAGGTAGTTATCATTAGTGCAGTGCGGACTCCAGTCGGTTCTTTCTGTGGTGCATTAGGGCAAATACCCGCTGTGGAGTTAGGTGCACTTGTCTTAAAGGAAGCGATTAATAAAGCCGGAATTACTGCAGATCAGGTTGATGAGGTTATTTTAGGGAACGTACTTCAGGCTGGGCTAGGTCAGAACCCCGCTCGTCAAGCGGCAATAAAAGCGGGGATTCCTCAGGAAGTGCCTGCTTGGACGTTGAATAAAGTATGTGGATCCGGACTCAAATCGATTGTTTGTGCCGCTCAGGCTATCATCGCAGGAGATGCCGATATTATTGTTGCTGGTGGGATGGAGAGCATGTCCTTAGCTCCCTATTTGCTTTCCAAGGCTCGCACAGGGTATAGAATGGGCAATGATACGATGGTCGATTCTATGATTCAAGATGGATTGACTGATGCCTTCAGCAATATTCACATGGGTATTACTGCAGAAAATATTGCTGAACAGTTTGGGATCTCTCGTGAGCAACAAGATCAATATGCTGTGGTGAGTCAGAACCGCACTGAAGCTGCTATTAAGTCTGGAAAGTTTGTTGAGGAAATCGTCCCCGTATCTATTCCCCAACGTAAAGGGGATCCGGTCATAGTGGCCCAAGATGAATTTCCTCGTTTCGGCGCGACCTATGATGCCGTTGCAAAACTCCGATCTGCCTTCAAAAAGGATGGAACTGTAACGGCTGCCAATGCTTCGGGGATTAATGATGGAGCAGCCGCCTTAGTCATCATGGCCAAAGAAAAAGCTGAACAACTGGGGCTGACTCCGTTAGCAACAATCACTTCGTGGGCCTCTGCTGGAGTGGATCCCCTGATTATGGGCACGGGTCCTATTCCGGCGAGCCGAAAAGCTTTACAAAAAGCCGGGTTAAGTATAGACGATATTGATCTCGTCGAAGCTAATGAAGCGTTTGCTTCTCAAACGTTAAAAGTGGCTAACGACTTACAACTTAATATGGAAAAAACGAATATCAATGGAGGAGCAATTGCTTTGGGGCACCCTGTTGGCGCTTCTGGAACCCGAATTCTCGTGTCTTTGCTTCATGAAATGAAGCGTAGCAACGCGCACAGAGGCTTAGCAACTCTATGTATCGGTGGAGGTCAGGGTATCGCCCTTATTGTGGAACGATAGTTTTTTAAAACTTAACTTGGTCATTTTTCATGTCTGGATAATTCTTTACTATTGTAATCTTAGTCTTAATAACGCCAGTAACGCTACTAGAAATTTTAGATTGGGTAGAGATAAGACTTGATAAACGAGCAAGGGGGACAAAACCAATGTATAAGGAAGAGTATCACAATAAGTGTGTCACCTCAGACGAAGCTGTTAAAGTAATCCGTAGTGGGGATTGGGTTGAGTATGGTTTTGCGGCAAGCATCGCGGGTTTGTTAGGCGAAGCTTTAGCTCGACGTACAGAAGAACTTCACGATGTAAATATGCGTGGAGGAGTAATGATGGGTCCATTAGCGATGGTCGAAAGCGATCCTAATGGAGAACATTTTACTTGGAATAGTTGGCACTTCGGCGGACGTGAACGAAAATTGGGTCAAAGTGGCTTGGCCTATTACATTCCTATCAAATATTCTGAAGTCCCACGATACCTGCGAGAGAATTTACAAACAGATGTTGTGGCTATCCAGGTTGCGCCAATGGACGAACATGGTTTTTTTAGCTTTGGAGTTACAGTATCACACTATGCGGCAGCCATTGAAAAAGCACGTGCAGTGATTGTTGAGGTCAATAATGATATGCCTAGGGTCCATGGCGGATATGATCATGCAGTTCATATTTCCAAGGTGGATTATATTGTGGAAGGTGGGAATAGAGGCCTTCCTCAATTACCTTCTACCCCTGCCTCTGATTTAGACAGACAAATTGCGGCCTATGTATTGCCGGAAATTAAGGATGGGGCGTGTATCCAATTAGGAATAGGTGGGATGCCCAATGCCTTAGGGCAGATGATTGCTGCATCGGATCTCAAAGATCTCGGGATTCATACGGAAATGCTGGTAGACGGATTTGTCGATATGGTACAGGCAGGAAAAGTCACGGGGATGTGCAAACAACTTGATCGGGGAAGGATAGTTTTTGCCTTTGCAGCCGGGACGCAAAAACTATATAATTTCATGCGTGATAATCCCTCTTTAGCGGCCTACCCGGTGGATTACACTAACCACCCCTTTATCGCTTCGCAAAACGAGCAATTGATTTCCATCAATAGCGCCTTGGAGATTGACTTAGCTGGCCAAGTTTGTTCTGAATCGGCAGGCTCGTCTATGATCACTGGATCTGGGGGACAGCTAGATTTTGTGGAAGCTGCGTATAATTCTAAAGGTGGCAAAAGCTTTATCTGCTTACCTTCCACTTATACGGATAAAAAAGGTGAAGTTCAGTCCCGCATTAAAGCAGTTATGACGCTAGGTTCTCTAATTACGGATACTCGGACGACGGTTCAATATGTTGTCACAGAGTATGGTAAAGTGAATCTGAAAGGTTTGTCATCTTGGCAGCGTGCAGAGGCGTTGATTTCAATTGCTCACCCAGACTTCCGTGAAGATTTGGTCAATGAGGCACAAAAACTTAGAATTTGGCGTCGAAAAGGGATTGCTTAAGCAAAAGTAAAATTAAGGTTATAGTTTGAATTATTTACGGAAGGACGTTAACGTTCATAAAAAGGCAGATGAATTAGCCAAATAATTCACCTGCCTTTTTTATGGGTATTTTTTATTGGACAATGCATTAACTTGCCGTTAAACTTGATAGGGGATAGGAAAACACCCCAGATAGATAGTTGTGCAGAGTGAGGAGTTGATTATTATAGCCAAGAAAATTGACTTAAGGATACCACCGCGTCAGCCGGTTTGGAATATTTGGCAAGGATTATTACTCGTGTCGATTGTAACGTTAATTGAATTCTCGCTCGGATGGTTGGAGACTGCAAAGGATTTAGATTCTGTGCGCGGGGTATTTAACTTTATTGGAATCGGCTTAGGGGATGCACTGGTTTACTTGATTATGATTGGACTATTTTTTAAAATTATTCGTCGGCCCTTATCTGAGCTTGGGTTTGTTAAACCACGTAAGCAATACATGATATTGGGGTTTGGAGTAGGGGTTTTACTATTTGTGGGCATCGGTCTCTTAGGGAACGTATTGACAAAATTACTGGGAACACCGGCTCCGCAGAGTTTTACTGTGGCAATAAAAGGGGCAAACTATTTTTGGGAATTCGCCCTTCTCGCGATTTTAGGGGGGATTATTGCCCCAATTAGGGAAGAGTTGCTTTTTCGTGGCTTAATATATCCACCGCTTCGTCAGGCCTTTGGGAGAGGTAAAGGAATTCTTCTCACAGGAATCTTCTTTGCAACTTTGCATTTAGAAGTGGTGCGCTTCTTACCGTTATTTATTGGTGGGGTCGTGCTCACTTGGTTATACGAACGTTCTTCGAGTATTTGGCCATCCGTTGTGGCCCATGGGACTTGGAATTTTCTAATGGCTGTCGCACTATGGGTTCAGCGCTATTAATGGATGGACCCTGCTGGTTATTCCTGTATTTGCGCCACTTAGCCATTTATGTTACTGCGGTATCAGTCCATCCATCTATGTATAAGTTGATAGTGCAGCGCAGTGAAATCATGTATGGATTTAAAAGGAGATATCATGAACAATAATTTAAATCATGATCGTTTGGGTGAAACGTCCGAAATCGAATGTCTGCGTCTGATCACAGACGGCTCAGGGATAGGGTATCAAAATGGTATTGCAACCTTCGTGCAGGGATTGTTGCCCGGGGAAACTGGAGAAATAGAGGTATATGAGGCTAAGAAGAAGTGGCAACGCGCACAGCTGCGGAAAATTACCAAACGTTCCCCTAATCGTCTCGAGCCGCCGTGCTCAGCCTTTGAACAGTGCGGAGGATGCCAACTTCAGCACACAACCTATGAAGAGACTCTCTTATGGAAGCAACGCTGGGTTGAGGATGCACTCACTCGAATTGGAAAACTAAACGTTGAGGTCAAACCCACGATTGGAATGGAGCAACCTTGGCGCTACCGAAACAAGGTGCGGTTACACCGCAAGCCTGACGGACAATTAGGGTATTTCAAGGAAAAATCCAAAGAGCTTGTTGATTTTGAGGATTGCCACCTGCTAAGTGAACGTATGAATCATTGGATACGATTAACGGAAGAATTTTTAGCTGGTAGTTATCCTGAAATACATACCTTGACCTTTCGTGAGAACACGCAGAACGAAGGGCTACTATTATTAGAAGGAACTCCAACAAAGGTCCTTTCTGCGGAAGAAAACCAGGAGTTTTTCAAAGCCCTTTCGGAGCAGGGATTACGATCCGTTTGGGGAACCGATGATGAAGGAAGTTTAGTACTGATTTGGGGGGATGAAGAGTTTAGCCAAACCATTCTGGACCTCAGCTTTGAGGTTTCCCCATTATCCTTCTTGCAAGTCAATTCTCAGCAAACGAACGTCCTTTACAAGCTTGTTTTAGAAGGGGCCGCACTGACCGGAGAAGAAATTGTGTGGGATCTTTATTCCGGGATAGGAACTTTAGCTTTGGCACTGGCCACCAAGGCTAAGAAAGTAACGGGAATTGAGGAAAACCCGTATGCCGTGGAAAATGCAATTCAAAACGCCATTAATAACCATGCCGTAGGCCACGTTGAATTCCTGAAGGGGAAAGTTGAACAACGAATGATGAAAATCGAGGAGCAACCAGATGTCGTTGTTGTCGATCCTCCACGCGCCGGCATGGAGCCAGAAGTTGTGCAGCGACTACTGGAGCTAAAGCCCCAGCGCATTATTTATGTGTCGTGTGATCCAGGGACTCTAGCCAGGGATCTGAGTGCGCTAACACATGGTGATGCTGGTTATAAGGTGAAAAGCGTGCAGCCCGTAGATATGTTTCCCTGGACGACGCACGTTGAAACGATAACTCGGATAAATCGTGCTTAAAGCCGCTTGTAGCAAGGGTTTCAGGCACTTTGATTTACGACTTAAAAAAAGAAAAAACCACTGATAAAAAATAGATTTTAAGCTAATTTTATAAAAATAAAGCGGTTTCATTCAAGAAGCCGCTTTATTATTTCCACAGTATTTCTTGGACTTCAAAATGAGAAAAAATAAGGATAGGAGGTAAAAAAACAATGAACCCTGAATGATTTCTTTGAGTTTACATAAAGCTCACATCGCGAGGTTCTCACAGCTGGGAGTATCAAATGACCACTTGCCAATATATCTTTCAGAAAGTAAAGAAGAAAGGAAAATGAAAATGGACAATAATGAATTACAAACCATATATATTGAAAAGCTTAATAAGGATATTCTGCCAAAGCTTGATTTTAAAAAGCTTCATGAATCCTGTAATAGTTCAGATAAGCAATACGCCAAAGAGGTGTTGAAAAGTCTACACGATGCCTTTATACAAGTATATCAAACGGATTATTTAACAGATAAAGAATTTGAATTTGTACTTGTGCCAGCCGTTATTAAAGCACATAAGACAGGAGATGTTTCAATCGGTATCGTTACATTGGATATCGGATCCTCCGGTGAACACTGGGGCACAATTTTCTTTACAGACAAAGGGCTGATTGATGATCACGATGAAAGTTTTTCAAAAGCAGAAAGAGAATATATAGACGCGAACTTTATACCGTATGATTACTGGTACACTGTAGATGTTGAGCGGGATCATCATGTGGACTTTGAAAATGTCCCCGAGGAAATTTGTGAAATGCTGAATTACTGCAGACCTAGCGAAAATGATCTGCAGATGAACGGACCGGAAATATAATTGAGACAATTCCACGATACTTAAATTTAATTAGGGTAAGTATAGGGCTGTATTTCAGAAATGAGATATAGCCTTTTTAATTTTCCGAAAAACTTTAGGAGGATTCAAATATGGACAGCAACAGATTTTTTGTCGAGGTCACCCGCAGAGCTGCACAGCAGGGATTAAAAGTTCCGGACTTCCTGCAAGGAAAAGGAAATCTCCACAACGACTGAACTGATTCAAGAAGCCCTTGCAGCATCCATGCAGGATGGCATGTAGCCGGATGAAATAAACATGGGAGGTATATAAATTGCAAACCGTTTACGCCTTTATCCAGCATCAGAGGAACAGCCTGGCGGTAGATTTCCCCCTAAATATTCATGATATGCCTGACCATCTCGGGAGCATTGGAATCCGGTTTCCTGCCAGCAAGGTGACCGTGGACAACACAGAAAATGTGTCTGTTAGACTAACCGGGCTAAATGAAGTGGGTAAGGCCATTGTCGGCAAGGTAGCCGGTAGCGACAGCCTTGAGGATATCAACACACTCTGCCAAGCAATAGAACGAACTTGCTTATATGGCTATGACGATATGGCAGAACGCCTAGCAGCTGGCGATGCGGGATGTGCAAGAGAACTGATGGCTGTGGTTGAGCAATTCACTCAGGCACAACAATCACAAACGATGGGAGAATGTAAATGCTGAGAGCTTTGATCGCAGACATGAGTCATTTTTTCATAAAATGGGAGGACATCGACATGATGAGTCAATGGAAAATCAACGCAATTAAAAAAGACTATCCCCAGGGCACACGAGTAGAGCTTGGGTCCATGGCGGGAGAACAGCAGATGCCGTTAGGTCTTCAAGGTACTGTGGAAATTGTGGACGATATCGGGCAAATCCATGTGAAATGGGATAATGGCAGAAACCTGGCGTTAGTGCCGGAGGAAGATTCATTCCGCAAATTACCGGATCAGGAACAGGGGAAGTCTCAACAGATGATCCTATAATTAAAGGAGGGAAAGCAATGGTTTATCCTTATTTAATTGGCTATGTCTATTCGGAGGAAGGAAGAAACGAACATTTTTTGAAAGCTACTCCGACAAACATTGCCTCTTTCATAGTAAAAAATTCGTCGCTAGACGTCATTCAAATTACTACCCCGCTGGATACTGCCTTCATATCCACCAGAGCAGGATTTATCGACTATTGCGCCGATCAGGAATTTCTAAGGAATGAGTTGCTTCCCGTGCTGATTCCAATGCAGATGGGCGACACAGAACCCTCAGAAGTAGAGTTGGTTCCTGAAAATGAAATAAATTCGATGGATGAGGAAGGATTGGATTCCCCCGAATTTTAAATTTGCTGGAAGCTCTTACTTAAACAGTATAGTAGTAAAAAGCGGTTGCATTTCAAAAGATGCAGCCGCTTTTTTTATTTCTCCGACTCTATTAAGGAAAGGATTGGTACAAGATGATTATTGCCGAACTCAAAAACGGTGCATATCGCGATAACTATAGCATCGACATCACCTTTCCCGTTGATGAGGAAAGCATGATGGAACAGCTCAGTGGGCTAAACATCAGCGACAGCAACATAGCAGATTGTCATGTTGCGAAGATAAGCGGAGATATACCTGCTCTTTGCGTACTTGAAAACAACTGCATCAATGTGGATGAGATGAACTATCTCGCGAGACGGATAGACAGCTTTGACTACTATGAGCTTGCCAAGTTTCAAGGAGCTATTGCAAGAGAGGGTATCTGCACCATGAAAGACCTCATCAACCTAACCTTCAACCTTCACAATTATACGGTCGTCACTGATTTCTTGAACCTGAAAAAACATCGGAAGTAATCATTACCTTGATAAGAACATCGGATGCCCTGCAAGTGAAATGGAACGGCTCGACTTTGAAACAATGGGCAGAAATCTTTTAAGCAGCGGTGATGGTAAGGTAACACCTTATGGTGTAGTATTTTGCAACAGCCTTCCCATGGAAGAAGTATACAATGGAAAAATGTTTCCCGATTATGATTACACCAGTGACTATATATTGAAGCTGGAGATGATGAGAAAGGGTTCCCAATCAACAAGCCCGGAAAAGGTATGGCTATATCTTCCCACATCAAAAGCCTGTATTTTGAAAGCGCTCCTCCATCTCGGCGCAGACACATATAACGACTTGACCTTTCAATGTGTAGACAGCATGAGCTTGTCGGAGAGCTTTATGGATCATCTTTCCCTGATGGACAACATTGGTGAAATCAATGAATTGAGTAAAATCATCCATGAGCTTGATCCGGAGGAAATCAAGAAACTGGAGGCGGTCATTGATTATACCCAAGCGAAAACTGCAGGAGAAATGATCGAGCTGGCAAACAAACTTGACAGCTTCTTTTTTGTTGCAGGCATTTCTAACGTGGAGCAGTACGGCAGACACATGATTATAGAGTCCGGCCATTTTAAATATGACAGCGAGTTGGAAAGCTACGTCGACTTTGAAAAGTACGGTCAGGGCCGCCTCATGCATGAGAAGGGATGCTTCACCTCATACGGATATATCTGCTGCACGGGCTCAATGGAAGAAATCTGCGATTTGAACGACCAGTTGGAGGAAAAAACGCAGACAATGGGAGGGATATAAATGTTGAAAGTCTTATTAACAAGGATGGACAAGGAAAATGGTGTGTGGCTCTCGCTACCCTCCACCCCTGCCGACATAGGGGAAGCCTATGCAGCACTGGATAATATCAATGGTACTGAGAACCTTGATACACGCATCACCGGAGTAGAATCCACAATCCAGAACCTGCGGCAATACTTGAGCGGGAAAAGCACCGATGACCCCAAGATTATTAAAGAACTTGATTTCATCGCTCGGCGCATCGATGGTTTTGTTGAATCGGAAGCAGCTCTTTTCTCCGGAGCTCTTGATATTGAACCCATTAACACACTGGCAGACATCATCAACTTGACCTACAGTTTGGAAGGATACGAGTTGTACCCCGATGTCACCACTGCCAAGGAGCTTGGGCAATATCTGTTGGAAAGCGGTGAGGTGCAAATCCATGAAAGCGCCCTGCCTTATGTGGATTATGAAAGGGTCGCAACAGAATATGAGGCAAACAACTCCGGCACCTATACCGCAGCAGGATATGTGGCAAAGACCGGCGGCAGCATAGAGCGCATCTATGATGGGATCACGCTGCCCGATGTGAATGCCGATAAGGATTATATTTTCAAGCTCAAGCTCATATCTCAGTACAGCTTTGATAGGCTGGAGGACCCCTACACCCTCAAGCTGCCAACATCGGATATTGCGTTGCGTCAGGCAAGAGATCAGTTGCGGGTAAAGCATTTTGACGAGTGTGAAATTGCGGATTTTGCCTGTCCAATCGCAAACCTATCAGACAGGCTTCATATGGATGGGGACATCTATTCTCTCAACAAGCTGGCGCAGAAAATTAAAGACATGCTGCCAAACGAGGGAATGATCACAAAGCTTCTCGCTGCCCTCGAAGCAGAAATGCCGGAGGATTTGTGCAATATACTGGATATCGCAGAAGACCTCGATAGGTATGAACTTATCCCTGCCTCTGTTATCAATGCAACGGACTACGCTCACCATGTGCTCTTTGAGTCCGGCAGATATGATATATTCGTTGACGATGAGATTAATAGCTTTGTCGACTACGAGAAATACGGCAATTACAAAATGATAGAAGATGGTGCAAAGCAGACGGCCTTTGGAATGATCCGAAGAATTGATGAGCCATTCCAAGAACAGGAGCAAGGCTTCACACAAAAGATGGGAGGGATGTAAATGAGTAAAATATTTTCATTGGTAGAACTGGAAGCAAACACAGAGGTCACCGACAGCGGTTATATGAGCGGGATACCCGACCGGGAGGACGTAGAAAACTCCGACCTCTATAAAGAGCTTTTGGAGGACTGCGGCGGTAACGAATCGATAAAGGTCACTGTGAATTCCTACACCTATGGTGAGGGGGAGAGCGAGCCTGCAGACGATGAGGACCTGGAATATATCCGCTCACAAAAAAACTTCACCGACCGGGATGAAGTTGACTGGCTGCAAAGCGACAGCTTCACCATTTACCCCGAGCAGACACAAGGAATGAGCTGTTAAAGGAGGCTGGCCTCATGTATGAAATCAGAGTGATGTCGGTAAGGGATGGTCAAAGCGATAACTATACCTACCTCGGGGATGGTCTTGACTCCCCGCGTCCACCCCGCCGTCTACACAGCAGCAATTGATATAGTGCCTTTTGGTTTTTAAAAACTGAAAGGTACTTTTTTATTTTAAAAAACAGGAGGGAAAAAATGCTTAAATTAATTATCAGCAACACTCAAAAAGATGAACATGGGCAGCAGCTTGCGGTGCACGTTGAGCTTCCCGTGGCAGAGGAAACGCTTCAAAAAGCTGCCGGAGAAATCGGATTGAGCGATTTCGACAACGGCGGCTATGAGATCATTGGTCACTCCTTCGGAAAATATGAGGACCTGCAGAACCACATCCCAGGAGGCGCCAACATCAATGAACTCAATCTCCTTGCCCATAAGTTCAAAGGATTTACTGAAGAACAGGCTGAGGATTTCATGTCCCTGCTCACAGACTGCGGGGATATTACGGTCAAAGACCTCATCAACAAGGCGTACTACCTTGAAGACGACTCCTATGAAATATGGCATGGCGTCACGGGTTTAGATGAGCTTGGACACCGTTTTGTAGAGGAAAAAGCATCGGATCTGCCGGAGGAAATCTTTAAAAACATTGACTATGAGGATGTAGGCTACGATGTGCAGTCCAATGACCATGACGAGTTTACTAATGCCGGATATATTCGCAACTCCAATGAGGTAGTGGACGAGGTATACGATGGCACTAACCTCATTGAACTGATTGCCAAAGAGCGGGAGAAGCAAAAATCGTTGAAAAGTAAAGACGGCTCTTTGAGTAAAGATGATGTAATGATTAAAGCAACTATCGATGGTCTGACTGCTACTGCTGTAGAAAAAGCTTGTGTTTTTGGAGTGGAAGCAACAGAGGATATCGGTGAACTTCGTAAAACGGTAGCTGAACTGATCCGTTTTTGGAGCCTTGATGAGCGATGGCTTGAACAGTTTGATATGGAGGTTCAAACCGTCATGGAGGGTACGGTGCAGCAGAGCGGCATGCAGATAAACTAAATTCCTTGAAGGAGTGATGATATAAGTTGAAGATACTCAAGAACCGGATATTTTTAAGCATCCTCTGCATTGTCCTGGCAGGAGCCATTTCTTTTTTGCTCCTACCAAAGTTTTATGCGGACAAGGGCGCGACAGTGATGGTGCTTCGGGCTGCGGAGGACATCCCGGCAGGCACAAAGATACAGAGTAAATATCTTGCTATGGCGGAGGTGGGGAAATTCGGTTTGCCCGATGCCGTCATCAAGGATAAGGCTTTGGCTGAAGGGAAGATCGCGCAGACTGACATTGCGAAGGGGGACTACCTGTTTCCCCAAAAGATCGGGGACTTTGTCGCCGATGAAAAGTTGGACCGTATTGCCAGGGACAATAAACGGCTGGTTACCATCAGTGTGCCAAGCATTGCCGCAGGGCTCTCCTCCCATTTAGAAAGCGGCGACATTGTGACAGTGGCTGTCTTTTCAAATCAAAAAAAAGAGGGGGACGCAAGTCAAAGCACTTCCGCACAGGTTATCCTCTATCCTGAACTGAAAGGACTGGAGGTTTACAGTGTGGAGAATGCCCGCACACAGAGCACCGCCCAGGTCCGAAAGCAGCAAGCGGAAAATCAGCAGTCTTCCAGCGATCCCATCCCCAAGGCGGTTACCCTGATAGCTACCGAAGCGCAGGCAGCGAAACTCATCGAAGCCGAATACACGGGCAAGCTGCATCTGATCTTTGAAAAAAGGGGGGTAAGCCATGAGCAGTAAGATCATCACTGTTTGGGGCAAGGACAACAGCGGAAAAACCACTTTTGCGGTCAACTTAGCCTGCGCTTTGGCAAACCGTGACCACCTTGTAGGGCTCATTTCCTCCAACCTGATTTACGGCGACCTGCAGGTGTATTTCGGGCAGAGCATACCACCGGAAAAGGGACTGTTCCGTGCGCTCCATGAAGACAATCCCAATGTGGGTGAGAAGTTTATGGAGGCCGGGGAAAGTAAAAATCTCTTTTTTCTGTCCATACCCAATCATTACACAGGGCTTTTATGTGACAGCGTATCCCTCCAAAGCGTGGAAAGGCTCATCACCGCATCCTCTCTCCTGTTCGACATCTTACTGATTGACGGCTCGGGGGATCTAACCAATCCCATATCCGGAACGGGGCTCTGGCTTTCGGAAAAGGTGTACACCCTGTACAGGCCGTCTGCCTCTGCCCCTATGTGGCATAAAGGAGTAGAGGATTTTGTCCAGGAACTTCATATCGCCGACAAGCAAATCAATGTAATGCAGACACCGAATGGTGAGTTCGATGACAAAACCTTTAAGAGTCTTATAGAGCTTTCCTTTAAATATGAACTTCCCTTTGTAAAGCAGGCAGGTGAGCTTGAAAACGCCGGAACTCCGGTGTTTTTTTATGAGGATCGAGGGTGCAGACAGTACAGCAAAGTCCTGGAAAAAATCTCAGATGAAATATGCGGAGGGAAGGACCAATGAACGACGGATTTTCAGTCAATGAACTGATCTACAAGGCCAACAAGCAGCGCTCCGACAGCGGGGAGAACAGCCTGGAAGCTCAGGACTACGGCGACATCCTGGATAAATTGCAGCGGATTATCTCCAGAAACCACTCCACAGAATTGGCACAGGTGCTGTATTCGGAAGAAGCGGAGGGAAAGTTGAAAAACCTCATCATGCAGTATTTGAATAGTGAACGGATGGTGGCAAAGGGGATTCAAAATATTTCCGAGCTGGTCGACAGGGTATACAACGATATGGCAGGCATGGGGATTTTATCGGAATATTTGAAGGACAGCGAGGTTGAAGAGATCAACGTCAACGGTTACAACGGAGTATGGGTTTTATACAAGGATAAAAAGGTAAGGCTCCCGGTAACCTTCAGCAGCCCGGAGGCTTGCTCCAACATCGCCAAGAAAATGAGCCGCTTTGGAAATGTCATCCTGGATGGCTCAAAGCCTATAGGCGACAGCTTTATTTCACGGGGCATCCGCATGTCCGGTGCCATTGTACCCTGCGTTGATTTCGATGCCGGTGCCATTGCTTCTATAAGAAAGCAAAAGCCGTCCTATATCACAAGAGAAAACCTGATTTATTGGGGGACAGCTACAGAAGATGAGCTGGATTTTCTCACCCTCTGCGTCAATAACGGCATATCGGTAGCCATCGCCGGAGCAACCGGCAGCGGAAAGACCTCTGATATGGGATATATTCTAAGCTGTATTTCAAGTGATAAAAGAATCGTAACCATAGAGGACACCCGCGAACTGACCCTGGTCCAAGTGGATGAAAACGGTGTGATGGTCAATGATGTCATTCACCTTTTGACCAAGGAAGAACCCAATCCCATTACCATGCTGGACCTGTTGAAGCTGTCTTTGAGGCTCCACCCGGCAATCCTTGTCCCGGCTGAGATGAGGGGGAAAGAAGCCCTGACGGTGCAGGAAGCAGGACGTACAGGGCACACCATCGTCAGCACTCTGCACGCCAACAGTGCCAGGACAGCCTATGAAAGAATCCTCACCATGTGCCTAGAAGCCGGAACGTCATTGTCGGAGGAAAGATTACTGAAAAATATCGTGGAATCTTTTCCCATCATGGTCTTTAAAATGCAGTTGCCTGACCAGTCCCGAAAATACATGGAAATCTTCGAGGCCACCGGGGTCAGAGATGGAGAGTTGGTAGGCAATACCCTTTTTCGATACGACATTGATCATTATGAAAAAGACGAAGCCGGAAGAATTGCAGAGGTCGTAGGAAGTCACAAGCACATAGGGCATATATCCCAGACCCTTGCCGAGAGGCTCTTGATCAATGGGGTTGAACGAAAGGAAATTTGCCGTTTCGCAGGAAACAAGTTTAAAAATTGAAGGGAGGTTGACTATGAATAGCATCCAGGGTTCCTTTGCCCTTGTCTTTGTCTTTGTCTTGATCAGCCTTGGCCTTTTCCTCCTGCTGAAGCTTAACCCTTTTGCAGTGGAGAAAAACACTTTGAAACAGCGGCGGTTGTATCTGTCTAGGACAAAGCTGAAAATCAGCGAGAGAGTGATCCTCCGGTTTACAACCCTGTTCCGGCAAACCAGATACACGCTTAAGAAATTTATCCTGATGGTTGCCGCAGCATTTGTGTCGGGTTTTTTGGCGGGGGTTTTGCTTTTTAACAACGCTGGATTGGCAGCGGTAACAGCAGTCTGCCTTATCCCGGCTCCTTACTTTTACCTGACCGTGAAAAGTTCCAGGGCAGCGAGGGAAGAAATTGAGGGGTTGGAAAATACCATGTCCATCATCACCAACGCCTACGCCGGATGTGACGACATTATCAAGGCGGTGGAAACCTATGTCGAAGAGAAGAACCGCTATACCCCTGTGGAGTTAAGGAAGCCAACACCCTTCGATGAATTTATCTCAGAAATAAAGCTTATCAATCCCAACATAGAACATGGGCTATACCGTCTGTCGGCTAAAATCAAAAACCGCTACTTTGCCGAGTGGATAAAAATGTTGATTCTCTGCTATCACGACAGGCGGCTGAAATTTGCCCTGTTTCCCGTGATAAAGTCGATGAATGATGCCAAGGCCATGCAGATTGAAAGTGACAGCATGATGGGCAGGGTATGGCGGGATTATCTGATGACGGTGGGTATGATGTTCAGTATTATTCCCTTGATGCGTTTTTCAAATGCCGAATGGTTTGCCATTCTGACCGGAACCACCTTAGGAAAATTACTGATTGTCGTCATGCTTGTAACCGCTCTGGCAACTTCGTTCTTCGTGATGAAGATGACCAGACCTGCCAACCGATAGAAAACTTAACCAAAAT
>NZ_JYNH01000085.1 GCF_000960765.1 Desulfosporosinus sp. I2 | reverse complement strand
ATAATCATCGTGATCATAACTACAAAAATAATCGATAGTTCTATCCTCCGGTCGGGTATAGGCCATATAGGCAAAGAGAATTCGCTCCACAGAATCCATCTTGGCAAAATAGTCCGGCCAAGCTTTCGGCTTAAGCTTCTTTACGGGGGCAGCCTCTGGTTTCGATCTGGATTTTGGACTTGGCTGAGAAGGACTCCCTTGTGCCGGGGCTGGGTTTTCCCTGGACTCCTCTGAGTAAGTGGATGGTTTAAAACCAGGCGGCAATTTTTCGCCAAATACAGGCCGCCACTTTTGGGGTTTCGGTTGGTCGGAAGGAGCAGGTGGATTCTGGTTCCGTATTGAGGCGCTCGTCGGCTTCTTCATGGTTCAAGATCCTCCTCGATCATGATTTTATACGCATACCCTTGTTCGGTTAGAAAAAGCTGACGATGCATGGCGAATTCCTGTTCTTTGGTATCTTTAGAAACCAAACTATAAAAATACGCTCTGCTGTCACCCTGCTTGGGGCGCAGTATACGACCGAGCCTTTGTGCTTCTTCCTGTCGAGACCCGAAGGTTCCGGAAACCTGGATCGCCACATTAGCATCGGGTAAATCAATGGCAAAATTGGCGACTTTGGATACCACTAAACAGTGCAGACGGCCGCTTCGGAACTCTTCATACAGACGGTCACGCTCTCGTTGCGGTGTTTTACCGGTGATTAAAGGGGCATTCAATTCACGAGCGAGCAGTTCGAGTTGATTTACATACTGCCCGATCACCAACACCAGGTCCTCCTTGTGAAGCTCCATTAACTCGGACACTTTGTCCAGCTTACGGGGATTCTCTGCTGCTAACCGGAATTTCCCTTTTTCTTCAGCTAAAGCATAGTCCATACGACGGTCTTTACTCATGGAGATTCGCCATTCCATACACTCAGCCGTGGCAATCCAGCCTTGAGACTCTAAGACCTTCCAGGGAACATCCATTTTCTTGGGACCAATCAGCGTAAAGACCTCATCTTCTTTACCATCTTCCCGTATTAACGTCGCTGTCAAACCTAAGCGGCGCTTTGCCTGGAGTTCTGAGGTGGCTCGAAAGACGGGCGCAGGTAAGAGATGTACCTCATCATAGATAATTAGACCCCAGTTCTTTTCATTAAATAGGTTAAAGTGATCAAAGTTTCCATCCGCCTTGGAACGGTGAGTAAGTATTTGGTAAGTGGCCACGGTCACCGGACAGATTTCTTTTTTCTCGCCGGTGTATTCCCCCATTTGTATGGCTTCGAGGGTAGTCTTATCCCTCAACTCACGCAGCCATTGTTTGACGGCACTATTATTCGTCGTCAGAATCAGCGTTTCACTCTGTAACTCCATCATCACACCCATACCGATGACGGTCTTGCCGGCGCCGCAAGGAAGTACCAAGACGCCACTCCCGCCGTGCACTGAACCTTGTTGATGAAAGGTTTCGACGGCTTCTTGCTGATAGGACCGCAGGGCAAAGGGTTCTCCTTTAGAATTTTCGCCGCGCCAAGCCATGGGTAAGGGGTTGCCCTCGCTATAACCCGCTAGGTCTTCGACAGGGTAGGCGAGTTTCATCAAGAGCTGTTTTAATTGCCCCCGTGCTTCCGGGTTGATTTCTACTTGAGTTAGGGACGGGCTTGAGAAATCGTAACTCCTCGCCTGTTCATCAAAGGCCAGTAAGAGTTTGACCTCTTTATGACGAATGATTTCCAAAAGGATTATCGGGTCTGCGGCCGTGAGCAGGAGCTTGTCTCCATCTCGAAGGAGCTTTACCAGGCCGTAGCGACCCATGAGCTGCTGAATTTCCGTGCGTACGGAGTCCGGCAGAGGAAATTTGCTGTAATGTTCCAGACCGCTCAGCACTTCCGCAACACTCACACCGCTTGAAGCAGCGTTCCATAACGATAACGGAGTAATCCGATACGTATGGATATACTCCGGACTTTTTTCTAGTTCAGCAAAGATGGCTAAGGTATCACGAGCCTCTTCGTAAAGAGGATTATGGACTTCTAAGAGAACGGATCGATCACTTTGGACGATCACAGGATTTGTCGCAGCTGGCATGGCATCAGTTTCTCCTCTTGGCGGATAATTTGTACTAATTATAGCATAAATTGTCGCACCAAAAGTTTGAACCCGATCGGAGCGACGTCATAAAGCATAATTTGTACCCATCACTCAAACAAGCTTATCTGCTTCTGCTCGAAAACTCGAATATGCTCTTTCTTTAACGGTAAAAGCGTGAATCGTTATTCTGTACATACTAATTAATCTAATGGTACTACAGCTACACTCCGCTCCAATAATTTTATCGAACAAGCTGAGGAAATAGCTCTTAAAGTTATCAACCACTGTGATTACCCAAGCGATTTTATGATTTCCTTTTTACGAGTGAGGTTTTTAAACCAATGAGGAAGGAAAGAGGGGAAGATGAGTCAGGCCTTGATGACGAAGTATTCTCCTTTAAATTTTTTAGGAAAAGATTCTTCAAGCCAGCGGGGTAGAAACTACTCAGAAGGCGTTACTTACTGATTGAAATTGATGAAACAGCAAACCTGGAAGGTTTTGAATTAAGCACTGAGGCGATTTAATCAGGAGAAAGACTTAGCCCCTAATCCACTGGGTATGCATTGTGAAGGAACCTCATTAAAAGAAGATGTCTCTACCTTGACCAAACCCTGCAAATTTCTGAGTCCGGATATTTCTTGAACAATGGGTTATGTTACAGACTTAGCAGTGGTATAATTCGAAAGGGAATCATTACATATCTATACAACACGTTTAAAGGGGATTATTGACTGATGGGGAAAATAACTCAGCGCAAAATGGTCACGATCGCGATGCTTGTATCGATATTACTGGTTACGATCGATACGACCATCGTTACTACCGCTATGCCTCACATTGTTCAACAATTGAGCGGCTTGAATCTACTCAGTTGGGTTTTCGCGATTTATCTGCTCACATCCTCCGTAACCGCACCGATTTATGGTAAACTTGCGGACCTCTTTGGCAGGAAGTCCATTTTCATCTTCGGCATTACCCTATTCGTCGTTGGTTCCATGGTGTCCGGTATGGCGCAGACGATGTATACAATGAACCAAAAGGCATGGCCCAAGGTTGATTAAGATTCACACGAAAAGGTATATCACTCGAAATAACATGCAAAAGTACTACAAGAATTTGAGGTCAGGTTGAGTCAAATAAATACATTGTTAATTCATACTAATCTTTGCTTTCGCCATGAATTCATAACCATTTGGTGCTGCATCCTTATCAAAACTATAACTTACCACTTTGCCTTGATGGTTACCTGAGAGCCACAAGTGAAAAAGGGCAATACCAATGTCAATCTGATTCATTTTCCCATAAAACGGTGCTTTGAGAAGATTCAACTTCTTGCGGCTCACTGTCATAACGTCTCCATCTCCGCTAAAAAATCCATGGCTGTGTATTGGAGGATGATGGAGCAAGGCGAACTGACTCGAGCATGGAGTCCGCACCCGCTACACTAGATATTTCAGACAAACTTTTACGCATAAATTCGGAGGTATTTGCTCTGTATATCGGCTCGGTGGTATTCCCGAAGGCGAGCATAATTACAAACTCCAAGCCGTTGATCTGCTTGGGAACTTCTTTTGAAGGCTTCGCCATCCCCAGCCAGCAGCTGGCGAGATTATTAGCAGAGAGGTATAGGTCAATCTGCTGCAGCAAAAAACCTGCATTCATCAAATAGTTTCCCTTGATCTGGGAATACAGACAAATGTAGTGTGGCGCTTTAATAGGCAAGAGATTCTTAACATCAGCGGAACCAAGGTAAACAAACTCATATCGAATACTTTCATCAAGCGGCTTTACGCTGCTTGCATATTCCTGCAACTTTCCAAGTGTGTCAGCGGGAAGTGGCGTCATGTTATATTTTCGGATGGACTTGCGGTGAAATATAGCGTTATAGAGCTGAGGATTTTTCAATACCGTTACCTCCAGATTATTAATCTCTAGCATCAAATTACTGCCCTTATTGAATTCTTCAATATATTAGCTATTCTTTTAACTATTATTACAGCCCTTATTTCGTTATTATATGTGATGTCATAAAGACCTTCAAGCTAAAAGCACTTTCATCATCAGTGACAGAAAATTCCCGGTTGTTACTGAACACTATGCCCCAAGGCGAGAAGACAAAGGTTCAATTGACTTTAACGTTCCCTAATTGAGTGCCCTTAACACCGATTGTTAAAATATGAAGTGCAGAAGCGGAAAGCTAGCAAGCAGCAATATTTCAAATAGCAGTAACCTCCTTTCTGATTGTTTGGTTCTAAAGCTGAAGTATTCTCCCGTTATGGAGTCCAAAATATCCATCTGGTTTGATAAAAGGGCATATCGTTTATTAACCTCAAAATACTCACTTATCTTGTCAAATATTAGTCTTGATTCAATCGTTCTGCTAAACTCTGAGGGTCTATCAAGGAGCCTTACGCTTTCAAGGCTCCTGTATTTGAACCGGATACTTTTAGCAAGGGTTGCAGCTACCTTTTTGGTATTAGCCCTAAGATACCCCTTATTTAGTTGAACTATGAAATGACCCGCCTCATCTAGAACTTCTGAAAGCTCCGTTTCAATGTTGTCAAGCTCAGTGGACTTTGCTAAAACTGCTGCTGCTATTTCAGGCAGCTGAGGATTATAATGAAATCTTACCTCAGCGCTTTCCCACAGTTTTACATAGTCATCGCTTGAACGGGTCATCTCATGGGTCTCACTAAATTTAGAAAGCAATTTATAATCTATCTCAACAAACAGCGTTCCCAAATACTCAAGAAACAAAGAGATCTCGTCTTGATTGCAATTTAAAAAGGTAATACAGCCATATTTATATAAGTACACTGCCTTGTGCGCTGAAGCATATTTTAGGATTTTTTCAACCTCAGCCTCATCGATTTTAATATACTCCTTCCAGCCTGCGTCCTTCCTGAGCTTAAAAAATGACGCAATCCGCACGAGAGGGAGTCTTGCTGCTACTTTATATGTACTCAGTATGATTCTTTCCATATTACACCTGTCTTCACCGATTAATCAAATACCATTAGCAAAACTTCAATAACAATCAGCACCACTATCACCCACTCGACAAACAGTCCACGTATAGAATGGCTTATTGTTGCAAGCCCGTCGATGATGCTTTTCAAGATTTCGGTCTTGCTTTTTATCACTTCATACCGATCACTTAGTTCAAAAAATTCCGACATCTTGTCGTAAAAATCTGCTGCATCACTGTTGACCCAGGTAATGTCCGGTTTGTCAAGAATCATAATATACGCAATGGTATTGTATTCATGCCTGACAATCCTTGAAGTTGTTTTGGCAAGTTCTTTGTTGCCGATATTCAATTTGCCCTTTTCCAGATTATCAATCTTACTTTCAAGATCATCAAGGATTTTCCCCAGCTGCTCTTCTATCTTTTCAAGCGCTACAGACTTAGCGATCACGATTGAGATCAACTCCGGGTAAAACAACTCCATCTTTGGGATCTGCACATAGCGGTCCGTAAGCTCAATTTCTTCACCCTCAACCGGATGAAGTACATAGTCTTCCTGAAATCTCTCATAACGTCCGATATCGATATCAGGCTTGATTGTTTTCAGATAGCGCAGCAATAGCTCCGTATGCTGATAGGTCGAGTTAATAAAAACAATGCTCCCAAACGAAAAAACTAGGATCTGTTCATCCTTCCCAGGTTCCTCTCCGATAATTATTGCAAGCACCTCGCCTTGCAGCAGAAGAGGCTCCTCCCAGGTATACTTTTTCCTAATATTGCATTCGACGGCAATCTTATTAAGATCGATTTCATTGGTTACTGCGAAGGCTTTAAACTTTAAGTCATTCATACTCATAGGATTCACTTAACTTTCTGTTTAATTTTGGCAGGACGAGGGCAGAGGGACAGGTACCTGGTCCCCAGTTTGAGTTGCTACCCACTAGGTGAAGGTCCCCCTTACCCTCAGATCATTTTCCGCCGACGGTGTATGCCAATCCTCCGAGGCGTTGTTCCATTGCATGATGTGTCTCGGTTCTGTCCAACATGTCCAAACCTGATTCATACCTCTATTCACGATGGTTTCAATTGTTATGATCGGCTTATTTCCCATAGCCAACTTCACCCACTTCCCTAAGCTTCTCCGTTGTACGCACGCTTCAAAGCTTCGATATCGAACTTCTTCATTTTGAGGAAAGCGGCTGTGATTCTTTGAACTGCTTCTTTAGAGCCCTTGCTCATCATCTCATTCATGCTAGCTGGCACGATTTGCCAGGATAATCCGAATCGGTCTTTCAGCCAGCCGCACTGCTCGGCCTCAGGTACTGCAGAAAGTTTCTCCCAGTAGTCATCAATCTCAGCCTGGTCTTCGCACTGCACCATAAGTGAAAAGGCCTCATTGAAACCAAATTCAACGTCATAGGCATTGTCCATCGCTGAGAACTCCATCCCCAATAATTTGAAAGCCGCATAATTGACAATTGCCTTAGAGGACTTGGCTTCCCCTTCTCCATACTTGCTGAAAAAATGGATATCGGAATTAGGAAATATATCCGTGTAATACTTGACTGCCTCTTATGTTCTGCGCCCTGCATTAAACGTCTTAGCCTTAATATAATACAACGACAGTTATCGCCAATTTGCAAATAGTATCATGTACGACAAGATGAGAGGCCGTTCATCGCCTCTCATCTTGAGACAAAGCGATTATCTTGTACCCAAAAACGCCAAGGATAGTGTTTGGCTTCTCCACTGTTATGAATACCTATTCTTGGACCAACCGCAATGGTTCCAATTTCTTTTCCTTCTGCGATAAAAAGTGGATACTCAAACATCGCTCTCCCGTAATCTTCCTTTACTATACCAAGGGATTTCGTTAATTTTCCTGGTCCATTGGTTAGCTCTCGTTCCTTTTTCCCTTTTCCCCGCCGTTGATACATCAGCTCAATTCCGCAACATGGTTCTAGGGCTCTAATTAATACCGCCTCTGGACACCCGATCTCTCCACTAACCACGTTAATAAGGCAATGGGTATGCATAACATAAGTATAGGCATACCCAGGTGGTCCAAACATTACTTCAGTTCTTTTAGTCCTTCGATTTCCGAAACCATGTGCCGCACGATCTTCTGGTCCAATGTAGGCTTCAGTTTCTACTATCCATCCCGACGCCGTACCTAACTCTGTTTCTTTCACCAGCAATTTACCCAACAAAGCACGAGCTAAACTAATCGTAGGTTGTTGGAAAAACGAATCGTTTATTGGTTTAAATACCATAGTATTACCCCATTATCTATTTTACACTCATCAATATTCCATTTTTGCCCTCGGCTTCCCATACTATTCATGGGGTAGTTTGTTCTTTCTCAGAGTCATTTGGGCTAACAGGTGAATGCGGGCTAGTGTGACTGCTTCTTGTCGTTAATGTTTTCCGTCAATCTTGCATGCCACGGCTTGACCATACGTATCCTCGGAAAGAATATCCGGATACTGTTTCTCATGCCGCTTTAACCAAATATTAGCATATGAACACGTGGCTGTAGCTTTAAACCCTTCTTTCCTTAAATACTCGGCCACTACTTCCATCATCTTCCCGGCTACACCCTTACCTCGCAAAACAGGATTAACATAGGTATGATCTATATCCACATCTCCATTTTCTTTACGGATAAATGTAGTCTCACACATTAGTTCGCCGTTTTCATCTGTACTATAAATACGTCCATTATCATAGTTCCAATCCACGTCTTTCCACCTCTAATCAATAAAATCAACAATGCCTTTACCTTTAACAAAGTTAGAACTTACCCTAATATTACCTTTTCTATCTTGGACATACCAGTAAATATTCACCAAAGCTGTCTTTTACATCATTGTAAGCTATCTCTCTAATCATAATCATAATCATCCTTTTAATTTATTAGCGAAACCCTTGCCCGCTCCAACCTTACCACCGTCTCCTCATGGGTCAAATTTATCTTTCATTTAAACACTAATCTTTCTTTTTCGAGTTAACCTTTGATATTTCCGCGTGATTTCTTTATTCCCTTCCAGGAAATTGGCAAAAAGCAAAAAAAAGATGGCAGACGGGACTGGCTCACGCTGTTATAACCTCAATCGCATGTCGGCCTCAAGTTGCATCTCACACATATGGATATAGTCGGGATAGAAATTAGATTTATTATAGATAGAATCACGATTGATTCCTATTTTTTCTGCAATAACATTTAATGCCGTTGATTTTCCTGAACCATTTCCTCCATATAAAATCGTAACTGGCTCAAAATCAATTCTCTCAAAACCAATTCTTGATAATATCTTAAACGGATAAAACACGTCATAGCACGTTCTTTTTACCTTCATGAAAAAGCCAAATTCCATATCCTCATTTGGAAATGTGAAAACATTCAAATAAACCATTATCCTCTTCCTTATCATTAATAGGCCTACGCCCCTCAAACTCAGAAAAACATCGCTTATGAAAGTTTAAGAGCTAATTCTCTTTATAATCCAATAAATTGCCATTCATCCATTGATGGCGATAGCTTTTTCATTTGTTGAAAACCATTTTATGAATTCTCAACTACTGTTACACCTCCTATAATTTCTATTTAATTGATTCTTCTGATAACTACGATTCAATTTTTTATAAGCTCTTAATTTAGTCTATCTTAAGTTAAATAGCCATAAACTATCACTCTTTTAAAAAATGCTTACCTTAATTTGTATACCTTCCATACAGTATAGATACCCGCCAAAAACAAAGAGATTCAACATTAGTGGATACCCCTATCCTATAAATTTCCAATAATAGGCACTTTCATTTACACGAATTAGCGGAAATTACCCTGCAGTAATTCCTACGCTAAATAAGAACAACGGTACGGTATAAGAATAATACGTATTATGCTTTAAGGACAATTTAACACCTATAGTATGCTTTTAGACATGGCAAGGTTGTCCAATAAAGCCCTTAATTCTTGTTGAATCACAATGGCTTTGTAGGAGACTCCATTGATTATTTGAGCAATTTGAACCTTGCTTTGTGCTAAGCCAGTAATTTCAGTTTCATTACCATTTATTAGGTACAGAATAATTTTATTTCCATCAGGGTTTATTTCGTCTCCCAATTCAACTTCTTCTAAAGGTTTGACAGACCTGATTAACCTCTTTATTTCTTCTTGATATTCTACGGTTGCCAGTTGACCCTGTTCAGGAATGCCTATGCCGAAAAACTTTATATGAGAGAGGTTATTATAATCATTCATTTTTTATCCCCCTGAACTTTATTGCAACGCTAATCATAGAATTCGTCACAGTATAAGAATAATGCGACATATTTTTATATCTGCAATACACATTACCATTCGGCGAGATGATTTGCCATCGATGTCGCTAACAATAGAAGCTAACTTGATATTCGCGCCCTCAAGTACCTTCTGTATGCGGTTCAACTCTCTGGCGCGCTTATACTCCATTACCTCCACATTTTACCCAAATCAGGATCCATTGCCTAGTTGGTAATTGTAAACCTACACTTCGGGTAATTTTTACGCCCCTTGAAATCTCCATATTTACCCTTTCTAGTGATTAGCTCCCCACCACATTTGGGACAATTATTAGCGTCAATTCCACTCCCCTCTCAATCGTCAATAACTTCTTTAAGCAGCAATTTATCCTTGAAAGCGCCTCTCTCCATAACCTTTTACTTTCGGACACCCTCGAATTCCTGCCGAGTAACCTCTTTATGGTCCAATATAGCGTAGACCACTTCAACTAAGTCCGCTAGTTCTTCAACTCTTTGGCTGTCCAGATATACCTTAAGTTCTTCAGCTAATTTTGCGTGTAATAAGCCAAGGTATTTTTTACCAGAGACCTTTTCTAAAATGGCTTTCTTTCCGCTTTCCTCGATGATCCGGGGGATTTTATCACGAATTAGCTTATTGTAAACTTTTATATCCTTTGATCTACCGACATGTACGCTATTCTCATCCAGTACCGGTCTCTGATCAAGTTGAACGTCACCTGGCCCAGTCCATGTTTAAGGCACCGGGTCCCAAGGTTCTAGAGATCGGATGTGGTACTGGACAATATACCAGCTGGCTTGTGCAAGAGGGATATGAGGTCACTGCTGTGGATATTTCCGGTGAAATGATGGCTCTGGCCCAAAAGAAAATAGCGGCCATTGAGGAAAACACCTCTAAAGTTAAGCCTGTTCACTGGTGGCATGCTGATATTACAGAAATTCTGGATCAACTGGAAACCTATGATGGGATTTTTTCCATGACCGCCTTTGAATTCGTACCTGAACCGGAAAACGTCCTGAAAAAACTTTTTAGTCATTTAAAGCCCGGGGGCTGTATGATGATCGGACTCATCGCCGGCATGAGTGCCTGGAGTGAGTACTATGGTGAGGCAGCTCGTAACAACCCCACTTCTGTCTTCGCCCGTGCTGCTCTTTATACCAAAGAGGAAATAGGTTCCTGGCAAATCGGTGTATCTGTCGAAATTGGAGAATGTCTTTTCTTCCCACCAAATGTTCAAACAACAACTGAGGCCCTTTCTCTCGAGGAGAAAAGAGAAGGAAATCCTGGGTTTGTGGTGGCCAGGTGGGTAAAATAAAAATAATCACAGAAGGAACGTAACCTTATGGAAAAAGCAAAGCTGATTAAAATGATCAAGAATGATCCTAATGCGATAGCCTATATAACTAATCCGACCGATGAGATCAAGTTATTGGCTGTTCAAAAAAATGGCCTGACGTTAAAATATATTGATAATCCAACCAGAGAGATGCAAGAATTAGCTCTAGACAATAATGGCCGAGCGATTCAATTTATCGATGACCCTACAGCAGATATGATGATCAAAGCGATCAATGATGGCTGGGTTAATTTAGAGTATCTTAAAAATCCCAGCGATCAGTTAATAAAATTAGCGATCAATCGAGCCGGCTGGGCTATTAAATATGTTAAGAATCCAAGTGAGGAATTGCAATTATTAGCAGTAGGAAAAAATTACGATTCAATAAAGTTTATCAAAGAACCTTGCGCCAGTGTCCAGGAAGAGGCAGTAAAAATCAGTTATGATGCCTTAAGATATATCAATTCTCCTACCCATCAGGCCGAGCTTCTAGCGATCAAGAATAATGAGAGGGCTATTACCTTTATCAATGATTTAGATAAACATAAAATCTTAGAATTATTGAAAGTCAATATTTTAGTGATTAAATATGTTATGAACGA
Source organism: Desulfosporosinus sp. I2 (assembly GCF_000960765.1). Classification (GTDB taxonomy): domain Bacteria; phylum Bacillota; class Desulfitobacteriia; order Desulfitobacteriales; family Desulfitobacteriaceae; genus Desulfosporosinus. The sequence continues at coordinate 9,334 of NZ_JYNH01000085.1, read as the reverse complement.
AATTTCTCAAGAAGAATTAGAACACGTGTTAAAGGAATCCTTAGCCAATGAAGATGTTGAAGAAAAATATGTCAGAGACTTTTTAAATTGCAGTTACCTCAATCAAAACAGCGACCTTATGCCCATCGACAAGATCATGTTTATTGATAAATATGGAAGTAAAAAGACGAAAAAAATAGCTGTAGATGAAAAGCTGAAGCTGCTATAGGAGTGAGAACTCATGAATTTTACAGACACCTTAAAAAGTGTTGACTTAGTACTATCGACGGGAGAAGTCCCTTTAATCGTTGGGGAAAGCGGAATTGGCAAAACAGCGTTAGCCCAGGAAATTGCACAAGAAAATCAGTGGAGTTTGATTGTGATTAATGGGAATCTTCTTAAAGAAGGTGAAATAGGGGATCTGCCAACGATCGAAGCTTATGCAGGCGTCAATAATCAAGAAGATCAGTATGAAAAGAAAGCGACAGTCTATGCTGTTCATCATAAGCTCAGGGAAATTGATGAAGAAATAGCTCAAGGAAAAATCGTTCTGTTATTTATAGACGAGATCAATCGCTGTGAACATACAGTCCAACAGGAACTGATGAATTTAATCTTAAATCGGGAAATCAATGGCTATAAGTTACCTGAAAATGTAAAAATATTAGCCGCTATGAATCCTTCCAGCAAATATGGTTCGGATTTTGATTACCAGGTTGTCGATATGGATGCCGCCCAAGAAAATCGGTTTGTCTGGTTATCGATGGAGCCTGACTATAATCAGTGGTTAGATTGGGCCATAGAGGCCGGAATTGAGCAAAAGGTTGTCGAGTTTATCTCCACCTTCCCCGATTATTTGCATAAGATCAACGAAGACGATCTAAGAGCAACTCCCAGAAGCTATGAGCGAATTTCCAGCAGTTATAAAATATATAAGGAGAAAAAAGATTCCATACCTCGCTCCGTGTTTTTAAATGTTATCAAAGGAAATGTCGGGCGACTAATCGCCGAAGAGTTTGTGAGCTTTGTGGAATCTGATCATCGTTCCCTCATATCCTATCAAGATGTTTTTTCTGGAAATTCTCTTCACGAATCGATCATAGAAAAAGTAAAAAACGAAAGCCATACCAGGCTTTATCTATCAGCCAAGAATATTCTCAAAAACTTAGAAGCAAATATCTTAAATCATAGTGATGATTCAAATTTTTATATGGAGAGGCTGATTGAGTTTTTGGAACTATATCCTGTCGATTTAAAGATAGGACTCATGAAGGATATTAAAAACAGTTATCCTGATGTATACAAACACGCCCTAGAGAATGAAGCGTTTATCGAATCATATTTTGAATCTTATCGTTTAATAAGGTGATAAACTGTGAAAACTTGTTTTGATAACCTGGTTAATGGGCTTTATGAAAAAGCAGATATCATTATTAATAATTTTTTTAAATCTTAATCTAAAACAAATGGAAAGCACGATTAAACACGAAATACTCCATATAGTATCCATGCATTTAATAAGAGCAAAAGAATTCAAGGCTGACTACAGCACATTAGCCATCAATATGGCCATGAATATCGTCGTCAACACCTATTTGGATCATCTGCCCCCCTATGCTGTTACCTTAGAATGGGTAAATTTAAATTATTCTTTAGAACTCCTGCCCTTTAAACCTTTTGAATATTATCTAGAAGAGATTCAAACTGCCCTGGACTTACTGGAAGCGGATGAGGATGAGGCCGATGATAGTTATGAAGATGAAGATGAGGCAGATGATAATAATAAAGATGATAATAATCAAAATGATGATAGTAATCAAGACGAAAAAATAGAAACCGATTATAATCCTGAAAAAACCCATGACATTTGGGAAGATTCCAGTGATATCGATGAAAAAACACTTCAAGAATTTACTGAGAAGTTTATTAATAATGCTCAAAAAGGCAGCATTCCAAATTATTTAGCAAGTATCATCTCATCCCTTAAAAACAGCAAGGGTGAATTGCCTTGGAATTTATATCTTAAGAGGTTGATGGGAGCTGTTGAAAGTAATAAAAAGAAGACGATCACCAGAAGAAATAGAAGACAGCCCGATAGATTAGATTTAAGAGGTCAACTTAGGAGTCATAAAGCCAAAATTGTTGTTGCCCTTGATATCAGCGGCAGCATTAGTGATCAAGAATTTAATCAAGCCATTAAAGAAGTCCTCGCTATCGTTAAAAATTATCATCATGAAATTACTATTGTAGAATGTGATAGCGAAATCAGACGGGTGTATAACGTCAAATCTGTAAAGGAGATCAAAGATCGGATTAATATCAGAGGCGGCACCAGATTTACCCCGGTTTTTGAATATGCTAATAATAATAAAGTTAATTTGTTAGTCTATTTTACGGATGGCAAAGGTGAAGAAAAGCTTCTCTCTGTACCCAGGGGGTATAAAACGTTATGGGTTATTTCCGGGAGAGAAGATAAGCTTTCATTAAAAGAAGCTTATGGGGCAGTTAAAAAACTTAAGAATATTGAAACAAAAGATGATTCATTAAATATGAGTGATGTTAAAAGAGATGGATATTCAATGAATGACCAAGAAAAAATGCCTATTTGATGCCCCAACCCCCTTGATACCAGGCTATTTCCTCTCTTTACACCACGGTCTCAGCGTGCCTTGAGGATGCAAAAAAGATGCTGTGCATGAATCCGTTACGATGGTCCGTAGGCGTCGACATTGCATAGAATTCCTCCTCGATTTAAGCGACCGCCCATTTAACTCAAGGGGCGGTCTACTTTTTATTATGTCCTAAGCCTAAGTGATATTTAAACTCAGTTATTTTTCTAACCAACGACAGGGAAACTATTGCTGTTAATTATTTTCTCTTACAGGTATTAATGCCAAAGATCGAATAAAGGGGGCACCATCCTAATATGGCTGTAATAAGTGGAATTAGACCGATTAAGGCAAGATATTTGGCATTGCCTTGAAGAACAAACCATAGAGACAAAACGATTAGACCAAGAATAAGACGAATGATTCTTTCCAAACTTCCTTCATTTGCTTTCATAAGATTTCCTCCTTCTCGTGAGCTTTGTGTTTCTAAAATAAATGATACACGTCTCCGGAAGAAACTTCAGTGACAAAGTCACCGAATGAGAAGCATTTTTTCTAATTCTTGACGCTTGGTTATTTCAATCTTACCACGTGAAAGTATTAGCAAAATGGTCACCTTCCATATTTTTCAAGAGACGACTAATGACTTCGCGCGCAGTCCCCAGTTCAATAGCTACTTCTTCATGAGTTTCGTAAAGTATGGCCTGCCTTTCAGAAGTATGCTCCAGGAGAAAACGGATTAGGCGTATGTCAATTCTTTTGAACGTGATCTCCTCGATGAGAGCCATGACGCTACCCAGACGCTGGGCCATGCTTTGGTAGGTAAAAGTCTGAACAGCAGGAATATGTTGCAGCCAATATTTATATAATTCATTGGGTATCATAAGTGCTTCCATCTCCTGTTCAACGATGGCCGTTGCAGGATAGGGGATATTGCCCAATGCACTAGAGAGCATAATAATGCAGGTTTCACCCGGTTTAATACGATAGAGCAGAATTTCCCGCCCTGATTCAGCAGTTTTCAGAACCTTGATTGAACCTTTAATTAATAATGGAATCGAAGTGCTTTCCCCTCCATCAGTAAAAGCGCAAACTCCAGCATGTAGTTTAACTGGGGCGAGCCCATAGGTATGAATCTTAACATCCTGCAAAAAAGGAAAAAGACCATATAAATTTTTGCTTTTTTGATCTATCATTGTTAAATTCACCTCTTCCCCACGTAGTATACTACAAAATAAAGTAACAAAAACAGTCGCAGCTGCTAAACAGATCCCTACTCATGGATAAATCCGAAGCCCAATAATTAGGTTGGAGGGCAATTCAACTAATAAGGAAATACTTGTGTATCAAAATCCGGGAGATATCCCCGGATTTTTTACCCTTCTTTCACAATGAAATTTAAAAATTTGTTCTTCAAGCGCTATTCAGACAGGCCTTGACCAAGGCGCAAATAACGTTCTTTTACTAATTACCAACAAAAACCATTGACTTAATATGAATTAAATTGTATTATTTCAAATGAGAATAGTTATCATACTCATTGAATTACGAGGAGGTGCAAAATGATGCGGGGAATTAAAACTACATTACTTATTTTAACGATTCTGGTAATAACGTTGAGTCCTATCAAAGTATGGGCCGCAACTCAAGCAGCAGACAACATGACCAAGGCGGATATCTATATCGATCAAGCAATAACAGAGACAAACCAAGGACACTTGTCTGAAGCAAAGCAAAGCTATCAAAAATTTCACGATTTATGGGGACAAACCGAAGATAGCGTGAAACAAGAATCTGGAGATGCGTATAAAGATATCGAATCCAATATGGGTCAAGTAGATTATGCATTTATGCAAAATAAACAAGAAAACATAACCCAGACCTTGCAAGGGCTTAAAAACGTCAATCAGAAGTTCATCCGTGGAGAGTTCCCCAAGGGAAAACAGTTTAAACAAGAAAATATTTCATTAAGTGATTTCATTGTCCTCTTGCAACAAACCAAGATCAAGGCCCAAGATCATCAACAGCAATCAGCACTGGCCGAGATTTCGAAAGTACGGGAATCCTGGTTAAGTGTAGAAGGCGTTGTAGTTGCTCAATCCGCAGCCGTTTATAGCGATTCGGAAAGAGACATTGTCACTGTAAATGCGATGCTTTCTGCTAATCCACCTAATTATCAAGGCGCGATTCAATTACTGGATCAGATGATTAATTACTTGAGCCCACTGGCGAGCAAATCCGGTTATACGTTTTGGGATGCCGCTATGATCCTGATCCGTGAAGGTCTTGAAGCGCTCTTGGTCATTGCTGCTTTACTGGCTTTTGTCAAGAAGTCGGGCCGAACCAAGGGAAACGGATGGATTTGGCTTGGGGTTTTAGGTGGTTTGCTTCTCAGCATTATGGTCGCGATCATCGTAAAGTTCGTCTTCTCTTCCGGGGCATTCGGTAATAACAATGCCCTGATCAATGGCTGGACCGGTATATTTGCAGCTGTTATGCTCTTATACATGAGTTATTGGCTGCATAGTCAATCCAATATTTCTGATTGGCAAAAGTACATCCGCAATAAAAGCGAATCCGCTTTGGATACAGGACGGATGGTTTCCTTGGGAGTTCTTTCTTTTCTGGCTGTCTTCAGGGAAGGAACAGAAACAGTCTTGTTCTTTATAGGGATGGTCAATCAGATTAGTATGAAAGAACTTGTGCTTGGTTTAGTGATCGGATTTGCCTTACTTAGCGCTCTGGCTTATTTAATGATTCGCTTAGGTTTGAGGCTTCCTATACGCCCCTTTTTCATGGTTTCTAGTATTATCGTCTTTTACTTATGTATTAAGTTTACCGGAATGGGGATTCATGGTTTGCAATTAGCTGGTACAATCCCATCTACAACTGCTTCGAGTATACCCAATATAGATCTTTTAGCTCTTTATCCATCATGGCAGAGCGCTATTCCCCAAATTGCTTTAGTTATTAGTGCCCTATCCGTAATTCTTTGGAAACGATTAACTGCTAAAAAACACATGCAAAAAGAGTCGCACGTAATACGCTAAGATGATCCAAGTAAATATTTAAGGGGGAAAGTTCAATGAAATTATCTCGTATAATACTTGCTTCAACTCTCGTAATCAGTTTAGGAGTTATTGCCGGATGTGGCGCAAATAACACAACTGCCACGACACCAAACTCTTCCACACAAGCAACCAAGACGGATCAAACAACATCCCAAGAAACATCTCAACAAGGGACATCAACTCAAACACCTTCGGCCATTCAAACGGGCGTGACAAAGATGCTTAGCATCACAGCAGATTTGAAAGCGGCTATTGATGCTGGAGTTGAAGCAAAGGTAAAAGTGACTGGGCCTCAGTTAGAAGATGCCTGGAGTCCCTTTGAGGATAGTGTAAAACAGAAATACCCGGATCTTTATAAAAAAATCGAAGAATCTCTTGATCCAACTATAGCAGGCTCAAAGGCAAGCCCTCTGGACAAACAAACTCTTGGGAAATTAAATGGAGATTTAACCCAAGCATTAATTGAATTAGCAGCAAAAGAAAAATAAGGATTAATGAGAATGGAGCACTTAAAAAGCCTACAGCTTTTTTTAGTGCTCCATTCTAAATGTTGACTAAAAAGTCTTTTTCCTAGAACTTATCTGCTGGGAACTATTATGAGCCAACTGCCCTTGGTCTTGGCATGGTTAAGCCTGTTGCGGGGTTCTTCGCTGTTTACTAATTAAAAAAAGAATACCGGCTCCTTTCGCTCTTTATACAGTTTATTTAGTCGCATTGCAGCGTCTTTGACTAGACCGGTTTTCATCGTTCTGGCGTTTTGTGGACAGTTCTTGATGCAGGCACAACACGTGATGCATTTTTCCTCATCAATCAAATTACTATTTTCTGAATCGATAGCCCCAACAGGACACCCCTCTGCACAAACACCGCATTGCGAACACTTATCACTAACTGCTATAAAATCAACACTCCATAGATCCGTTACTCCTCCATAGGGATAGTTGCCCGGTACATTTATATCGGAAATGTTCACAGATAATAAATATAAACAGTTATTTGTCGACTGGAATCTGCATGCCAAGGGTTTACTGGGCAGATTTCGTTCAACATGTGGGCAATATATTGAAGATTCTTGGCTTGCTCAGTTTATTGATGATCTTAATATGCAAAGCACAGAATTTAATTTATGGTGGCCTTTACATGAAATCCAAAGTAATAGTGAAGTTTACAAGCAATTGAACCATCCTATTGCGGGGTACATTCTTGCTCATTCCAGTGAATTTAGAGCATTATGTTAAGTAATTTTTACCAATTCAGAATTTTATATTTTATTTATGACCTACATCTCTGTCTACACAGATAGAATGGTTTTCAGCCGGACAAAACGCTCCTTGCCCGGAGGGCGTACCGCCATGTATTTTACGCCGGTTTTTGCCTCGTAGCCCTGTTTTCGGAGCGCGGTAATAAACTGGCTGAAGGTCATGGACGAAGAGATTGCTTTGTCCACATCCTCGCGGATAAGGCCCCGCCAGGTGGGTTTGCCTTCCTGCTCAGCTTTCCACTCTCCGTAGTGTTTGGATTTGCCTCGCTGTGGGTTTTGGATGACGGACAGGGAGTATTCCCTGCACATCCGGTCGGAAGCCTGCCGCATGAGCGCGTAGGTGGCGTTGTTGTCGTAATACCGCTTGCCGTCCATAAAGGATACTGTGCTATCACGCGTTTCTTTATGCCTTTTCACAATGGCTATTTTAATGTGACCTGTACCTCTTTCCCAAGAGAACGGGCAACCTTAGACAGAAAGTCAAGGGATGGATTATACGTTCCACTTTCCAGACGGCTGATATTGGATTTCTGGGTCCCAACCCGAAGCGCTAATTCTTCCTGGGTAATATTTTGGCTGGTTCGCGCTTCAATGATTTGCGAAATCACATCATAGCGAGGTTTTAGCTTTTCGTATTCAGCTTTGAATTCTTCATCCTTCATCAAAAGCTCTTTTACTTCGGAAAACTTTGCTCCCGCTTTACTCATTACCACACCTTCTTTCATAATCTTCTAAATAACGCAGTGCCCGTTCAATCTCTCTTTGAGGCGTCTTTTCAGTTTTTTTGGTGAAACCATGAAGCAGCACAAAGGTCTTCTGGCGGTATGTGAAATAGAATATCCTGCTGATGTCCGACGCGAATTTGATTCTCAGTTCAAATAGGCCTTTGCCTTTTATGGGCTTGACGTAAGGCGCCCTTAATTCGGGTCCATGCTTTTCCAGCAGTTCTATTTCGCTAAAGGCTTTCGCCCGCATTTTTGCTTCCAACGATAGCAGAAAATCCAGCACGGGTATATCCCCGTTTTCCTTTTTATAGTATTCCACTTGCCAATCCATGATACACCTCTAATCTTAGCATATGCTCCACCTCATCATTATGTTATCATATACGATAACATCAATCAAGGAATTCGAAACAAAAAAGCCCGACCGGTCAATTAAAACAATCGAGCTCAATATGTTCCCTCACACACTATGTCACCCTAAAATAACATCTTACTCTGCGAACCGCTCATATCAAGGCTTTCACTCAACCCCAATATAGCACTATTAAGCACTCGACGTGCACCGTCCACGGAAACAATCCACCGGCTGCACCTCAGCCACCGGTATCCCCCGCTCTGCAGTATCCCCAGATCCCGTGCCAAAGTCCCCGAATCACAGGAGACATAGATGATCTGATCTGGCCCCAATTCCAGCAATCGCTCCAGCACTCTTTTGTGTGCCCCGGCCCGGGGCGGATCGAGGACGACGATATCTGGACGGTCAGTAATTTACCGGAAGGTGTCTTCCACTTTGCCTGGGATAAACTCCACATTATCAACTCTATTGCGCTTGGCATTTTCCCGGGCATCTTCCACTGCGTACGGATTTTCTTCGATTCCCCAGACCTTTCTGGCCTTTGCTGCCAAGGCCAGGGTGATGGTCCCGATTCAGCAGTAAAGATCCCGAACCACTTTCTCGGTTGAGAGCTCCGCCCAATCCACCACTGTGTTATAAAAGTCTTAAGCCACCGCCTGTGAACGGTGGCTTGTTTTTTTCATTTAATCGCTCATTAAATTACATCAAAAAGACTCATCTGATCACTTTCCGGAATTCCTTTAAAGCAGCCAAATTTCCGAAGTGAATCGATGGTAGAATTCCCGATCTTAGCCCGTTTCTTGACATCCTCTATGGAGTTGAAGGGCTTTTCTTGGGCTGCGTTATAGAGACCTTCAGCTGCCACAGTGCCCATGCCGGATATGCTGTTGATGGGCGGCCGTAAGCCCTCCTCCTCAAGCAGGAATTTTGTAGCATGGGATTTGTATAAATCAATGGGCAGAAATTTAAAGCCCCTTTCATACATTTCCAAAACCAATTCCAAGTCATCGTACATATCCTTATCCTTTGGAGTGGCAGCGTTGCCCAGCTCCTCAATTTCCTTCATTTTGGCCTTAACCTTTTCTTTGCCGAAGATCATAAATTCAGCGTCAAAGGCCTTGGCTCGAATGGTGAAGTAGGCTGCATAATATGCCTGGGGTATGTGCACCTTAAACCAGGCTATGCGGAAGGCCATCATGACATAGGCTGCAGCATGAGCTTTAGGAAACATGTATTTTATTTTTCGGCAGGAATCGATATACCATTCCGGTACCTTATGCTCCCTCATTAAAGCTTCATATTCGGCCCATTTTTCGGGGTTCGCTAAAGCCTTT